>CAUOMQ010000016.1:0-26779 GCA_963456805.1 uncultured Neisseria sp. | reverse complement strand
TCTTTGAGCTAAGGCGAGGCAACGCCGTACTGGTTTAAAGTTAATCCACTATAACAAATCCAAATCAAAAGATTGTCTGAAAAATCTTGTTTCAGGTTTTCAGACGACCTTTCGTTTGCCGGCTGCTTGGCATCATGCGGTTTGTGGAATAGTTTTGATACCGTTTGCGAGGGAAGGGCGGGTTGGATATTTTCCAGTCCGAATGGCAATGATTATGGTTGGAGGTCGTCTGAAAATTTTGTCTTGCGGTCTTGTGTTGTTTGGAAGGATGAAAGGCTATCGAGAGAAAAGTGTGAGGAAAGGTCGTCTGAAAGCTAGGTTCGAGGTTTAATGCCATGGAAGCTGCATTTTCAGACGACCTTTTTCATCGCTATTGCTTCACAGGCTTCAAAGTCGGCAAAACCGTATCCCAAATCGCAAGGGCTTCGGCTTCACTGCGCTTCGTTCCGTCTTTTTTCTCAGCACCAAACTGCATCATGATGCGCGGGTCGCCGCCGTCGCGTTCCCAAAAGAACATATATTTGTTGCCGCCCCATTTCACCAATTTTTCCTCACCCGACATGCCGTTGATGGTGCGTTTGCCTTGGCGGATGGTGCGGGTTAAGGCTTTAACCATTGCACCTTTCCCCAGATTTACCTTACGTTGCAGCAGAGTCGGCTCGCCCGCTTTCAACACGTCGCCGTGCATGATTTCCAGACTCATATCGTGTTGTTTGGCAAATTCGACGGTGCTATGGACTTCAAACGGTTTTTTGCCGTTGTCCTCGATAAAACCGCCTATCAGGCAAATTCCGTGTCGGTTCGGTACTTCAAACTCCTGTCTTGTCTTCAAACCGTTGATGAAATCTTGACGGAATTTTTTCTCCATGCCGTTTATCAATTCTTTCTCTTTGGCTTTCCAGTTGGCAGGGGCTTTCTTATTGTCGGCAGGGATATAGAAAAAACTGCGTACGATATAGGCGTCGTTATTATCCAGCTTAAAATATAAATAAGCTTCGTAGGGCATACCATCATTCCCGATAATGTTTTCCCAATGAAATCCCCCACGTACTACCTGCATCATCGCCTGTCCCGGAATTAGGGTACGGGTGTCGACGACAATATCAGTTCCAAATTGTCCACTACGCTTAAACCTATCAATATTCTTAAAATTCCTATTCCAGTCATTAAACATGACCATCACGCTCCAGCCGTTGTAATCAATGGATGTACTGCCGTGATGGCGTTGGGACGGCAGGCGCAATTGATAGCGGCCGCTGCAATAGGGTTGCTCGGTCCAGTAGGCGGTATCGATGGCGGATTTGGTGACGGACGGCGAGATTTCTGCCGATGGGGAAACGGTGGGCGTGCAGGCTGCGACGGCAAGTATTAGAGACAGCGTGGTCAGACGGATGGACATGGATAAGCTCCGTGATAGATAGGGGTCGTCTGAAAGTATAGTTTATTCAGATGACCTTTGTCATAAAACGGGCTTGGCGGTATTTATTGGATATAGATGGAAATTTGGCGTGTTTTTGAGCGGACTTGAGGCTTGGAGATGATTTTTGCTGTGTGAAAGTCCGTTATAAGCTTGTCCTTATTTCAAACTATTTTTCTTCTCGATGGTCTCTTTCTGAGGTATTGTCTTTCACTACGGCTTTATTTTCAAAAATTGTTAATATCCGAAAAATTGATTATACTTATAAAGTATTAGTTCATCTGGTCTATTATTGTTGTCAGGTTCAATCTGATTCTGAATCTGCCAATATCCAAGTTAAGACCGTTATGCGAAAAATGGCGGCGATGCGTCTTTTCGATTGCTATTTTTCTCGGTGGATTGGAATATAGTGGATTAACTTTAAATCAGGGCAAGGCGACGAAGCCGCAGACAGTACAGATAGTACGGAACCGATTCACTTGGTGCTTCAGCACCTTAGAGAATCGTTCTCTTTGAGCTAAGGCGAGGCAACGCCGTACTGGTTTAAAGTTAATCCACTATAAGAATGCAAGGCAGGAACTTGGCGCTTTATCTCCATCCACTCAAAACAAAAGAGAGAATTTATGGACACAACCAAACCTACTCCCCATCCCGACCAACAAGCCAACCGCCGCTATCTGACCGTGTGGCGGTGGCATTTTTATTTCGGGCTATTGGTCGCGCCCTTTCTGACCCTGCTTGCCGTAACGGGTCTGGGCATGCTTCTATTCGCCAACATTACCGGCAAAGAGGGCGAGCGCATACACGTTACCCCGCAGGCGCAGGTGCAGCCTTTGTCGGCGCAGGCGGAAGCGGCGCGGCAGTCTGTGAACCCTGAAACCGCTTCGGTGGTGCAATATATCGCGCCGCGCGCCGATGATATGGTTGCCGTGTTCCGCGTGAACAACGACGACAAAGCGACCATGGTCGCCGTCGATCCTTACACGGCGAAAGTCGTCAGTTCCATGCCACGCAATGAGGGCTGGTATCACACGATGGACGGAATCCACGGCGATATGATGCTCGGCACGACGGGCGATTATCTGATAGAAACCGCCGCGTCGCTGACCATCCTGATGATGATTACGGGGATTTATTTGTGGTGGGCGAAACAGCGCAGCCTGAAATCCATGCTTGTGCCGCAAACGGGCAAAGGACGCTCGTGGTGGCGCAGCATGCACGGCGCATTCGGCACTTGGGTTTCTTTGATTTTATTGTTGTTCTGCCTGTCTGGTGTTGCTTGGGCGGGCATTTGGGGCGGTAAGTTCGTTCAGTCTTGGAGCCAGTTCCCCGCCGGCAAATGGGGCGTCGAACCGAACCCCGTATCCGTCGTGCCGACCCACGGCGATGTGCTGAACGACGGCAAAACCAAAGAAGTACCGTGGATTCTGGAACTCACGCCCATGCCTGTTTCCGGTACGACGAAGGGCGAAAACGGCATCAATCCGAGCGAACCGATGACTTTGGAAACGGTTGACCGCTTTGCACGCGAAATCGGTTTCAAAGGCCGCTACCAGCTCAACCTGCCCAAAGGCGAAACAGGCGTGTGGACGCTGTCGCAGGATTCGATGAGCTACGACATGGTCAGCCCGACCGCCGACCGCACGGTGCACATCGACCAATACAGCGGCAAAATCCTGGCCGACATCCGTTTCGACGATTACAACTTCTTCGGCAAATTCATGGCGGCGAGCATCGCGCTGCACATGGGAACGCTGGGCTGGTGGAGCGTGTTGGCGAACGTCTTGTTCTGCCTGGCGGTTATTTTCATCTGCGTCAGCGGCTGCGTGATGTGGTGGAAACGCCGCCCGTCCAAAGCGGGCGGACTGGTTCCTCCGGCGCAAAAAATCGAGCTGCCGGTATGGTGGGCAATGGCTGTGCCGCTTTTGATCGTAGCAGTGTTGTTCCCGACCGCCATCGCCGCCATCGCCGTGATTTGGCTCTTTGATACGGCCTTGCTGTCGCGGATTCCGGCGTTGTCGAGGTGGTTCAAATAAACGCTTACGACGTGTGGCAGACGATAAACCGTCAGGCTTGATTTGCCAAAGCTAAAAGGTCGTCTGAAAACCAAATTAGGTTTTCAGACGACCTTTTTTGACGATTAACTGCAAATATAGTGGATTAAATTTAAATCAGGACAAGGCGACGAAGCCGCAGACAGTACAGATAGTACGGCAAGGCAACGCCGTACTGGTTTAAAGTTAATCCACTATACTTGAATCGGTCAGAAGCTAAGGGGAGATAATCTGCACCGGTTCCTAAATTATTTTTTAGGTTGTATGAAATGCTCCGTTTCCTTCAAGATTTCAGGTTTCACAATTCCCTGTAAATCCTTAGTGGGGATAGTAAACTCAGGTCTGCCTAAAACATATGCCCCGATTTCGTAACTTTGATACAGGAAAGTCAAGCCGTTTTTATCGAAACGCCAGTTTTCCGTAGCGGAAAATTTGTCACTATTGTATCCACTAATGTAATCACGTGCTTCTTCTTCGGTGTCACCACTATTTTCCTTCAGGTATTTGACATAGGCTTCTTCAAGCAGGTGTGTCAGTTTTCCTTCTTGATTGGGTAACAGGATGTCGTTCAATTTAAGCGGCTTCGGATTGGCAATGCCGCGCTTCAATACCGTCAGCGTGTGCACGCCGTATCCGTGCGGGCCACAATTGTATTCCCAGTCTTCTTGTCCGAAAACAGCATAATTGGGCGTATAGCCTTCCAGTTCCAACGTATCTATATAGTCCAAAGCACAAGGATACTCACCGGCTTTGCGGAGTTTTTGGTTTTCCTTATTGGTCTCCTTTACGTCTTTGTCGCGTATCAAGGTCGTCTGAACCGATTTCTGTGTAGGCAGTTTGCCGCCCATTTCTTTCCTGACCCAGTCATCCAAATGTTTATCGCCGGTAATCGGATAGCTGACGGTAAGTTGATGGCAAAGGGGTTTGCCTTCACTGTTTTTTCCGTCACAGGATTTGGCTTCCAAGGTTTTGGATTGAAACGATAAAGGGGCAGCCTGAACATTTGCAGAGAAAATGAGGGACAATGCGGCGGCGGCAAGCGTTTTGTGGAACATATCAACACCTATTAGGATTTTGATTTAATTAAAGGAAAGCCCAATGCTTCGCGGCTTTCGACGTATTTCTGCGCTACGGTGCGGCTCAGCGCGCGGATGCGGCCGATGTAGGTGGCGCGTTCGGTCACGGAAATGGCGCCGCGTGCGTCTAAGAGGTTGAAGGTGTGTCCGGCTTTGAGGACCAGCTCGTAGGCGGGCAGGGCGAGGCTGGCGTTTTCTTCGGCGAGCAGGCGTTTGGCTTGCGCTTCGTAGTCGTTGAACTGGCGCAGCAGCCAGTCGGCATCGCTGTATTCGAAGTTGTAGGTGGATTGTTCGACTTCGTTTTGGTGGTACACGTCGCCGTAGGTAACGGTGTTGCCGTCGAGCGTTTTTGCCCAAACGAGGTCATAGACGTTTTCCACGCCTTGCAGGTACATCGCCAAGCGTTCGATGCCGTAGGTGATTTCGCCGAGTACAGGCGTGCAGTCGATGCCGCCGACTTGTTGGAAGTAGGTGAACTGGGTCACTTCCATGCCGTTGAGCCAGACTTCCCAGCCCAAGCCCCATGCGCCGAGGGTGGGGTTTTCCCAGTCGTCTTCAACGAAACGGATGTCGTGGACTTTGGGGTCGATGCCCAATTCGCGCAGGGAATCGAGATAGAGGTCTTGGATATTGGCGGGCGCGGGTTTGAGGGCGACTTGGAATTGGTAATAGTGTTGCAGGCGGTTGGGATTGTCGCCGTAGCGGCCGTCTTTGGGGCGGCGGCTGGGTTGGACGTAGGCGGCAAACCAAGGCTCTGGGCCGAGCGCGCGCAGGCAGGTGGCGGGGTGGGAAGTACCGGCGCCGACTTCCATGTCGAAAGGTTGGATGACGGTGCAGCCTTTGTCTGCCCAGAATGTTTGGAGTTTGAAGATGATTTGTTGGAAGGTGAGCATGGCTTATGGTTCGAATTGGGATAAAAGGGGGATTTTACTGTTTTGACGGTGTTTTGGGTAGGTGTACAGGCAGATGGAATGGTGGGGCGGCGGTGTGATTTGACTGTCAATAAATGCGGAAACATGCCACAATGCCGTTATCCTGTTGTCTGTTTTAATCTGTTTTGATTGAATTTGAGGAGTCGCCCATGACCCCGATTTTGGCTTTCGATATTGAAACCGTACCTGATGTGAACGGCATCCGCCTGTTGTACGACCTGCCTGCCTCTTTGCCGGACGACGAGGTGGTCTTGTTTGCCCAGCAGAAACGACGCGCCCAAAACGGCTCTGATTTTATGCAACACCACTTACACCAAGTGGTCGCCATTTCCTGCTGTATGCGCTGGGGGCAGGACAAAATCCACGTCGGCACCATAGGCGAAATGCACGACAGTGAAGAGGAAATGATCGCCAAGTTTTTCGATCTTATCGAAAGCCATACGCCGCAATTGGTCAGTTGGAACGGCGGCGGCTTCGACCTGCCCGTCCTGCATTACCGCGCGCTGATACACGGCATTGCAGCGGCGCGTTATTGGGATATGGGCGAGGGCGATTTTGGCGACAGCCGCGATTTCAAGTGGAACAACTACATCAGCCGCTACCACAACCGCCATTGCGACCTGATGGATCTGCTCGCCCTGTACCAGCCGCGTGCCAATGTGCCGCTGGACGATATGGCGAAACTTTGCGGCTTCCCCGGCAAACTGGGCATGGACGGCAGTAAAGTTTGGGAGGCGTTCCACGCAGGTCGTCTGAAAGACATCCGCGATTATTGCGAAACCGATGCGGCAAACACTTATTTAATGTTCCTACGCTTCCGCCTGATGAACGGCGCTTTGGACGCGGATGAGTATGAAGTGGAAGTCAAACGGTTAAAGCATTACCTGACCGGACAGGCCCAGGACAAGCAGCATTGGAATGAGTTTGTCGCCGCGTGGCGTTAACAGCGCGGTGATTTCCTAAAGCCCTGACGATGGGCGGAAAGCCGCTAATTTATAGTGGATTAACTTTAAATCAGGACAAGGCGACGAAGCTGCAGACAGTACAGATAGTACGGCAAGGCGAGACAACGCCGTACTGGTTTAAAGTTAATCCACTATACAATAGCGGTGTATCGGGCTGGATTGTTTTCCTGATACTGAAAAGCAGTTGGCATTTGGTTTGGTAAAGCGGTTATTGGGAAAAAAGGGAGCGCGGGCGGTTTGATTGTAAGGATGTGAACGATATTGGATGAAAAAGGTCGTCTGAAATTTGTCGGCTCCTATATTGTTAGGGAGCTGAATTTCAGACGACCTTTGCATTCGGAAAATTCCTTTGCTTTTAGAACAACACTCCTGTCGGCTCGCTGCCTTCCGGGATGTCATATTTCGGATAGCTCGGCGTGCTGGCGGGGGCGTTGTACAGTTTTGCCGGATTTGCTTCAGGACGAACGCTTTGGTTTGGTGCGGAAGCGGGTGTATCGTCAGCTTCGACTTCGATTTCAGTACCTTTAGGCAGAACCACATCTTTGACCGGAGCAGGCTTAGGCGCAATTTTAGGTTTGCTGAAAGCGCTGGAGCCGCTCGTCCAGGCGAGTGATTTCAACGGGGTTTTGAGTTTGACGCCTTTGGCACAGGTCAGACAGTTGGCGGCACCGGTGCGGTTTTTTAAAATAGCGTCTACTTTAGCCGGATTAATGGTTTTACCGTGTGCTTTTGCCCAAGCGGCAATACTTTTCTTCAAGACGGCGGTATCCAGATTTTTTTTGCCGTATGGGTCGTGGTATGCAGCCAGCCAAAGGTTTTGGTTGGCATCTTCGTTGAGGCTGGCCATTTGGTAGATGACGGAGGCGGGAGCGCCGGAGGCGATTGTTTTGGCAAATTCCAGTGCATCCGGAGACTTCATGCGGACGCAGCCGTGACTGCGGACGCCCGGTACGCTGGCTGGGGCATTAGTGCCATGAATGCCTAAACCGAGTTTGGGATCGCCCAGACGGACAAAAACAGGACCGAGCGGATTGTTAGGGCCTGCTGGTACGCTTTTGACGCCGTCGCCACGTTCTTTTTGGATGGATTTAGGGATGTGCCAAGTCGGATTGAAGGCTTTTGCGCCGATTTTGTGTTCGCCCAATGTGGTTTGGGTCATGGCCTTGCCGACGGCGACAGGGTAGATTTTGGTCAGTTTGCCGTCTGTATATAAGAATAGGCGTTGTTGCGGAATATTGATGACAACGTGTTGACCTTCGGAAACGGGAGAGACGTCCGGGATGGGTGTGTTGGCTGAGGCGGCGGTAACGAAGAAGGCAGCGGTCAGGCCGAAAATAGTTTTTTTCATGTGTCGTAATACTTGTAATAAATGAAAAGAAGATTTTGGGAAATCATACCTGAATCTGTATTTTTTTGTGCGAAAATATGCCCTTTCGGTTGCTTGCCGGTTTGAGCGGCAGGTATGGATTTGGGTCGTCTGAAAAGATAAACCGGGTGTCGAGTGGATAAGTGATGGCTGATACGAAATGTTTTGACGGCGTGGCTGATGTTTTTTCTTTGGATTATGAGGGTCGCGGCGTTGCCAGAGTACACGGCAAAACTGTCTTTATTAAAGGTGCGCTGCCTACTGAGAAAGTGTCGTTTCGGGTGCTGAGGGAGAAGAAACAGTTCAGTGAAGCAGAGACAGTAGAAGTATTAAAAGAGTCGGTTGAACGAGTCCGACCTGCGTGTGGTTATTATGAGACATGTGGCGGCTGCTCGTTGCAACATGTGTCTCCAGCCGCTCAAGTTGCATTGAAGCAACGTATTTTGGAAGAACAGCTCGAGCGTATCGGCAGAGTCAGACCGGAACAGATTCTTCCGCCTATTTATGGTTCGGTTTGGCATTATCGGGATAGAGCGCGGTTGAGTGTCTCAGTCGATAAGAAGGGTCGTCTGAAAATGGGTTTTCAGGCGAAAAAAACGAATGAAGTGGTCGATATTGAAACATGTCAGGTGTTGCCTAAGCATATTTCAGATGTTTTACCTATGGTGAAATTGTTGTTGCAAACACTGACTGATGGCGGGGCGGCAGTCCGATTTGTAGAGTTTTTTAATAGCCGTGCATTGGTTGTTTTGAACATTTGTTTCATAAAAAAACCGTCTGGCTACTCTTTGAAGCAAATTGAGGCATGGTTTGATAAGATATCAGGTGGGGTAAAGCAAGTTTGGCAGGTTTGGTTTCAATATGGGCGCGAGCCGTCAACTGTACTGTACCCTAAAGATTTGCCCGAATTGAAATACGGTTTGCCTGAATTTTCGGTAGAAATGCCTTATCAGCCGGGTGATTTTACGCAGATTAATGCGGACTTGAATGCCGTAATGATTAGCAGGGCTTTGCGCCTGTTGGATATACAGCCTAATGACAGGGTGGTAGATTTGTTTTGCGGGTTGGGCAATTTCAGCCTTCCTATGGCAAAGAGCGGTGCGTCAGTAACGGGTATTGAAGGATTGGATTCCCTTGTTTTGCGTGCCAGGCAAAACGCTCTTCGAAACAGTTGTGTAAAATATGCGTCGTTTGAGGTGGCAGATTTGTTTGAGACAGATGAGCAGACGGTAGCCTCATGGGGGGTATTCGACAAAATGTTGCTCGATCCGCCCAGGAGCGGCGCTTATGCTGTTGTCAAATCGCTACATACGCCATACCTGCCGAAAAGAATCGTATATGTTTCATGTAATCCTTCAACCTTTGCACGCGACGCGGAAGTATTGGTAAATAAGGGTTACAACTTCAAATCTGCAGGCATTATGAATATGTTTGCACAAACTTCTCATGTCGAATCCATCGGCGTGTTTGAGTTGTAAATCCGATAGTGGGAGTGTCTGACAAATGGTTTTTAATGTAATTATTGGTTGAATCATGTTATCATAATTCAATTGGGGAATAGATGATTCGGCTGTTTCCATAAATGCCGAACATCGAATATATGTAGTTTTATTTGCCGCACCACAGTATCGGGAGGTGTTCTTGAGTTATCCACTTTTAATCATATTGCTAGTGCTTTTGTTTATGGTGCTGCTGTTTATTTTTTATAAACAGGATGGTACTGCTAAAACTAAAAAGTCGACAAAAGCAGCTAAAGCATCATCCAAAAAAAACCATCACCCAAATCAAGAAAGCATTGAAGGGGTAAGTCCGGATTGGGTTGATCAAGTCAATCAATCCGTTTCCGACCCGGATCAACAAGATTGGGAATGGGGAGGCAGTAGTTCTGCCGGTTCAACTACGTCTGTATCTGCGCAAGAAGTCGACCCGCTGACGGAATATCAAGTATATAAGCAATTTGGTTATGAGAGTAAGGCTGCCGAATCTTTGGCGGGTTATTTGAATGGCCTAAACGATGGGGCTCCTGAAAAATTAGTACATGAGCTTGTCGGGCTGAGTCTGCGTGTTGGTAATATCGATATGCTGACAGACGCCTTGGAGCGTCATGGCTCCGTCTTGTCTGAAGAAAGTCTGGCTGAGTACGTTAAAGCCGGCTTGATGTCCGATCAGACGCATTTGCCGTTACGCGTATTGGCAGAAAACCGTTTGGGATGGAGCATGCAGGAAATCGAGCGCCAAATCGGAGAGCAACCTGATTTGGAAGAGGCTTCGACATCTGCTCCTGCGATGACTAATGACAATGCAGGTGCTAATCACGCCCCTGGCGTTTCCAAACGCGCTGCTATCGTATTGGGCAAGAAAGAGTTTACCGATATTACTCCGGAAGAAATGGGAGCCGTTATCGGGTTTGTTAAACCTGAACAAAGTGCCAAAATCTTGAAAGACAAAGTAGGTTATGAAACTGCTGTTCAACAATATAACCGTGCCATTCAAAGCTCTTCTAAGCCGGCAAGCCTTATCATCGATGCATTAAAACTTGACTATCAGCATGAAGAAATCAGTCAGTTTGCTAAACACTTGTGGAAGTTGTACCACTCATTGGGTCAGTATGGCCGCCAAGTGAAAGAACGCATGCTGGGTTGGGGATATAGCCTTGGTTATCATGAAGTATTTGATGATTTGGAGAAAGGACCTAACGAAAATAAAATCAGAGAAATTGGTTTGGAAAGGGGTTATATCCGACCTACTTCTCTTCAAATGAAAGCTAAATATCGCGAACTGGTACAAAAAGATTCTTCTATCATTAGCGTCAACGCCTCTCCTGCAGATGAAGCACTGAAAGAAGTTGAATCTTTACTGATGTACGGTCAGTTGGATTTGGCCATAGGTACTTTGGAACAAGCTGTTTTACAGTACCCGCAAGAATCTCAATTGTATGTGATGCTGTTCGATCTTTACGAAAGAGTAGAGGACTGGGCACGTCTGGAACAATTCTTGCGCTTATTGCGTGAACGCGTTGTCAGCCTTCCGGAAGAAGTGGTATTGGCAATGAGCCGTTTGCTGCAACATGTAAATCAACATTCAAAAAAATAAAATAATTAGAGAGTACCATGATGGATAATCTGTTACCTAAAATCAAAACCATACGGATCATGCTGCGCGATATGAGCGAGCAGCAAGAAGCCGTTTTCCGTATGGCCTTTAAAATGCACAATACGACGAACTATCAGATTCTTGACTCAGATTCAGATGAAATACCAGATTTAGTATTGGTAGATACTGATACTGCTGAGGGCATTGAAACTTGGAAAACGCTCAAAATCAAATACCCTGATATTCCTGTTGCGATGTTTTGTTCGCAAGAGCCATCTGTTACAACGCCGTATTTGGCTAAGCCGGTTAAATTCGATACCTTATTCCCAATTTTGAGAAGTTTGGCGCAGGGCGGGAATATTTTTGATGCTTCGGCTCAAAAGGCAGAAGTACAAGAAGGAGCGCAAAACGGTAACGAAAGTAGAAAGGCTACTATTCGTCGCTTTAATCCGAATAAAGGATTGCTTGGTGCCTTGAAGTTTGCCAGTCAAGGCCATCAGGATATTGCCGTTTTACATGAGGGTAAACCGGTATTAATCGTTTTCCCAAGTATTCAAAGGGTATTGCTGACAGTCAACGCCCATGAGTTAGAAGGGCTTTGTAAGAATGACAATTTATCTGTTGTATGCAAAGTCGTGCCGGATAATCCCCAGTGGAAAGAAAAAGCCAAAGTAACGATTATGTCTTGTTTGTGGCAGATGGCAATTTGGACTGCTCAGGGAAGATTGATTTATCCGATGACTCCTCAAACGATTTTTACTTTAAAGCGTTGGCCTAATTTGACCAGGCTTGCTCCGGTTCCAGAGTCTATGAGGTTATCTGCGTTTTTAACTAAAACATCAGTCAACTTAAATATCCTCTATAAAGTTATGCCTTTGGAAATGCCGGATATCTTGAATTATTTGGCGGCAACCTCTGTAACAGGCTTTTTGGCAACGGATAGCGAATATGCTCCGAATCAAGCTAATCAGCATGCCAATATTTCTGAACATGTTAGTGTTAATAGCGATGTGCCTGATAGTCAGATGGTTAAAGATGCAGAAAAAGTGGCAGGTCCTTCGCAAGAGCAGCCACGTGGTTTATTACAGCGCTTAATGCGTAAATTATTGGGAAAACGCTAAAAAGGACATGTAATGAAAGAAAATAAAATTATCTTTACCGGTCCGGTTGGAGTAGGTAAAACAACAGCAATTTCTGCGTTATCAGATGAGCCGCCTGTACAGACAGATGCATCTGCATCAGATATGACGCTGGTTCGTAAGGGGTATACCACCGTAGCAATGGATTATGGTGTGATCCATTTGGATGAAGAAGTCAAAGTTCATTTATATGGTACACCGGGGCAAGAACGTTTTAACTTTATGTGGGAAATTCTAAGCCAGGGTAGTATGGGATTGGTATTGCTTTTGGATAATACACGAACAAACCCATTGAAGGATTTGCAATTCTTCTTGGAAGCATTCCGAGAATTATTGAAAACAGCGCCATTAGTAGTAGGCGTTACCAAAATGGATATTCGTTCATTGCCAAGCGTTGATGTATATCAGAAATATTTAGCACAAAATAATTTTAATGTACCGGTTTTTGAGATTGATGCTCGTAGAGAAGATGATGTCAAACAATTGGTTAGCGCAATGTTGTTCTCAATTGATCCGGGTTTAGAGGTATAAAATGGAATCAACACTTTCTTTGCAATCAAATTTATATCCCAGAATTACACCTGCTGGTGCTTATTATGCAGTAACCAGCGATACACCAAGCGCAAGTAGAACATTGCTATATAGCTTATTGCGTGCAAACCCATCAGAGGTCATTAGTAGCGAAAAAATTCTAGCTTGGGCTGATACCAGTGATATCAATACGGCTTTAAACTTGTTGTACCGTTTGCAACGTTTAGAGTTTTTATATGGTGATGAAAATATTAGTAACGAAGATATTCATTTGACAGACGAGCAGTTACCGGATTTGTTAGAGCAGTTGTCTAATTCAGGTAAAGCTTTGCTGGCTGATGAGAATGGCCTGTATTTTGCCAATGCTAATTTTCATCATGAAGCTGCTGAAGAGTTAGGCCTGTTGGCAAGCGAAGTGGCTAAGATGGAAGATGGTCATCGTCTGCTGATTCGTAACAATTTGCATATCAATAATAGTGCATGGGGCATTTGTGATCCTTCTGGTCAGAGCGAGTTAACATTTTTCCCATTGTATATTGGTGAAACTAAGCTGATTCTAGTTATAGGTGGTATGCCTGACTTAAATAAAGAGGCGTTTGTGACACTGGTTAAAGTGTTGTACCACAGATATGGTAGCCGCCAGCAAACTATATAACTAAAGTTATAATTTGAGAATGGAATAAATATGCAACAATTATTAATCTCTGTGTTGAGTGATTTAAATAATACTTCTCCTGATATTACAGCTTCAGCTGTAATATCGACTGATGGTTTGCCAATTGCTACAATGCTTCCATCACATTTGAATGCGGACAGAGTTGGTGCTATGTCTGCAACATTGTTGGCATTGGGCAACCGTTCAGTGCATGAGCTGGCATGTGGTGAGTTGGATCAAGTGATGGTTAAAGGTAAAACAGGTTATATTCTGTTGAGTCAAGCAGGTGATAATGCAGTATTGGCACTGATGGCGAAGGAAAGCGGTAAGCTGGGTTTGATCTTGCTGGATGCTAAACGTGCTGCTAAACATATTGCAGAAATTTTATAAAACCGCATATAAATCATATCATTAATGATAATAGGGGATTAATTCTTGACTTCTTGTTTTTTTAAGATATAATTCCCCTTCTAATTCCCCGATAGCTCAGTCGGTAGAGCGACGGACTGTTAATCCGCAGGTCCCTGGTTCGAGCCCAGGTCGGGGAGCCAAATATCAAAAGCCTGAACATCGAAAATATGTTCAGGCTTTTTTATAAGGTAAATTGTATTGATATTTTCTTTATTCAATTGTTTCGTGGAATTGAATTGTTGTCATAAAAGCGCAAACCTGTTGCATCTTACAAATAGTAGCAATGCATGGACGGATTTTCAGACGACCTTGGATTCGAATTTGAAGTGCAACTTTCCATAACAGAAAAAAGGCAGTATGCGGCAAGTATTGCACTTCAAATCTGAATTCGCCGACCTCTTCAAACTATTCGCAGTTTGATACTTTTGATCAAGATTCTCAGTTTAAAAATACTGAAAGTCAGTACCTGCAGACGGTAAATTTGCACTAAATCCCCATTTTTCAAAGGTCGTCTGAAACCATCCTTTCTTCATATGAAACCGTCTTTTTCGCATCAAACCATATATCAAACTGTAAAAATACAATAGAATCCCATATTAGACTGAAAATCACGGAGTAAACATGAAACTGAAAACCCTTACCCTCGCTGCTGCTCTGCTGGCCCTGACCGCCTGCGACAACAAAGTCCAAACCAGCGTTCCTGCCGACAGTGCGCCTGCGGCTTCAGCAGCCTCCGCTGCGCCTGTCGCTTTAGTTGAGGGGCTTAACTACACCACACTCAGCACGCCTATTCCCCAACAGCAGGCAGGCAAAGTCGAAGTCCTCGAATTTTTCGGCTACTTCTGTCCGCACTGCGCCCACCTCGAACCCGTTTTGAGCAAACACGTCAAAACCTTCAAAGACGACACCTACCTTCGTACTGAACACGTTGTTTGGGGCGATGAGATGAAACCGTTGGCGCGCCTTGCTGCCGCCGTCGATATGGCGGTCGCAGACACCAAAGACATTGCAAACAGCCATATCTTTGATGCTATGGTTAATCAGAAAGTCAAACTGCAAGACCCTGAAACCCTCAAAAAATGGTTGGCCGAGCAAACCGCTTTTGACGGCAAAAAAGTCCTCGCCGCCTACGAATCCCCCGAAAGCCAAACCCGCGCAGACAAAATGGCAGAGCTGACCAATACCTACAAAATCGACGGCACGCCCACCGTCATTGTCGGCGGCAAATACAAAGTCGAATTTGCCGACTGGGAATCAGGTATGAAAACCATAGACCTGCTTGCAGACAGAGTACGCGAAGAACAAAAAACTGCCAAATAATCCCAAAAAAGCAAACAGCCGTCCGAAACCGCGATTTCAGGACGGCTGTTTTTACAAAACATCAGGCAAAAAACCAAGCGGGACAGAGAAACGGGCGCACATCCCCCATATCCCTTATAATATCCCCCATTCCCATTTTTTCAGACGACCTCCGACACAAAAGGTCGTCTGAAACCCAAAATACAAGAGAACACCATGAAATTCATCGACGAAGCAAAAATCGAAGTCGCCGCAGGCAAAGGCGGTAATGGCGCAACCAGTTTCCGCCGCGAAAAATTTGTACCGCGCGGCGGTCCCGACGGTGGCGACGGCGGCAAAGGCGGCAGCGTCTGGGCAGAAGCCGACGAAAACACCAACACCCTCGTCGAATACCGCTTCGTCAAACGCTACCAAGCTAAAAACGGCGAAAAAGGTCACGGCTCCGACCGCTACGGCGCAGGGGCGGACGACATCGTCCTCAAAATGCCCGTCGGCACCCTCATCCGCGACCTCGACACCGACGAAATCGTCGCCGACCTCACCCACCACGGCCAGCGCGTCTGCCTCGCCAAAGGCGGCAAAGGCGGCTTGGGTAATATCCACTTCAAATCGTCCGTCAACCGCGCGCCCAAACAATCCACGCCCGGAGAAGAAGGAGAAACCCGTTCTCTACAACTCGAACTCAAAGTCCTCGCCGATGTCGGCTTATTAGGCATGCCCAACGCCGGTAAATCCACCCTGATTACCGCCGTATCCGCCGCGCGCCCCAAAATCGCCAACTACCCCTTCACCACCCTGCATCCGAACTTAGGCGTCGTGCGCATCGACGAAAACCACAGCTTCGTCATGGCAGACATCCCCGGCCTGATTGAAGGCGCGGCTGAAGGCGCAGGCCTCGGCCATCGTTTCCTCAAACACTTATCGCGCACCGGCCTGCTGCTGCACGTCGTCGATTTAGCGCCCTTCGACGAAACCGTCAACCCCGCCGAAGAAGCACTCGCCATCATCAACGAATTGCGCAAATACGACGAAGAACTCTACGGCAAACCGCGCTGGCTGGTGCTGAACAAACTCGACATGCTCGACGAAGAAGAAGCCCAAACGCGCACTGCCGCCTTCCTCGAAGCCATCGGCTGGGATTACCCCAAACCAGACGACCGTTTCCAATTCGACATGGAAACCCCGCGCCTCTTCCAAATCAGCGCGCTGACCCACCAAGGCACGCAGGAATTGGTACACCAAATCAACCAATACCTGACCGAGAAAAAACGCATCGAAGCTGAGAAAGCGGAGGCGGAGCAGGCAGCGGTAAATACCGAGATTGCCGAGCAGCAGCCTAAAACAGATACTGGTGTGTTTAAACCGGAGTAAGAAATTTCAGATGGTCTTTTTAAGCCCTCTAAAAACCCTAATACTACTGATGAATCAAGTAGAAGACCCCATAATTAATAGATATATAAATGAAATTAGTTGACTTTTTTTCTGGTGCGGGAGGTTTGTCATGCGGATTAAATATGGCCGGGTTTCATTCCGTACTAGGCTCTGACATACATCCAATCTATGCACAAACTTTTGCAAAGAATCATCCTGATTCTAAAATAATTACTAGTGATATCAGAAAGTTATCAGAATACGATATTTTAAATTTAACTAACTTAAAAACTGGTGAATTAGACTTATTAGCAGGTGGGCCTCCCTGTCAAGGATTCTCTATTAATGCACCAATTCGGTCACTAGATGATCAGAGAAATCATCTATTTAAAGAATATCTCCGAATAGCTAAAATTCTACAACCTAGAGCTATTCTAATTGAAAACGTACCAGGTATTGTTTCTTTAGGGAAAGGCACAGTTATAGAAGCTATTTATTCTGAACTAAAACAAATGGGATATTCTGTAGATCATCGTATTCTTTTTGCAGGCCATTATGGAATTCCCCAAACAAGATTCCGTACCATATTTATCGCCCTAAGAGATAACCATAAAGTTGAATTCCCTGAGCCAAGCCATTTTGCTACAGCTGTGACTAACTTTGCAGGAGCAAATGAACTCTGTATCAAAATACCCCCACTCTTTGCACAAGAGTTAAAAAAAGCAACGACTGTTTGGGATGCTATTTCCGACTTACCGATATTGGCTTTAGGAGAAAGTCTAGATAATATTGCATATCCCACAGCCCCTCTTTCTGAATATCAACAAATTCTAAGAGAAAGATCTAGCAAAATTTATAATCATAGCTGCGGAAAATTAGGAAAACTGAATTTAGAAAGATTAAAGCATATACCTCAAGGAGGGAGCTGGAGAGATATTCCTTTTGAATTATTACCTGAAGGATTAAAGAAAGCTCGTCGAAGTGACCATACAAAACGTTATGGGCGCCTCCACCCTCAAGAAATGTGCTCAACTATCCTTACCAAATGCGACCCCCATTGGGGAAGCTTCTTTCATCCAACACAAGATCGTGCATTATCAGTGAGAGAGGCTGCTCGCATCCAAAGCTTTCCTGATAACTACATTTTTACAGGAAATTTAACAGAACAATTTGAACAGGTTGGGAATGCTGTTCCTCCTCTAATGGCAAAAGCTATAGGGGAAACTATCAAAAAACTAATATCATAAATATGGCTAAAAAATCAACACGATCACTAATAGAAATATTTGGATATAGTCCAACAGATACATCACCTTTAGCACGTAAGTTTTGGGATTTATCAGCCTGCCCTTTTATTGGTAAAGCATGTATCAAATACAATCATGACAATACTATTTGTTATGGAACTTGTTCTGTATCAAATACGGGACATGATGTAATTATTTGTCCAAACAGACTATATGCAAATAAATATTCAAGCATCCAACGCGTAGGTAACGAAGTATTTGGAAATATCCCCTTCTTCCTATTCGATGAATATATTACTTATTCGACACAATCAAGAATGGAAACTTTAAATTGTATCGTCGCATTAGGTCTAAACTCAGGAAAAGAAGTTAAACTTAGCAAAATGAGTATGGACTGGGTTCTTGCACATATTGAAGATGGTGAACTTCGAGGTTATGTGGGGATTGAAGTTCAAAGTATTGATATTACAGGTAACTATAGAGATGCATGGTATGCAGCACGTAATAAAGAAGCTTTTATTCCAGCCTCAGCCCATGGTTTGAACTGGGCAAATGTTCATAAACGATTGATACCTCAAATTATTCGGAAGAGTCTAGTATATTCACGCTCTAAGTTAGTAACTCATGGACTATATTTCATAGTTCCTGAGGCTGTTTATCAAAAATTTGAAGAAATTATAGGCTCAGATATTCCCAAAACTGACCAAGATGCAAATGATGTCATAACTGTACATACTTACGACCTCGGAATTTCAGTTCCATCTGGTCAGCAAAGGGAATTAATACAAAAACGCACGCTGAAATTTAAATTAGATGATTTCGCCACTAGATTTATCACTGGATCAAATCTCCCCAGTGGCGAAGTTCTAGACAAAAAAATTAGAGAAATTCTTCATTGCAGATAAATTTATTGAAACCATGCTAACCATCTACAACACCCTTACCCGACAAAAAGAACCCTTCACCCCCATCGACTCTAAAAACGTGCGTATGTACGTTTGCGGCATGACCGTTTACGACTATTGCCACTTGGGTCACGCCCGCGTGATGGTCGTGTTCGACATGATTGCCCGCTGGCTGCGCGAGTGCGGCTATCCGCTCACTTATGTGCGCAACATCACCGACATCGACGACAAAATCATCGCTCGTGCGGCTGAAAACGGCGAAACCATCGGCGAACTGACCGCGCGTTTCATTCAGGCTATGCACGAAGATGCCGATGCACTGGGCGTGCTGCGTCCCGACATCGAGCCGAAGGCGACGGAAAACATCCCGCAAATGATTGCCATGATTGAGACCCTGATTCAAAACGGCAAAGCATACCCTGCCGCAAACGGCGACGTTTATTACGCCGTGCGCGAGTTTGCCGCTTACGGACAATTATCAGGTAAATCGTTGGACGACCTGCGCGCAGGCGAGCGTGTGGAAGTCGATGGTTTCAAACGTGATCCGCTTGATTTTGTGTTGTGGAAAGCCGCCAAAGCAGGCGAACCGGCATGGGAAAGCCCGTGGGGCAACGGACGTCCGGGCTGGCATATCGAATGCTCCGCCATGAGTGAAAACCTGTTCGGCGACACTTTCGACATCCACGGAGGCGGCGCGGATTTGCAATTCCCGCACCACGAAAACGAAATCGCCCAAAGCGTCGGTGCGACAGGGCATACCTGCGGCCACGACCACGCGCAAACCCACCACGGGCAAAGTATTGCCAGCCACGTCAAATACTGGCTGCACAACGGCTTTATTCGTGTGGACGGCGAAAAAATGTCCAAATCGCTGGGCAACTTCTTCACCATCCGCGAAGTGTTGAAACAATACGACCCCGAAGTCGTGCGCTTCTTCATCCTGCGCGCCCACTACCGCAGCCCGCTGAATTACTCCGACGCGCATTTGGACGACGCAAAAGGTGCGCTGACCCGTCTGTACACTACGTTGAAAAACACCCCTGCCGCTGAGTTTGAATTGTCCGAAAACGCCAATGACTACACCCGCCGCTTCTACGCCGCCATGAACGACGATTTCGGTACGGTCGAAGCCGTTGCCGTACTGTTCGAACTGGCAGGTGAAGTGAATAAAACCAACGACGCATACCTCGCCGGCTGCCTGAAAGCCTTGGGCGGCATCATCGGCCTGCTGCAACGCGATCCGACCGAGTTCCTGCAAGGCGGTGCGGTTTCAGACGGCCTCTCCAACGAAGAAATCGAAGATTTAATCGCTCAGCGGAAACAGGCTCGCGCCGATAAAAACTGGGCAGAGTCCGACCGCATCCGCGACCTTCTGAACGAACACAAAATCATTCTAGAAGACAACGCCGGCGGTACGACTTGGCGGCGCGGCTAATTTGCTTTGATACGAAAAAAGGTCGTCTGAAAACATTTTCAGACGACCTTTATATATATTTGGTTGGAAATCGTGATGTGTGTACTTAATCTTCTAACAGGTTCTTCTTGATAACCGCAGGATTCCCAGCGGCGACGCAATACGGCGGCACATCTTTGGTTACCACAGCCCCTGCGCCGATGACTGCCCCTTTACCTACCCGGACGCCGCCCATAATAATCGCGCGCCGTCCGATCCAAACATCATCCTCAATCACAATCGGATTGATTTCCGTATAGCCCTCATATTTCAAAGTTTCACGATTAAACTTGTGATTATTGGAATAAAACAAACATTCCGGCCCCATCATGACATTATTTCCTATCGTCAGACCGTAGCATATTTCGCAATTGACACCGACCCCCGAGTTATCGCCGATCACCGTATCCGGCATGACATACGCACCCTTTTCAATATTGACGTTTTTGCCGATATGCGAGGAAATTCCCGATGCAAGGAAAGATCTGATTTTTTGAGAAGGCGGTCCTATAACCCTCATATAAGACTGAGGCAACATTCCGCCCAGTCCGCGCAGCAGCCAAGAACACATTTTTATTTTAATACTCATCCGATTTTCCATTTTGAGGACAGGTTCACATGAGACACGCGTTGTAAGATGAAGTTTATGAAAAATGGTAAATTTCGGTATATGCATAATCTGATTCACAATCACAAGCTACATAATGCTGTTTGTGATGGATTTGTTAGAATGAGTGTGGATTCGAATGAACAACGGCTTACTGCTTCAAAACCAATCTGCTGCCCGAATATACGGCTTGATAGCAGATAACACTAAAAACCTTATTTACAACAAATATCGCCCGGTCAAACGCCTGACAACAATACGTTATTCCAGTAAATTCGCTTACCATACCGAAAAATAACGATTTTTTAGGCCCCTAGCCAGAGTAAAAGTAATATCCTCTTGACAAAAAAACAAAAATTATCAATAATCGCCAGCTTGTTTGAAGCATAGGTACATCCCCTATGCCCGCTTAATCGAAAGGAAACAACATGAAACAAGGTATCCACCCTAATTACCACGAAATCAACGTTACCTGCTCCTGCGGTAACAAATTCGTCACCAAATCCGCTCTGGAAAAAGACAGCTTCAACATCGAGGTTTGCTCTTTGTGCCATCCGTTCTACACCGGTACTCAAAAAATCGTCGACACTACCGGTCGCGTGGATAAATTCAACAACAAATTCGGCAACCTGTTCAAACGCTAATCGCCGCTTTGTGACAAAAAAGACTGCTATACGCAGTCTTTTTTGTTTTCATGCCCTAAAAACAGTTAATTGGGAACTCAATGACATACTGTGTAGCGTAACAAACAACGGTTTATACGCCGATATGTTTCCATCATCAAGAATGGGTAAATGATTTATCTAAATTATTTGCTGAGTATTTGTTCGTCTTATGCGGATGATGTATTTGCGCAACATATTTCCACAGCATGCAAAAAAGTTATGCAAAATACTTGCATTTAAATTTCATTTTTTTACAATTGCAGGTGCAACTTTCTTCAAGTGACTATCACCGTTAAGACCATGCGGTGTCCCTTTTTCAGTTTACGGGGAAAAGAGAAGCTTGAATAACGTCCTTACACCCACCACAAAAGGTAAAAAAACATGAAAAAATTTAACGTAAAAGCATTGAGTCTGGCTGTTGCGGCAGCCGTAGCAAGTGGCGCAGCGGGCGCAGCTGAACAAAACTTTGCAACAGCGGTTGGCAAAGAAGATCAAGGTCAAGCAGCGTTTTTTACTGTTTTCGGCGAAGGTACAACGTATGATAAAGATACCGGTAAGCTGACTTTCAAAAAAGATAGCGATGCTCTGCTTTTGAAAACCTTAGAGTTAGAACAAACCATTAATGGTTTTGCGTCTGGTTCAAATTTCATTACGACTGATGCTAATGGCAACAAAACCGTCCGTGAAGCCACTAATGAAGATATCGAAGCCGACAGCCTGAAAGGTGTAGGCTTGGCAGGCGGCCTTACCGCTGTCAATGCCCGTGTGGATGATCTGTTGGACGACACTGCGGCAGCTTTGGATGAACAAGAGAAAGCTATTGAGAAACTGAATAATGCCACCAAAACCAACATTGACCAAATTACCAAAATTACGGAAGGCGTGAATACTCTGAACACGTCAGTTGCAGAAATGGGCAAAGACATTTCTACCAAATTTGACGAAGTGGACAGTGAAATTTCCAAAGCATCATTCGAGCTTTCCGAATCCATTGAAAAAGTAAGCGAAGATGTAACTGCAGTAAATAAACGTGTAGATACTCTGGAACAAGAGACAGCTGCTGCCAAAACTTCAGCTAAAGCCGCTGAAGATAAAGTAACCGAACTTTCTGCCAATATCGACAGTAAAGTAAAAGAAGCCAAAGATGCTGCCGCTAACGCAGTGGATGCCGCTTCTAAAATTGACGCAGTTGCCGATAAAGCCGACAAGGCAAGCAAAGATGTAGAAGACTTGAATAAGACGGTGGATGGATTGGCCGAACGTGCTGCCTTATCCATTGCGGAAAACGCTCAACAAATCGATGGCTTTAAAGAAGGTGATGAAATCGTCGTTACTGATGATAAAGGTATCAAATCTGTCAAAACAGCGACCAAAGAAGATGTTGAACAAGATGAATTTGGCGGACTGGGCTTGAGAGAAGTTGCAGCGAAACATGACCAAAGTCTTGCTGATTTGACCGCTGAGGCTGAAAGAGCCAAAAAGGCTGCCGAACAAGCCGCATTTGCAGCAATCGAAAATGCCCAAGAACTCAACGGTTTCAAAGAAAAAGATGAAATCATCGTTACCGATGATAATGGTGTTAAGTCTGTCAAAACAGCAACCAAAGAAGATGTTGAATCCGACGAGTTTAAAGGTCTGGGCTTGAAAGAAGTTGTCGCAACGCACGATGAAGCGTTGGGTGACTTGACTGAAACCGTCAACGACAACAGCGAGGCATTAGTAAAAACCGCGGAAGTTGTTAACGCTATCAGCGCAGATGTGAATGCTAATAAAGCGGCAATCGAAACTAAAGCTGACAAAGCTGATTTCGAAGAATTGGCAAAATACACTGCCGATATGGGCAAAAAAGTTAACGACATCGGTGATGAAGTAACTGCCCTGAGCGATGCAACTAGCGCAGCTATCACTCGTCACGATAAAGAAATCGTTGACTTGGCACAAGCAGGTCTGAAAGCGACCGAGGCTTTGGAAGCTAACCGTCAAGACATCGACACCAACAAAGCAGCAATTGATAAAAAAGCCGACAAAGCTGATTTCGAAGAATTGGCAAAATACACTGCCGACATGGGCAAAAAAGTTAACGATATCGGTGATGAAGTAACTGCCCTGAGCGATGCAACTAGCGCAGCTATCACTCGTCACGATAAAGACATCGTTGACTTGGCACAAGCAGGTCTGAATGCAGCTGAGGCGTTGGAAACTAACCGCAAAGACATCGACGCCAACAAAGCAGCAATCGCTGAAAATACTGCTTCTCTGAAAGAACAAGAGAAAGCTAACGAAGGCTTTAACAATGCCATCACCAGCCTGGATAAAGACATCGGTGACCTTGCCTTGGCAGGTAAAGCAGCGATGGAAGCTTTAGAAGTTAACCGTCAAGATATTGATGCCAACAAAGCAGCAATTGACAAAAAAGCTGATAAAGCTGATATCGAGACTGCTAAAAATGCAGCTGTTGAAGCTGAAAAATCAGCTAAGTCTGTACAAGGTTCTGTTGAAGTTGCCCAAAAATCTGCTGAAACTGCTGAAAGCCATGCCAAAGCTGCAAAAACATCCGCTGATGCTGCCAATAATGTAGCAAGTGCGGCACAAACTGCTGCTGCTCAAGCTCAAGATGCAGTTAAAGCTAATGCCACACAAGTTGCCGCTAACAAAGCCGATATTGCTACTCTGCAAACAGCAAGCAACCAACACGCTGCCGGTATTGCTAAAAACTCAGCACGTATCGATAGCTTGGACAAAAACGTAGCTAATCTGCGCAAAGAGACCCGCCAAGGTCTGGCAGCACAAGCAGCCCTCAGTGGTCTGTTCCAACCTTACAGCGTTGGTAAGTTCAACGTTACCGCTGCTTTGGGTGGTTTCAAATCTGACACTGCAGTTGCAGTCGGTGCAGGCTACCGCTTCAATGAAAACTTTGCAGCTAAAGCCGGTCTTGCAGTGGGCACCTCTTCAGGCGGCTCTGCATCTTACAACGTAGGCGTGAACTACGAATGGTAATACCGGTTTAGTGTTAAATAGGTATCAAACCCGCAGCTATGCTGCGGGTTTTTTGTTTTGTCAGGCGGGTTTGCTCAAGCGTACATGAATCTCGAAGAAAAGGTTTAACTCCTGAAGCCTATACATAAAGAGAGGTCGTCTGAAAACCCAATTTCAGTTTTCAGACGACCTCTCTTATATTCCCTGCTGATTACATTCCAGGGAACATTCCTTTCATACCCTTCATGCCTTTTGCCATACGCATCAGTTTGCCTAGTCCTTTTCCGCTGAACATTTTCATGACTTGTTGTGATTGTTCGAACTGTTTGAGCATTTTGTTAACTTCCTCTACGCTGGTACCGGCGCCTGCGGCAATGCGGCGTTTGCGGCTGGCTTTGAGCAGGGCTGGATTAGCGCGTTCTTTGGGCGTCATGGAGTTGATGATGGCTTCGACTTTACCCATGGCTTTTTCTGCCGTGCCTTCGGGAATTTGTTTGGAAATCTGACCCAGTTCGCCCGGCATTTTTGACATCAGGCTTTCCAGTCCGCCCATATTGCGCATTTGCTGGATTTGTTCTTTAAAGTCATTGAGGTCGAAGCCTTTGCCTTTTTGCAGCTTTTTCGCCATTTTGGCGGCGGCTTCTTCGTCTATGCCTTTTTGTACATCTTCAATCAGGCTTAACACGTCGCCCATGCCGAGGATACGGCTGGCGATACGGTCTGGGTAGAAGGGTTCGAGTCCTGTGATTTTTTCACCGATACCGATAAATTTGATGGGTTTTCCGGTAACGTGGCGTACAGACAATGCCGCCCCACCGCGCGAATCGCCGTCCATTTTAGTCAGAATGACGCCAGTCAACGGCAAGGCTTCGTTAAATGCTTGTGCGGTGTTTACAGCGTCTTGACCCAACATGGCATCAACGACGAATAAGGTTTCTACAGGATTGACGGCTGCGTGCAGCGCTTTGATTTCATTCATCATCTCTTCGTCAATCGCCAAGCGTCCGGCGGTATCGACCATCAAGACGTCGTAAAAGTGTTTTTTTGCATAATCAATCGCAGCAGTGGCAATTTCGACAGGTTTCTGATTGGAATCGGAAGGGAAGAAGTCAATGCCGACTTGCTCAGCCAAAAGGCGCAACTGTTCGATAGCGGCAGGGCGGTACACGTCGGCTGAAACGACCAAGACTTTTTTCTTCTGTTCGTTTTTCAGCAGGCGGGCAAGTTTGCCGACGGTGGTGGTTTTACCAGCACCTTGCAGACCTGCCATTAAGACAACAGCAGGCGGTACAGCCGCCAAGTCCAAAGAGGAATTTTCCTTGCCCATCAATTCGATCAGGGCTTGGTTGACGACACCGATAAAGGCTTGATCAGGGGTCAGGCTGCCGGCAACTTCCTGTCCGAGGGCTTTTTCTTTGACGTTGTTGACAAATTCTTTTACGACGGGCAGGGCAACGTCCGCTTCGAGCAGGGCAAGGCGGACTTCCCGCAGCGCCTCTTTGATGTTGTCTTCTGTCAGTTTTGCTTGACCGCGGATATTTTTGAAAACTTTACTAAAGCGGTTGGTTAAGTTGTCTAACATGCTTGTCCTTGGTAATGATAATAGCTGCCCTGTTCGGGGCATTCTTTGCTAAAATAAAATTGAGATTATTTTACACTATCGCGTGCGGTTATGTATGCGCGCCAAGAAAGTTTGTTATGCCGACTATCCTGATTTGCCTGATACTGGTGTATGCCGGATTGGGTATATTCGTTTGGTTCAACCACAAGACCCGAGAGATTAAAGATTATCCTCTAAAAGCCGAGTTAGCTGTTTTGGGTGCTGCGCTGACCATGCACGGTGCCGTATTGCTTATGCCTGTCATTCAAGACAAGATTTTGATCATGGGCTTTGGGTATTCCATCAGTTTGATTGTATGGTTGATGCTGCTGGTGTATTTCGTTGGTAGTTTTTTCTATCGTCTGCGCGGATTGCAGCTGCTTTTGTATCCGTGCGCAGCGTTTACCTTATTATTGGGCGCGCTGTTTCCAGGAAAATATGTCGGTTATCAAATCAATGATTTGCCGTTTATGTCGCACATTGGTACATCGTTGCTGGCATACGGTTTATTCGGCATTGTGACCTTGTTTGCCGTTTTGATTTTGCTGCTCAACCGTAACCTGCATAGACGACGTGTTTCCAGTTTGTCCGGTTTTCTGCCGTCTTTACTGAGTTTGGAAAAGCTCATGTTCCAGGGGATGTGGGTAGGTTTTATCTTATTAACCTATTCGGTTGTCAGCGGGACATTTTTTGCAGAGGCTGTATTCGGTAAACCCGTTACATTTACCCATAAAACCGTATTCGGCATTCTCTCATGGATAATTTACGGTGCGTTGCTGCTTAAGCACAGTATGACGGCATGGCGAGGTAAAAAAGCAGCCGTTTGGACAATCATCGGGTTTGTCAGCCTAATGTTCGCTTATGTAGGAAGCAAGTTTGTATTGGAAATCTTGCTGCAGCGTTAAGGTGAGAGTTATTCGGATAATGGCGTATTTAGATTAACAAAGGTCGTCTGAAAGAGGTTTCAGACGACCTTTGCTGTTGATTGAGTTTGGTTTGAGAATATTTTGAAATAAA
>CAUOMQ010000015.1:0-27649 GCA_963456805.1 uncultured Neisseria sp. | reverse complement strand
CTTGTTTGCCTATATGGGTTATATAAAAAATGGAATATTTTTATGTTAAACAATGGAATAGGTTTTTAAATCATTTTAACTATTAAATGCGGATATATCTGGCAAATGTTTGCATGCGCTTAAAAACTTGTTAAAATCTCAAAAAATTATACAAATAATAATCAAAATCATTATATTTATATTCAATCTGACTTGCGGCAAAACCTTTCCGAGGTCGTCTGAAAACTTTCAGACGACGCTGTCTGACATTCCGCCACACAAGGAATCCGTTATGAAGCCAGTCAAAGTCAACACCCTTGCCGCCTGCATTGCCGCCATCGGTTTTTCTCCCATCATTTATGCGGCCGATAATACGCCGACCGTCATTCTCGATACCGTTACCGTCAAAGGCACGCGCAATAAAGACGAAATCGGTAAAAACCGGGTTTATACCCGCGAAATCGTCAATCTTTACAAAGGCAAAAACGAAGTCGAAACCTTCAAGGGCAACACCGTATCCGACCTTTTGAGCGGTATGTCAGGCGTGTACAGCGGCGACGCGCGCAACAGCGGTGCGCTGGACCCAAATATACGCGGCGTACAGGGACAGGGACGGATTCCCGTTACCATCGACGGCACTGAGCAGGCGATTACCGTCTGGCGCGGCTACGCGGGTGCAAACAACCGCAACTACGTCGACCCCAACATCATCAGCAGCGTTTCCATCGAAAAAGGCCCCTCGTTCAGCCGCGATATGAAAAGCGGCATAGGCGGCTCCGTCGCCCTGAAAACCATTGATGCCGACGATATTGTCCCCGAAGGGCAGAAATACGGATTTGAAGTGAAGGCGGAAGCTGCCAACAATTCCATTAAGCGGCGTGAGAATGCTTATGAACATTCAGTCGATTATCGAACCTTGCCTGTTCCCGCAGTAGCGACGGGCGGTATTTGGCGTTCATTTTTTGACGATACCGACCGAATCGACCAGCGTTTCAACGGACGCAATAAATTTGGTGAGGATAAAGCCTACCGCATTGCCGCTGCCACCAAGCAGGACAATTTCGATGCCATGCTCGCCTATGCCTACCGCAGTAAAGGCAATTATTTTTCCGGCAAAAAAGGGGCGGAGCGCTACGGCTATATCGGTCCTTGGACACAAGAAACTTTAGACGAATTAAAACGTCGTCAAGAAGAAGCCGCTGCCAAGGGCGAGAAATTTTACGGCAGTGAAAACATGCTGGGCGCACCCGATATTTCAAAAATCGGACTTTTCTACCATCCGGGTGGAGAAGTCAGCAATACCTCGCTCGAAACCAAATCATGGGTAGGTAAAACCACCTTCCGTCTGCCGAACCGCCAAACGATCAAATTCGGCCTGCGCCATACCGATTCCACGTTCGGCGAAATCATGCCTTCGCGTATTATCGGCCCCATCAGTTGGGATGCGTCCGTCCTCAACAAAATTGCCGAATGGCCGCAGGCATGGGTCAAACAGCGTTCCTACAATATCGACTATTCGTGGAAGCCCGAGGGCAGCCGTTGGATAGATTTCGATGCCACGCTTTGGACAACGCGTACCAAATCCAAAACCAATACCGCAGGCGGCTCGCCCGGCGATACCGTTTATGAGGACAACAAATTTCAAATAGCATGGGACGAATACGACAGATGGCAGAAATACACCCCCGCAGAGCGGCAGGAATTGCTGGATGCAGGAATAGAAGCCCCCAAACCGCCCAAACCCGAAACGCCCAATACCAACGGACGCTTCAACACCATTGAAGGCAACGCCTATTACGCCCGTAACAACCGTACAGGCTTTCAATTCTCCAACCGTATGAAATTGAGCGACAAACTGTCGTTGACCTTGATGGGCGATTTTCAAAACGAAAAACTGACATCGCGCAATGATTTTTCAGACGAGCTGGAGCGGGGAGGATACGACAAATATCGGGAAGAACTCGAAAACAGCACCATCAGGGCAAATTATGAATTGAACCAATACGGTGTACCTCGAAACGGCAAGCGGCGAGAATACAATCTGGGCTTTAATTTCCGCTACGAACCCTTCCGCTGGCTGACTTTGACGGCAGGCGGGCGATATACCAATTTCCAACTTCAGGATAAAAGCAGACGTTTGGAAAGCGGCACGAATAAGACCGGCGATCCGTTAGAAATGAACAGGGGGATAAAATATTCGATCGGCAGGGTTGCCACGCCGCAAGAATACGCGGATTACAAGGCAATTGACGATGCTTTGGCAAATGGCAGTCTTGATTATGCTTTATATATGGCGGACGAATATTCAGAACAAAGAAAAAAACATAAACAAATTAGCCTGACTTCGTTTCAAGTCAATTCGCAATATATTCCGACTTTGACAGATGATCGCGAAACATGGGTCAATCCTAATGAAAAGGTGGATTTCTATTGGTTGAAAGACGATAAAGGTCGTCTGAATATGCAGGATCATCCCCTTACCAATGGCAGCATTCCTGATTTGCACACCAAAGTTGCCAATCCTGTATATGACCCGTCTATTCCAGACAGTCCGCAATTTGTACCTAAATACTACGCAGCCAGTGCAAGTGTTTACACAACGCCAATGACCGAAGCCGAAAGACAGAGGGCAATGAAGCAGAAGGGCAGCGGTTGGGTGCCTGCATTTTCTGCCACCATCAATTTTACTGATTACAGCCGCGCCTATTTGCGCTATACCGAAACCCTGCGCTACCCCAGCATTTTTGAAGGGACTTACGGCTTTTCTACCGCCGCCGGCTCATTCAACCGCATGGGCTATGGCTGGCGGCCCGAACACGCCAAAAACTGGGAAGTGGGCTATATTCATGATTTAACGGGGCTGTTACCGAAAATGAAAAAAGCGGATTTCCGCGTCAATTACTTCCATAACAAGACCGAAAACGTTATCGATAGGGACAGCAATCTCGAATTCGAACAATTCGACAGACAAATCCGCAGTGGTGTCGAGCTGTCCACCCGCTTCGATACCGGACGCGTCTTCGGCAGCCTGAACGTATTCCGCAGCCTGGAAAACAAAATGTGCGACGAAAATTTCACTTGGACATCCGCAACAGAGGGCATGGTTGATTCAAGCTATTTTGTGAAAAACGGTAAGACTATGAATCGTCCTGTCTGCAACCACGGCGGCTTGACCGATTCGGGCTATCTGGCAAGCGCACTTCAACCACGCTGGTCAATTGATGCCGAATTGGGCAGACGTTTCCTTGCCAACAAACTGGAAACAGGCGTGCGCCTCCATTACCACAGCCGCGTCTATGAAAACCGCAACGATGCTTGGCAGCCATTCTACGATGTGCGCAATAAATATCTGAATGACAATATGAAGCCCCCGCATAACGATATGCGCTGGCAGCCTGTCGCCGTATGGGATGCCTACCTGCGCTACAAAATCGGCAAAAACCTGACTGCCGAACTGGTGGGCAGCAACCTGACCAACCGCTACTACCTCGACCCGATGAGCCGTTCTTACCTGCCTGCACCGGGCAGAACCATCAGGGTAGGGATTACGGGCAAGTTCTAAAATAGTTTCTAAATACAATTATCAAAACTCTAATATTGGTGAAGTGTAAATTTTCAGAAATGATAATAATTTATGTTTCTATTTAATAAAAATAGGAATATACTTACCTTACTTTTCCAAGAGGGCGGATTTGTAAGTTTGATTCAGATTCTTCTTGAGAAAGTTCGTTGATTTTGTAAAACTTTATTTTGGAGTGAATTATGAAACTCGTAAAAACCGTTGCGGTATTGAGTGTTGCGTTTGCCGCTTCTTCTGTGTTTGCACTGCCTAAAGGTTTTCAAGCCAACCCGACTGGTGCGACGACCAAATCGATTCAAGCCGAAGGGGTAAAGCATATTGGTGTTACTCTTGAAAACGAAGGTGAGCATAAAGGTAAAGCTTCCATTTTTGTTAGCGATACCAAGGCTGTCTCAGGAACTCCAGAGAAAGGTATTGCCAATAACAAGCCTGTTTCTTTTGCCAAAATTGATGCGACGGCAAACAAATTCTTTGTCAGAACCTTGGCTAGAGGTGTTTTGGGTAAAGACAAAAACGGTGTTACAGTTGCCAATCTGTATCGGATGACCGGTGCATGGCATCTGATTCCCAAAATGCCCGACCATTCCCATTTGGGTCGTCTGTCTTATTCCAAAGTCGGTAATATGGATGTTTACTTCGGCGACTGGTCTGCTGTTCCTTCCGGTGCGGCTGTTGGTACAAAAGGTACGAATTACACTGCCTTCTATAGCGGCACGGGTCGAACCACCAATCTGCCGACTACGGGTACTGCCACTTATACGGTTAAGGGTATCAACCAATATCATACGCAAAATACAGCCCTCTTAAACGGTACGTTGAAAGCTGATTTCGGTAAGCGAACGCTGAACGGCGAAATGAAACGTACGGGTCTGATAGTTACTGTTAACAATGCCGCCATCAATACGGCTCAGGCTTCATTTGAAGGTAAAGCTACGGCAAACAAAGTGGCCGGTACGACCCGTGGTCATTTCTTCGGCAACCAAGGCGCGGCGATTGCGGGTGTGGCTGAGTTTGATCGAAACCCTGCCTATAACACTGCCTTTGGCGGTACGAAAACCGGCAAATAATGAATCATAATGCGATAAGGCGGACGGTTTTTGTCGTTTCCCATTCCGTCCGCCTATAAAACACAAATCCGACACACAATGCACATCGTACAGGGCCGTTCGGAAATATCGGGCTTCGCAATGCGTTTAAGCCGGTATTATCCGAACGGCCCGTGAGTTTGAAGGCGTGCTGTTTCGATGAATTCGAGAAGCTCATTTTCAGACGACCCGGCAGGGGCTTTTATGCAAATAAACAATGCTCTTGCCCGGTAAAGATGAAATGTCAGTTTTTCTTTGAAAAGGTCGTCTGAAAAACAAAGCCGCCCGATACACAGGAAAGAATTTTATGAAACGCCTTTTGCTCCTTCCTTTTTTTATCAGCCTGCTGCCCCACGCGTTTGCCGACGACAGGGAAGACCGCTTCATGCAGCTCAAACAGGGAACGGAACTCCGCCGCGCGCAGCAGGAAAGGAACGAAGCGGACAATACGGCGGTTGAGTTCGGCGCAGGAGAAGTGCAGGACGGCGAAGATTTGGCGTTGTCGCTGATGAAGGCGGTCAACGCGCAAAACGAAGAGGAAACGGCGCGGCTGTTGGACATTTACCGCCGTCAGGATGATTCCGACCCCGATATAGTGCTGTTTGCCGAGGCTAATCAGGCAGTGTTCCGCGACGATTTGAAGGCCGCGCTGGCGAAATACCGCGAACTTTACCGCAAAAATCCCGAATTTCTGCGCGGCCGCCTGGATTTGGCGCGGCTGCTGTTTATAGACAAACAAAACAAAGAATCGGCGGCATTGTTCGACGGCATCGATATTCCCGAAGTGCCCGCCGTCAATGAGAAAATCAAAGTGTTTGCCGACGCTTTGAAGAAACGCGATGCGTGGAGCGGTTCGGTTTCGTTCGGCGCGGGTTACGACACCAACTTAAACCAGTCGTCGGGCGCGACGGTTGTCCGCAATCAGACAAGCTGCGGTTTCGATTCGAACGGGCAGCCGATTTTGGACGGCGACGGAATGCTGTCCTGCCGCAACGAACAGCTTGACGCCTACGCGCCCGATGCGTTGAAAAACCGGATGTGGGTATATGAAGCCAACTTAAGCAGACGCATATCGCTCAACGGCCACCACGGCCTGCAACTGGGCGGCTACGCATGGGGTCGGCTCTATCCCGGCAACAAGGAATACGGCGAACACAATATCAACGTCAGCCCCGCTTACAGTTTTCAGAGCAAAGACCATTCCTTCAGTATCGGCCCGCAGGTGCAATACGAATGGTCGGGCGGCAAACTGCGCGATAGCAGTGCCGGCATCAGCACGGCATACAGCCGTACCTTTTCCGACCAAGCCTCGCTGGGCGTGCAGCTCGACCACAAATACGACCGCTACCGCGGTGAATTAAAACATTTCAACGGCCCGCAGACGCTTCTGTTCACCACCGCCATCTACGCCCTGCCGAAAGACTGGCTGGTATTCGGCGGCTACGACTACCTGCGCAAAAACAGCCGCGAAAAAGTGGATTCCTACCGTAGGCACGGTCTGCGTGCGGGTGTCAACAAGCGTTTTGAATCCGGTATCGACGCCACCTTTCAGGCAATCTGGCGCAAAACAGCCTATCAGGACTACCATGCCTGGCTGGAAACCCGCCGCCATGATTTCGAACGCACCTATCAGTTGGACATCAAATTTGACCGTCCGTCCTTTCGCGGCATCACGCCCGTTTTCAGCATCAAACACACCGACAACAAAAGCTCGTCCTGGCTGAACCGCTACAAACGCAACGAATTTACCGTCAAAGCAGAATACAGGTTTTAAGCACCCGAGGTCGTCTGAAAACGAATTTTCAGACGACCTCGAAGGTTTATGTTGGATAAGCTGTCCGCTAAGGAGTCGGTTTTGTAAGAGTGCTATTTTTATCCTGAATACACGTTATAATACGAACCTTGTTTTCAAACCGATTCGAGATTCCGTTTTCAGACGACCTTTAAGATAAAAGGTCGTCTGAAAACGTTTGTCCCGTCCATACGCATCCGCCGAACTATGATTCCATCCGATTTCATTGACGAGCTTCTGGCCAAAGTCGATATTGTCGATATTATCGACGAGCAGGTTCCGCTGAAGAAGGGCGGGGCGAACTATATGGCTTGTTGTCCGTTCCATAAGGAAAAGACACCGTCGTTTTCAGTCAGTCCGACGAAGCAGTTTTATCATTGTTTCAGTTGCGGGGCGCATGGTTCGGCGATTGGTTTTGTGATGGAACATCAGGGGCTGTCGTTTCCGGAGGCGGTGCAGTTTCTGGCTGACCGCGTGGGCATGGCTGTGCCTAAAGTGCGCGGGCAGAACGACAATCCTGAAGTCCGTGCCGAACGTAAGAAAAAACAGCAGACGCTGGAGGAAACGACGGCTGCGGCGGCTGATTTTTATGCGCAACAGTTGAAATTCAATCCAGCGGCGAAAGCTTATTTGGACAAGCGCGGTTTGAGCGCGGAAGTCATCGCGCATTATGGTTTGGGCTACGCCCCCGATGGCTGGCAGCCTTTGGCGCAAGTGTTCCAACCGTACCCGAATACTGCGTTGGTGGATACGGGGATGGTGATTGACAATGAGGGGCGGCATTACGACCGCTTCCGTCATCGGATTATGTTCCCCATCCGCAATCCGCGCGGGCAGGTCATCGGTTTCGGCGGCAGGGTGCTGGACGACTCGAAGCCGAAATATTTGAATTCGCCTGATACACCTTTGTTTGATAAAGGGAAAAACCTTTACGGCTTGTATGAAGGTCGTGCTGCGGTCAAGGAAGCAGGGCGGATTTTGGTGGTCGAAGGCTATATGGACGTGGTCGCGCTGGCGCAGTTCGGCGTAGGCTACGGCGTGGCGGCTTTGGGCACGGCAACGACGGCGGAACACGTTAAAATCCTGATGCGGCAGGCGGACAGTATTTATTTCTGTTTCGACGGCGACAGCGCGGGACGGAAAGCGGCTTGGCGCGCGCTGGAAAATGCGTTGCCGCAGTTGAAAGACGACAAATCGCTGCATTTTTTGTTCTTGCCGGAAGAACACGACCCCGACAGCTACATCCGCGCCTACGGAAAAGCGCAATTTGAAGACGCGCTGTTGAATCAAAGCAAGCCTTTGTCGGAATATTTCTGGGAACATCTTTCAGACGACCTCAATCTTAATACGCAGGAAGGTAAGGCGGAATTGGTGAAAACCAGTTCGCCGCTTTTGGCGCAGATTACCGCGCCGGCATTGGCTTATTTGTTGAAACAACGGCTTAGCGAACTGGTCGGCATCGACCCCGACAATCTCGCCCAACTGTTGGGGCAGGAAGCGCCGAAGCGGCACGTCAAACAAAAAAGCTACAAACTGCCTCCGATTTCCGTCAAACAACCTGTCATGTTGACGCTGGTGCAACGGCAAATCCGCAGCCTCTTGATAAATCCGGATTGGGCTGCATATATAGACCTGCCCGATTATGTGGCGTTGGACGGCGATTTCGCCTGCCTTGCCAATCTCGCCGAAACCATTAAAAGCCATGCCGCCGTACCTGCTACCGCGCAGGTTTTAGAGTATATGCGCGGTTCTCCTTACGAAGAAACCGTGAACCAAATCTTCCAATCGACACTCTATTCTGAAGAAATGGAAGGCGGAGGCGAAGAAGACCGCGAGAACTTCCAAATCGGCATGAAGAAACTCCTTAACGAGTTAAAATACAAACAAATCGAAACCCTCAAGCAGAAAAGCCTGCAATCGGGTTTGAATGAAAATGAAAAAAAACTCTTGCTGTCGCTTTTGACCGCAAAGCAAAATTGAACGAACGGCAATCCCAGCCGAATCCAGCAACCTTCAGGCCGTCAGAAAAGCATTGTCCCAAGCTGCGAACATGATGATCCCGCAGAACACCCGTTCCAAAGAGCTTTCAGACGACCTCAGCGTTACAACCCGGCAGATTGAATTTAAATCGGTTGTAACTCTGTTCCGCCTTCAGGTGCATCATGCAAACCGTCGGCACACCATCAGATCAAGAAAGTAATCCATGTCTAAAGACCAAAATCACGAAGACTATCAAGAACAGGACGACAACCGTCCGCTGACCCTCGAAGAGCAGCGCGCCCGCCTGCGCCAGCTCATCATCATGGGTAAGGAACGCGGCTACATCACTTATTCCGAAATCAACGACGCCTTGCCCGACGATATGTCCGATGCGGATCAAATCGACAACATTGTCAGCATGATTTCCGGCTTGGGTATCCAAGTGACCGAGCAGGCGCCTGACGCGGAAGACATTTTGTTGAGCGACAACGCCGCCGCCGTCACCGACGACGATGCCGTTGCCGAAGCAGAAGCCGCCTTGTCCAGCGCGGACTCCGAATTCGGCAGAACCACCGACCCCGTGCGTATGTATATGCGCGAAATGGGGCAGGTTGACCTGCTGACCCGCGAAGACGAAATCATCATCGCCAAAAAAATCGAAAACGCCCTGAAAAACATGGTGCAGGCAATTTCCGCCTGTCCAGGCTCCATTGCCGAAATCCTCGAGCTGATCGAGCAAATCCGCAAGGATGAAATCCGCGTGGACGAAGTGGTTGAGGCCATCATCGATCCGAACGAAGTGTTGCTCAACGAATTGGGCTTGGGACACTTGGAAAGCGCGTCAAACGACGACGATTCCGGCAGCAGTGAAGAAGATGAAGCGGATGAAGACGACGATGACGACGATTCCGGCAGCGACTCCGAAGCCATGTCTGCCGCCCATCTTGCCGAATTGAAGCAAAAAGTGCTGGAACACTTCGCCTTCATCGAAAGCGAATACGGCAAGATGATCAAAAAGCTGGAAAAACACGACAGTCGCCACCCCGATTATCTGGCGCACCGCGACGCCATCGCCAACAAGCTCTTGGAAGTCCGCTTCGCCACCCGCCAAATCGAAAGCCTCAGCGGCAACCTGCGCAGCCGTGTCGAAAACATCCGTAAACTCGAACGCGAAATCCGCGACATCTGCCTTGACCGCGTCCATATGGAACGCGACTACTTCATCCAAAACTTCCTGCCCGAAATCACCAACCTGAAATGGGTGGAAGAAGAAGTCGCCAAAGGCAGGGTCTGGAGCGACGCGCTCGACCGCTTCCGCCACGCCATCCTCGAAAAACAAACCGAGTTGGCGAACATGGAAAAAGAAACCCGCATTTCCATCGAAGAGCTGAAAGACATCAACAAAAACATGGTGTCGAGCGAAAAAGAAACCGCAGCCGCCAAGCAGGAAATGATTCAGGCAAACTTGCGCCTGGTGATTTCCATCGCCAAAAAATACACCAACCGAGGTTTGCAGTTCCTTGATTTGATTCAAGAAGGCAACATCGGCTTGATGAAGGCGGTCGACAAGTTCGAATACCGCCGCGGCTACAAATTCTCCACCTACGCAACATGGTGGATCCGCCAAGCGATTACCCGCTCGATTGCCGACCAGGCGCGCACCATCCGTATTCCGGTGCACATGATTGAAACCATCAACAAGATGAACCGTATCTCCCGCCAGTATCTGCAAGAAACCGGCGAAGAGCCCGATTCCGCCAAACTTGCCGAGTTGATGGAAATGCCGGAAGACAAAATCCGCAAAATCATGAAAATCGCCAAAGAGCCGATTTCGATGGAAACCCCGATCGGTGACGACGACGATTCGCATTTGGGCGACTTCATCGAGGACGCCAACAACGTTGCCCCTGCAGACGCCGCGATGTATACCAGCCTGCACGAAGTCACCAAAGAAATCCTCGAAAGCCTGACCCCGCGCGAAGCCAAAGTCCTGCGTATGCGCTTTGGTATCGACATGAATACCGACCACACGCTCGAAGAAGTCGGCAAACAGTTTGACGTAACCCGCGAACGTATCCGTCAAATCGAAGCCAAAGCCCTGCGCAAACTGCGCCATCCGACCCGCAGCGACCGCCTCAGAAGCTTCCTCGACAGCGAAGACAGCAAATTGTAAAACAGCAAACCGCAGGTTTATCCCTGCGGTTTTTTATGGGTAAGAGGTCGTCTGAAACAGAAGTTGTACGTTTTCAGACGACCTGTTTTGCATTCATTGCACTATGGTCGGTTAAAACCGTAGCGCGGGCTTTGTCCGCGGATAATAGAGAAAATTTCAACAGTCTTTTTTACTTATAGTGGATTAAAATTGCAATGATACGGCGTTGCCAACGCCCTTATGTACTACCCGTACACGGCGGGCGTTGTCGCCTTGTCTCATTTTTATTTTAATCCACTATATCATCTTCGTGGGCAAAGCCCACGCTACATTGCGTTCTCTTTCCTAGATCGGCTGGCAACCAAAACATAGTTTGCAAAAAAAGTCGTCTGAAAACCGGTTTCCCTGTTTTCAGACGACCTTTTCCATATTTTCACTTAAGAATCAGATTTTTCAGTCTTTCGCCGTGTTCATCAGCCGCAGGGCTTTGAGGCGGCCGATTTCTTTTTGGTATTCCACCAAGCCGATAAATGTTCCGCTTCTGTCGTAAACGCGGATGGGCTGTTCGGCAGACATGTCCTCGGTAAACTGCGGGCGTTGGCCGCATTTGAGCATGGTCACGGCGCGGTCGTTCAGTTCGATTTTGGGGAGGTGCCGCACTAAAACGTCGCAAGGCAGGAGCAGGGCGTCGCGTTCGGCTTCGTTTAATTCTGCCAAGGCTTTGAGCGTGTGGCTTTCGCGGATGGTGAAACCGGCGGTTTCGGTGCGGCGCAGGGCGGTCAGGTGGGCGAATGTGCCGATGTGTTTGGCGATGTCTTCGCTGAGGGTGCGGATGTAGGTGCCTTTGCTGCAACGTACGTCGATGACGGCTTTGGGTGCGTCAAACTCGGTAATATCAATGGCGTAAATGGTGATGTCGCGCGGTTTGCGTTCGATGACGATGCCTTTGCGGGCGTATTCGTACAGCGGTTTGCCTTCGTGTTTGAGGGCGGAAAACATCGGCGGCACTTGGCGGATGTTGCCTGTCAGGGCTTGGCAGGCCGTCTGAAATTCGGCTAAGGAAATATCGGCGCGGGCAGTGGCGATGATTTCGCCTTCTGCATCGCCCGTGCTGCTGGCTTCGCCGAGTTTCAGCGTGGCGGTGTAGGCTTTGTCGGCATCCAGCAGGTATTGGGCGAACTTGGTCGCTTCGCCGAAGCAGACGGGCAAAAGTCCGGTCGCCAAAGGATCGAGTACGCCGGTATGCCCCGCTTTTTCGGCGTTGTAGAGGCGGCGGGCTTTTTGCAGGGCGGTGTTGCTGGAAAGTCCTTCGGGCTTGTCGAGCAGAAGGACGCCGTTGACGGGGCGTTTGGCAGGTTTGGTGGTCATGATGGTGGGGAAGGGTAAGCGGCAGTTGTGTGGGCGGGAAATGATTGCAAAAGGTCGTCTGAAAACAGATTCGCGGTTTTGCTGCGGCGTTTTCAGACGACCTTTACCTTTAATCTTCCACTGGCTTTTCCGCCGCCACTTGGTCGATGAGGCTGGAAATGCTCATGCCGCGTTCGAGCGATTCGTCGTATTTGAAGTGCAGTTCGGGCGTTTTGAAGAGTTTGATGCGTTTCGCCAATTCGCTGCGCAGGTGGCCTTTGGCGTGTTCCAAGGCTTCTTCGGTAATGTCGCGGGTGCTGTCGTCGAGGACGGTGTAGAACACGGTGGCGTGGCTGTAATCGCGGGTGACTTCGACTTCGTTGATGGTGATGAAGCCTGCGCGCGGGTCTTTCAGGCCGGTGCGGACCAGCTCGGCCAGTTCGCGCATGATTTGTTCTTTGACACGGTCTTGGCGGGCATAGCCGCGTTGCGGTTTTCTCATGGTTTTCCTTAAACGGCGGCGGCCGTTTCAACTTTGTTTTCAGACGGCCTGTGTGAAATAAGTGCGGTATTATAACGGATATACGGCAATTTGAGGTCGTCTGAAAAGGAGTTTGGCTATGCGGAAAATCAAAATCGGATTGGCAGGGTTCGGCATGTCGGCGCAGGTGTTTCATCTGCCGTTTTGGCGTGCGGATGCGCGGTATGAAGTTGTGCGCGTGTTTGAACGCAGCGGCAACAAAGCTCAGGCAGTCCTGCCACAGGCGCAGACCGTGCGTTCGTTTGAGGAGTTGCTTACCGACGATGTCGATTTGGTGGTCGTTACCACGCCGAACCAGACGCATTTCGATTTTGCCGCTCAGGCTTTGCGTGCGGGTAAAAATGTGGTGGTGGAAAAACCGTTGTGCGCCACGGCGGCGCAAGCCTTGGAACTGGCGGAACTTGCCGAGCGGCAGGGCGTATTGCTGACCGTTTACCAAAACCGTCGCTGGGACAGCGCGCCGCTGACTGCCAAAAAACTGCTTTCAGACGACCTTTTGGGCGAAATTGCGGATGCAGAGTTCCGTTTCGAGCGTTATGCGGCTGCTTTGAACAAAAAACGCTGGAAGGAAACCGGCGAGGCGGGTGTAGGGCTGGTGTACGATTTGGGTTCGCACCTCATGGATATGGCGGTCGATATCTTCGGGATGCCCGACGAGCTTTATGCCGATGTGCGTTATCAACATGAAGGAGCGGTCAGCGACGACAATTTCTATATCGCGCTCTATTACGCCGACGGCAAAAAAGTCGCCTTGACCGCAAGCAAATATGCCCGCGAACCTTTGCCGTTCATGACTTTGCACGGCAAACGAGGTTCATACGTCAAACAAAATGCCGATAACCAAGAAGCTCTGCTGATCGACGGCGCGCAACCCGTCGGATCGTGGAACCGTGAGCCGGAAGACGAATGGGGCATCCTGCATACGGAAATCGATGGGGTGGTTGTCCGCAAAAAAATCGAAAGCGTCAGCGGCAATTATGCGGCGTTTTATGAAAACCTTTATGACGCACTGCAAGGCAAATCTCCCGCAGCGGTGCAGCCGCGCCAAGTGGCGGAGGTGCTGGGGCTGCTGGAAAAAGTATATGAAAGCGCGAAATCGGGGTGTCGGGTAAAGGTGTAGGGAGCGGTTTAAACCGCCGGATAGGAGGGCGGGGCAAAACCATTGGGGAAACGTAAGCCTGAAGATCGCAGAAAATAAGCCGCCGTTGCGTATCCTTTATTTTGTTTCGTTATAAAAAAAAGTATAATTACACCCATTCAAAAACAATCCGAGGCCTGCCAAATGAACGTAACCGTTATCAATCACCCCCTTGTCCGCCACAAACTCACGCTCATGCGCGAGGCCGATTGCAGCACTTACAAATTCCGCACCCTCACTACCGAGCTGGCGCGCCTGATGGCTTACGAAGCCAGCCGTGATTTTGAAATCGAAAAATACATTATCGACGGCTGGTGCGGTCAAATCGAAGGCGACCGCATCAAGGGCAAAACCTTGACCGTCGTACCGATTTTGCGTGCCGGTTTGGGTATGCTCGACGGCGTGCTCGACCTGATTCCGACTGCCAAAATCAGCGTGGTCGGATTGCAGCGCGACGAAGAAACGCTCAAACCCGTTTCCTATTTTGAAAAATTCGTGGACAGCATGGACGAACGCCCCGCGCTGATTATCGACCCCATGCTCGCTACCGGCGGCTCTATGGTGGCCACCATTGACCTGTTGAAGGCGAAAGGCTGCAAAAATATCAAAGCGTTGGTACTCGTTGCCGCGCCCGAAGGTGTCAAAGCCGTCAATGAAGCGCATCCCGACGTCACCATCTACACCGCCGCCCTCGACAGCCATCTGAACGAAAACGGCTACATTATCCCCGGCTTGGGCGATGCGGGCGATAAGATTTTCGGTACGCGCTGATTCGTGATTTGAGGTCGTCTGAAACTGAATGTATGGGTTTCAGACGACCTTTTTATAGTGGATTAGCTTTAAGTCAGGACAAGGCGACGAAGCCGCAGACAGTACAGATAGTACGACAAGGCGAGGCAACGCCGTACTGGTTTAAAGTTAATCCACTATACAAGGTATTTTTCGTTGAAAATCCCATGTTAGAAAGGACAACCATGAGCTTCCAAGACAACCTCGCCGCCATGCCCGACATCGGTCATTTGAGCGGACTCGACATCCTCGACGCACAAGGCAAAGCCGTCCATCACATCCCCAACGCACCCGGCAAGCAAGGCTCGCTGAAACTCTACAACGCTTTGGCATTGAATTTCGGCGGCAAGCTCGATGCCGCCGCCGCTGCGCAGGGCTTGGATTGGTTTGCCGAACACGTTGCCGATGCGCAAGCCAATCCGGGCAAACATCCCAATATCGATCTGCTGTTGCAAGTGAAAAACGAAAACCTCAGATTGCTTCTAAAGCCGGTTAACGCTTAAATATCAGCTAAGCGAAAGGTCGTCTGAAAACAGAAATCCTGTTTTCAGACGACCTTTTTTCATGAAACCGTTTCGTTATAAATAAAATTGTTATATTATAACCAATCAAATTTTCTAACCGATACATTTGGAGAACCCATGAAAAAAACCGCATTGTTCATCGCATCCGCGCTCCTGTTCAGCACAACCGCCCAAGCACACCGCGTCTGGGTCGAAACCGCCCATACGCACGGCGGCGAATACCTGCAAGCCGAATTGGGCTACGGCGAGTTCCCCGAACTCGAACCCATCGCCAAAGACCGCCTGCACATTTTCAGCAAGCCCATGCAGCTGATTACCGAAAAAGGCAAAGAAAATCTGATTCAAAAAGGGACGTACAACTACCAGTACCGCAGCAAACTCCCTGTCAAAGACGGCAGCTACCTCGTTACTGCCGAATACCAACCAACCTTCTGGTCTAAAAACAGCGCAGGCTGGAAACAGGCGAGCATTAAAGAAATGCCTGACGCCAGCTATTGCGAACAAACCCGAATGTTCGGTAAAAACATTGTCAACGTCGGACACGAAAGCGCGGACACCGCCGTCATCACCAAGCAAGTCGGGCAACATCTGGAAATCGTTCCGCTGGACAACCCTGCCAACGTCCATGTTGGCGAACGCTTCAAAGTCCGCGTCCTTTTCAACGGCGAACCGCTGCCCAACGCCACCGTTACCGCCACATTTGACGGTTTCGACACCAGCGACCGCAGCAAAACCCACAAAACCGAAGCCCAAGCCTTCTCAGATACTACGGACGACAAAGGCGAAGTCAGCATCATCCCCCTGCGTCAAGGCTTTTGGAAAGCCAGCGTAGAACACAAAGCCGATTTCCCCGATCAAAGCGTGTGCCAAAAACAAGCGAACTACACCACCCTGACCTTCCAAATCGGTCATACGCATCATTAATATCCAATAACAAAGGTCGTCTGAAAACCGTATTGCAGGGGTTTCAGACGACCTTTCTCTTTATCAGCCAATTAATTTAATAAACAGCCATTCATCAAGGCTTATGCGGCGCAAACGCCCATTGCCCAAGCCCCAAGCCCAAATCAAACACGTTCAGACGACCTATCGCCACCCTGACCAAACGCAGGCACGGAAAACCCGCCTTAGCCGTCATCCGCCTGATCTGTCGGTTTTTCCCTTCCGAAATCCGAATTTCCACCCAAAAATCAGGCACGGACTTGCGCACGCGGATAGGCGGCACACGCGGCCATAAAACATCTGCTTCGTCCTCTTCCAACACGCGAACCTTTGCCGGACGAGTGACAAAATCGCCCAAATCTACCCCGCGCCGCAGCATATCCAGCTTCGCTTCGTCAGGCGAACCTTCCACCTGCGCCCAATAAGTTTTCTCCAGTTTAAACTTAGGATCCGCAATCCGCGCCTGCAAACGCCCGTCGTTCGTCAGCAGCAGCAAACCCTCGCTGTCCGTATCCAAACGTCCCGCCGGATAAAAGTCCGGCAGCGCCACATAATCTTTCAAACACCCATACTTTTCATGCGCCGAAAACTGGCAAATCACGCCATAAGGCTTGTTCAATACGATTAAATCATTCATTTTCATCACATCCTGAAATCAAGCATGAATTGTACCAGCCGCCTCATACGGGCTACAATTTCACACTTCTTTATATTTTATACAAATGATTTCATACGGTTAAAAAATACCCTGAAGCCCGGCTTGACACGTCCGAGTCAAACCAGTATATTACGCACTTCCTTAGGAGTAATGGCTGAGAGGCTGAAGGCACTTCCCTGCTAAGGAAGCATGTGGGGTCAACCTGCATCGAGGGTTCGAATCCCTCTTACTCCGCCACCATACGAAAACCCGTCGATTATCCGACGGGTTTTCTTTTTAGCGTTTTTGTGAAAACAAGGATAACTGACAGGCAAACCGTCAAACTTGACGTTTACGGAACATGAAAGCGTTTGCGCGCAGGTTGGATTGCCGTTGAAACCGATTATTAAGCACGGCAATCATTAAAAATCAAAAAAAGGTCGTCTGAAACCGGATTTCAGACGACCTTTTTGTATGTCAGTGCAGCGGCTTATTCTTCCGGAGCGCGGAAGGTGTCGTGGCAGGATTTGCAGCTTGCGCCGGTTTCGCCGTAAGCGGCTTTGATTTCTTCCAGCTTGCCAGTTTGCGCGGCGGCGTTCAGTTTTTCAACGGCTGCGGCGAATTTGTCCTCTTCGGCTTTGAATTTAGCCGCATCAGACCAAACCGCAGGCAGGGCGCGGCCGTTGCCTTTGTCGTCAGATTGGAAGAAGGTGAAGGGTTTTTTGCTGGTTTCGGCAAAAGTTGCCGCAGCCTGCTTGAATTTTTCCACGTCGTAAGGCTCTTCGCCTTTTACCATTTTGCCCATGCTGGAGAACTCGGGCATCATGGATTTGAACGCGGTGGTACGGTCTTCGGAGATCGGACCTTTGGGTTGCGCGGGTGCGCCGCCACCGCAGGCGGCAAGGGTCAGGGCAGCGAGCAGCGCCGCTGAGAAGAGTTTGGTATTCATGGCTTTGGTGTCCTGTGATAGTATTTTGTTATTCATATTTTTCAGACGACGTCCGGAGAGGTCGTCTGAAAAGTTGCAATCATACCTGAAATGGGTTTACAAAACGAGAAAAGAAAGGAAATAGTTATGGCGATTTTGGTTACCGGCGCGTCAGCCGGTTTCGGCGAGGCGATGTGCCGCACGTTTGTACAGGCCGGTTATTCCGTTATCGGCGCGGCACGGCGCGGCGAGAAACTGCAGGCATTGGCAGCCGAATTGGGCGAGCGGTTTTATCCTTTGGAAATGGACGTTTCGCGTACCGAGTCGATACGCAACGCGCTCGACAGCCTGCCTGAAAATTTTGCCGAAATCGATTGCCTGATCAACAACGCCGGATTGGCGTTGGGTTTGGAAACGGCGGACAAAGCAGATTTCGGCGATTGGGAAACCATGATTCAAACGAACATCGTCGGTCTGACTTTCCTGACGCGCCAAATCCTGCCGCAAATGGCGGAGCGCAAACAAGGCTATATCATGAATTTGGGTTCGATTGCCGGCAGCTATGCCTACGAGGGCAGCAACGTGTACGGCGCGACCAAGGCGTTTGTGCGCCAGTTCAGCATGAACCTGCGCGCGGAATTGGCGGATAAAAACATCCGCGTCACCAACATCGAGCCGGGTTTGTGCGGCGGTACCGAGTTTTCCAATGTCCGCTTTAAGGGCGATGACGAGCGGGCGGAAAAGGTTTATGAGAACGTCGAATCCATCCGGCCGCAAGACATTGCGGATACGGCTTTGTGGCTTTATCAGCGTCCGGCGCACATGAACGTCAATTCCATCGAAATCATGCCTGTCGCCCAAACCTTTGCCGGTATGAAAGTCATCCGCAATACGCTGCCCGTGCCCGCACAGGCGGAGAGTTTCGAGAAACAGAGTATGTCTTTGTTTGCACGGATTAAGTCGTGGTTCAAATAGACAGATTGGATGGGATGGGGTCGTCTGAACGGTGGCGTTCGGGTTCAGACGACCTCCGAATATCTGCATCTTACATAAACACGTTATAATGTAATCCTCTCCGTTCAGAATTTTAAGGTCGTCTGAAAGCCTTTATGAAACACGCAATCAAACAAAAAATCCTCGAACAGGCACGCCGTGACGGCGTACAGGTAACCGCTTTGCGCGAGCAGGTGCTCGATATCGTTTTGCAGCAAAGCGGCGTGATTAAAGCCTACAACGTCTTGTCGCAGATGCAGCAGCAGAGCGAGGGCGTGGTTGCGCCGCCGACGGCCTACCGCGCCCTTGATTTTTGGGCGGAGCAGGGCGTTTTGCACAAAGTGGCGGCGGTCAACGGCTATATTTTGTGCAGCCATGCGCAGCACGAGTGCGACGATCATTGCCACGACCACGAAGAAGCCGAAGCGCACCATAGCGCGTTTATTTTGGTCTGCACCGAATGCGGCACGGCGGACGAACAAACCCTGAGCCACGAATGGGCGGCACTGCGCGCAGGCGTTGCCGAAAGCGGCTTTGCGCTGAAAGAAGAACACGTTGTTTTAACTGGAATCTGTAAAAAATGTCAGAAGTGAAAAAAACCAAAGTCCACCTGATTTCAGGTTTTCTGGGAACAGGCAAAACCACCGCGCTTAAAAGCCTGATGGAGCAGAAAGACCCGAACGAAAAATGGGTCATCATCGTCAACGAGTTTGGCGAAATCGGCATTGACGGCGCCGTATTGAGCGACAACGGCATCCCCGTGGCAGAAATCGCCGGCGGCTGTTTGTGTTGCACCGCCGGTCCGCAAATGGGCGTAACCGTACAGAAAATGCTGCGCGACGCCAAACCCGACCGCCTGATGATTGAGGCAAGTGGACTGGCACACGCCGCCAGCGTCATCGACGAATTGAAAGCCAAACCGCTGGACAGTCTTTTGGAAATCGGCGCCGTCTTTACCGTTGTCGATCCGCGCCAGTTCATCAACCCCGATTACGCGCAGCAGGCGTTGTATAAAGACCAAATCGGCATCTGCGACGTATTGGTCGCCAGCAAAACCGATTTATGCACCCCCGAACAGCTTGCCGAATTTCACGACAAAGCGGCAAAACTGTTTCCGCCCAAAGCCAAAGTGGTCGAAGTCCAAAACGCACAACTCGACATCCAATGGCTCGATATTCCCGTCATCGAAAAATCACGCTACCGCCTCAAAGCCCTGCCGGACAACACCATGGGCTTCCAGTCGCAAGGTTTCACTTTCCCCGCCGGACGCGATTTCGACGGCGAAAAGCTTACCAACTTCTTCAACGACCTGCCCAAATTCACAGACGACCTCGTCCGCGCCAAAGGCGTGTTCCAAGTGCTCGGCACATGGGTGTGGCTCAACTGGGTGGACGGGCAATGGGGCGCCAACCAAGTCTCATGGCGGCGTGACTCGCGCTTCGAGCTGATTGCCAAATCGTTTGACGCGGATTTGATTGAGAAGAAACTGCAAGAGGCTTTGGAAAAATAAGGAAGGTCGTCTGAAAAGTTTATTGCATTAAAGCTTGTAAAAATAATAGTTAGGGTAGGTATCAATGTAAGGTTGTGTCTATTCATTTATTATTGAATATGATTGCTGAATTTACGGGCTTATGATAACCTTTAAAAATCAATACTTTAGAAAGAGAAATATGAAAATTACAGAAGTTTTTACTCCTAAAAGTAGTGCTATAAATCCTAAGATGTATGTTGCGCGCCCTCAATTAGAAAGTAAATTGAAACGAGCTATTGAAAGGGATTTTCACACTCTAATATATGGAGAGAGTGGTAATGGAAAATCATGGCTTTACAAAAAGGTTTTAACGGAAGAAGGAGTACCATATAAGATAGTGAATTTAGGTACTGCAGCTAGAAATGGTTCTATTTCACAGGAGATTTTTAATGTCATTTCTCCATTAGATTTTTATGAAAAAACAGGGTACAGTGAAACTAAACAGACAGGAATTTCCGCTGGTTTAAATCTTGGAGTAAAGGTAGAAGTTGGAGGTAATATAAATCATGTAGGACAATATTCAATTAAATCTAATGATATTTTGCTTAAAGCATTTAATTTATTTAATGAATTGTATAAAGATCAAAGAAAATTTATTATATTGGATAATTTGGAGGCTATTTTTAATAATGAAAATTTAATGGATGAGTTAGCAAATATTATTTTGCTACTTGATGATGAAAGATATTCCATATATAAGGTGTATTTCTTGCTTGTAGGAACTCCCAATGGAGTTTTGCAATATTTTAGAAAAACGAAAAACACGGAATCAGTATCAAATAGAATAAAAGAAATGGATGAAGTTGGAGGTTTATCTATTGAACAAGTACAATCTATTATTGAGAATGGTTTAAATCTATTAGGATTTATAATCTCTGAGGAAGAGCTTGATTTTTTGATTAAACATGTTTTTAATGTGACTTTGGGAATTGCACAACGAGTTCAAGAATATGGTGAACAATTAGCGTACGCAATCGAAGATAATAATAATATGTATGATAGGGGACTAATTAAGATTGCCGATTATGAATGGCTTAAGGATGGATTAAAAGAATGTTATCAGCAAATTGAAAATAATCTAAATAGTATCAATACGGAGATAGCTAGAAAAAATCAAGTTATTTATTGTATAGCAAAAATTGAAGATCATCAGTTTAATTCAAATGATATTACATCTTTAATTAAAGAGGAGTTCCCACAAACAATTCCTGAAACTAATATGGGTATTGGTAATATTCTTTCGGAATTAAGTAAAGGAAATTCCCCATTAATAATTAAAAATAATAAAGTTAATTCTTATTCGATAAAAGATCCAAAATATTTAATGTGTATTAGGATAATGCTTAGAAAAAGTTATGATGGTAAAAAAGTTGAAAAATTGAACTTTACACAAAGAGATTTAGATTTTGGATATCCTGAGTAAGAAGAAAATGGTTATCAATATGTTGTTTCTTGCTAAAATAATTTAAAGATATCGAATATGTACCGTTACATCCTCCACCGCCTATTACTCTTAATCCCCACGCTGTTGGGGATTTTGGCGATTACTTTTGCCGTTATCCAATTCGTGCCGGGCGGGCCGGTGGAGCAGATGGTGCAGCAGTTGACGCATGGTGCGGTCAGCGGCGAGACGGCGAATGCGACGGCGGGCAACATTATGAAAAACGGCAACCGCATCAGTCCGGAAGATTTGGCGGCGTTGAATGCGCTATATGGTTTTGATAAGCCGCCGTTGACGCGGTTTGCGGATATGGTGTGGCGGTTTGCCCATTTTGATTTGGGCAACAGTTTTTTCCATCATGAAACCGTGTTCGAGCTGGTCAAACAGAAAATGCCGGTATCGATGAGTTTGGGCTTGTGGACGTTTTTCCTGACTTATTTGATTTGTATCCCGTTGGGCATTGCCAAGGCGGTGCGCGACGGCAGCCGTTTTGACGCGGTAACGGGGATGGTGGTGTTGGTCGGTTATACCATACCGCCGTTTGTGTTGGGTTTGGTGCTGCTGGTGTTGTTCGGCGGCGGCAGCTTTTTTGCGTGGTTTCCGCAGGGCGGCTTGGTCGGCGATGATTTCGACACGCTGTCGTGGGCGGGCAAAATCAAGGATTATCTGTGGCACATGGCGCTGCCGATTACGGCTTCGGTGGCGGGCAGTTTGGCGGTAACGACGGTGTTGACGAAAAACGTGTTTCTTGAAGAAATCCGCCGCCAATATGTCTATACCGCCCGCGCCAAGGGTTTGCCGGAAAAGCAGATTTTGTGGAAACACGTTTTCCGCAACGCGATGATTCCGCTGATTACCGGCTTCCCCGCCGCCTTTATCGGCGCGTTTTTCACCGGCAGCCTGCTGATTGAAACCTTGTTCTCGCTCGACGGGCTGGGGCTGCTTTCCTACGAGGCGGTGATGAAGCGCGATTATCCGGTGGTGATGGGGACGCTGTATGTGTTCACGCTGATGGGGTTGCTGGCGAAATTGGTGTCGGATATTTCTTATTCGTGGGTCGATCCGCGCATTCATTTCGGCGGACAGAAATAGGTCGTCTGAAAAATATGTTTCCGAATCATGACTGATAAACCTTTCTAAACCATGAAAACACACACTTCAAACCCCACTTGGCAGGCCTTCAAGCAACACAAACGCGGCTGGTTCGCGTTGCGGGTTTTAGCCGTTTTGTTCGCCATTGCGCTGCTTGCGCCTTTGTGGAGCAACGACAAGCCCTTGTGGATACGTTATCAGGGCGAATATTATTTTCCGCTGGTAAACGAATACAACGAAACCGTGTTTGGCGGCGATTTCGATACGCCTGCCGATTACCTCGACCCGCTGATACGCGGCAACATCACGTCAAACGGCAATTACGCCGTTTATCTGCCCAATCCCTACGATGCCGATACGCTCAATGATTTCGACACGCAGCCTGACCCTGCAAGTCCGTCCGAAAGGCACTTGCTCGGCACGGACGACCGCGGTCGCGATGTCTTGGCGCGTTTGGTTTACGGATTCCGCGATTCCCTATTGTTTGCCCTTGCGCTGACTTTGGTAACGACCGTAATCGGCGTGATCACCGGCGCGGTGCAGGGTTATTTCGGCGGCAAGACCGACCTTTTGATGCAGCGTTTTATCGAAATCTGGGGCGGGATGCCGGAACTTTATTTGCTGATTATCCTGTCTTCGTTTTTTAATCCCAGTTTATTGATTTTGCTGGCGTTGCTGTCGCTGTTCGGCTGGATGGGGCTGTCGGACTACGTCCGCGCCGAGTTTTTGAAAAACCGTCAGGCCGATTACGTTTTGGCGGCGCGTTCGATGGGCGTGGGCAACCGTGCGATTATGTGGCGACACATCCTGCCAAACAGCCTGACGCCCGTATTGGCGTTTCTGCCTTTCCGCATCTCCGGCGCGGTGCTTGCGCTGACCAGCTTGGATTTTCTCGGTTTGGGCGTTCCCGCGTCGCAGGCGAGTTTGGGCGAACTCTTGGCACAGGGCAAGGACAACTTGGACGCTTGGTGGATAGGCTTGTCCACCGTCGGTACGCTGACGGTTATGCTGCTTTTGCTGGTGATGATAGGCGAGGGTTTGCGTCAGGCGTTTGACGTGCGCGCTAGGGGATGATTTTCCGTATTGCGGATGAATATAAAATAGCCGATAGCTCATTTTCCTGCTATATAGATGGCTTTTCAGACCGAGCTTGTTTTCAGGGCGAAAAACCTGTTTATGAGCGCGACCGCAAAAATATTTTACTCACTTAATTTTTGAAGAATTTCAATGAATCAAACACACAACACAAACTTTTACGAAATGCTGACCGCTGCCTGCCGTAAAAACGGCAAAGGTACTGCGGTGTTCAACGACAAAGAAAAAACCACCTACCACGCACTCAAGCAGGAAGTCGATGCCGTAGCCGCATATCTGCAAAATATGGGCGTCAAATTCGGCGACAAAGTGGCTTTGGCGGTATCCAATTCGCCGGAGTTTATCAGCGCCTATTTTGCCGTCTCCGCCATCGGCGCGGTTGCCGTACCGATGAATACGTTTTTGAAAAACAACGAATACGCGTATATTTTGAACGATTGCAAAGCGCGGTTTATGTTTGCTTCGGCAGGTTTGCAGAAAGAATTGAAGGGGCTGAAGAAACAGACCCGCGTCGAGAAAATCATTTGGATAGGCGAGGCGAAAGCGGCGGACGAAGCCGATGTGCGTTTTGAAGAAGCGCGCCGTTTTTCGGGTACGCCCGATTTGAGCCGCCAGCCGAAAATCAATGATTTGGCGCATATTATTTACACTTCAGGCACGACAGGCCATCCCAAAGGCGCATTAATCAGCTATGGCAACCTGTTTTCCAACCTTGAGGGCATCGAGCGCATTTTTAAGATTTCCAAACGCGACCGCTTCGTCGTGTTCCTGCCGATGTTCCACAGCTTTACGCTGACGGCTATGGTATTGCTGCCGATTTATATGGCGTGTTCGATTATTTTGGTGAAATCCGTTTTCCCGTTCTCCAACGTTTTGAAACAGGTTTTATTCAAACGCGCGACCGTGTTTTTGGGTGTACCCGCGATTTACACCGCCATGAGCAAAGCGAAAATCCCTTGGTATTTCAGATGGTTCAACCGCGTCCGTCTGTTTATCAGCGGCGGCGCGCCTTTGGCGGAACAAACCATTCTTGACTTTAAAGCGAAGTTCCCGCGTGCCAAGCTTTTGGAAGGCTACGGTTTGAGCGAATGCTCGCCTGTCGTCGCCGTCAACACGCCCGAAAGGCAAAAAGCCCGCAGCGTCGGCATCGCCTTGCCCGGATTGGAAGTCAAAGCCGTCAACGACGAATTGGTCGAAGTGCCGACGGGTGAAGTGGGCGAACTCATCGTCAAAGGCGGTTCGGTCATGCAGGGCTACCTGAATATGCGCGATGCCACGGACGAAGCCATCGTTAACGGCTGGCTGAAAACAGGCGATTTTGTCACGATAGACGAAGACGGCTTTATCTTTATCGTCGACCGCAAAAAAGACCTGATTATTTCCAAAGGGCAAAACGTTTATCCGCGTGAAATCGAAGAGGCGATTTACAAACTCGACGCCGTCGAAGCCGCAGCCGTCATCGGCGTGAAAGACCAATACGCCGACGAAGAAATCATCGCCTTTATCCAACTCAAAGACGGCGAAACGTTGGACGAAGCCGACGTGCGCGCCCATTTGCGCGGACATTTGGCGAATTTCAAAATCCCCAAACAGATTTACTTTAAAGACGAACTGCCGAAAAACGCTACGGGCAAAGTGTTGAAACGGGTGTTGAAAGAGCAGTTTCAGAAATAATAAGCGTTCAGACGACCTCGGTTTGCGGGTTTGAATCAGAGGTCGTCTGAAAAGCAGAAAGCCGATGTTTGTTGGGCGCGTTTCTTGTAAACCATCAGATATGGCTTATTGCTTCGTAAAGATTTCTGCCCGTGCGGCGGGTATTGCCGATTTGATTCCAACCGTTTTCCGTTTTCAGACGACCTCGATACCATGACGAAACCCATCCTTGAAATTGAAAACCTAAACGCCTTTTTCCCCGGCAAGCAAGTCCTGCACGATGTCAGCCTGACCGTACAGACCGGCAGGAAACTGGCATTGGTCGGCGAGAGCGGCAGCGGTAAAACCGTGTTGGCGCAGGGCATTATGCGGCTGAATCCGCTGGTGTCGTTTAAAGGTCGTCTGAAGTTCGACGGCAACGATTTGCTGACCCAATCCGAACGCGCCCTGCAAAAGCTGCGCGGGCGGGAAATCGGCATGGTGTTTCAAGAGCCGATGACCGCGCTCAACCCCGTGATGCGCGTCGGCGCGCAGATTGCCGAAGTGCTGACCCTGCATCTGGGTTTGGACAAAAAACAGGCATGGGCGAGGGCGGTCGAACTCTTGGCGGAAACCGGCATCCGCGAGCCGGAGCAGAAAGCCTTTGCCTATCCCTTCCAGCTTTCCGGCGGACAGCGGCAGCGGGCGATGATTGCGATGGCGGTTGCCGCCGAACCCAAGCTCCTGATTGCCGACGAACCGACCACCGCCTTGGATGTCGCCGTGCAGGCGCAGATTCTCGATTTGTTGGCGCGCTTGCAGCAGGCGCACAACATGACCATGCTCTACATCACCCACGACCTGAACCTTGTCCGCCGCTTTGCAGACGACGTCGCCGTGATGCGCGGCGGATGCATTGTCGAAACGGGCGCAGCGGCGGAAGTGTTCGCACGTCCGCAACACGAATACACGCAAATGCTGTTGAACGCCGACGCCGCGCGCAAGGTCGTACCTTTGGCGGACAAGCCCGCCACCGTCTTGCAGGCGGAGCAGCTTTCCGTCGCCGTCAAAGAAACGGCGGGCTGGTTCAAAAAACGCAGCAAAACCCTGCTGGAGCCGGTTTCCTTCGATTTGAAAGCGGGCGAAACGCTGGGCATCATCGGCGAGAGCGGCTGCGGCAAAACCACGCTGGCAAAAGCCGTGATGCACCTTATCGACGCGGAAGGTCGTCTGAAAATCAACGGCGAAACTTGGACGCGCGAATCGAGACGCGACATCCAAATGGTGTTCCAAGACCCCTTCGGCGCATTCAACCCGCGCATGAACGTCTTTAACATCGTTTCCGAAGCCCTGCGCGTTCACGAACCCGATTTGTCCCGCGCAGAAATGCGGCAGCGCGTGCAAGACGTATTGCGACAGGTCGGACTGCCCGAAGACGCGCTCGAACGCTATCCGCACGCCTTTTCCGGCGGACAACGCCAGCGGCTCGCCATCGCCCGCGCCATCATCGTCCGCCCGAAAATCCTCGTTTTGGACGAACCCACCAGCGCGCTCGACGTACAATGGCAGCAACAGATTCTGGAGCTGCTCGCCGATTTGCAGAAAAAACACGGTCTCAGCCTCATCATCATCAGCCACGACCTCGCCGTCATCCGCGCCCTGTCGCACCGCGTGATGGTGTTGAAAGACGGCAAAATCGTCGAAGAGGGCGACTGCGAAACCGTATTTGCCAACCCTTCCAGCGATTACACGCGCCATCTGATGAGCTTCAGGGCAGGCTGAACCGTCGGATAGGTCGTCTGAAAAACATTAGCCAATCGCGATGGCAACCTTACAAAAAAACTATTACACTTTTGCGACACTTGAAATTTTCAGCCCCAAGCCCTATCCTGCACAACATCTGATTCAATTTGACACAAAAAGGAAAAACTCATGAGCAGCGAACTGATTATCCACACCACCGATGCAAATTTCGAACAAGACGTTTTGAAATCTGACGTCCCCGTATTGCTCGACTTCTGGGCACCTTGGTGCGGCCCTTGCAAAATGATCGCTCCGATCTTGGACGACATCGCCGCCGAATTTGAAGGTCGTCTGAAAGTCGTCAAACTCAACATCGACGAAAACGAAGCCACCCCCGCCAAATTCGGCGTGCGCGGTATCCCGACGCTGATGGTGTTCAAAAACGGCGAAAACGTCGCTACCAAAGTCGGCGCATTGGCAAAAGGTCAATTGACCGCATTTGTAAACGCTTCTTTGGCTTAAGTTTCAACAACGCAAAAGGTAGTCTGAAAATGTTCAGACGACCTTTTTGTATGTTTGGATTTTAGGGAAACGGGATGCTTTGCCTGTTCTCTTCTTTATCGTTTGAGGATTTCGGCAAACGGGCATTGCCCGATTATAGTGGATTAAATTTAAATCAGGACAAGGCGACGAAGCCGCAGACAGTAC
>CAUOMQ010000014.1:0-29615 GCA_963456805.1 uncultured Neisseria sp. | reverse complement strand
GTACTGTCTGCGGCTTCGTCGCCTTGTCCTGATTTAAATTTAATCCACTATATTCGGCTGAAGCGGTAAACCGCCGCCGTCCCGATGATACGGGCGCGGCGGTTTGTACTTTATGCTGTGGCTTCTGCCAACACAGTTTCGATGTGTTCTTTGCAGAACGCGATTTCGTCGTCGGTCAGTGTCGGATGTACCAAGAACATCAGGCTGGTGTCGCCCAGTTGGATGGCGTTTTTCAGCCGCTCTTTCGGCCGCCACGGCGTGTTGTCGAAGGCTTTTTCCAAATAGACTTCGGAGCAGCTGCCTTGATAGCAGGGGACTTTGCGCGCGTTCAGTTCGCTGACGATGCGGTCGCGCGTCCAGCCGTCTTTGAGGTGTTCGGGTTTGACGAAGGCGTAGAACTTGTATTGCGCGTGTTCGATGTAGTCGGCGACTTCAATCAGGCGGATGCTGGCAAATTTGCCCAAACTTTCTGCCAGCTTGGCGGCATGCGCTTGGCGGCGCGCCGTCCATTCGGGCATACGTTTGAGTTGGATGCGGCCGATGACTGCCTGCATTTCCATCATGCGCCAGTTGGTGCCGAAGCTTTCGTGCAGCCAGCGGAAGCCGGGGGCATGTTCGCGGTGGTACACGGCGTCATAGCTTTTGCCGTGGTCTTTGTACGACCACATTTTGCGCCACAGCTCTTTGTCGTTGGTGGTGACCATGCCGCCTTCGCCGCCGGTGGTCATGATTTTGTCTTGACAGAACGACCATGCGCCGACGTGTCCGATGGAGCCGACGGATTTGCCTTTGTATTTCGCGCCGTGCGCTTGGGCGCAGTCTTCGATAACCCACAAATCATGTTCTTTTGCCAAGTCCATGATGCTGTCCATTTCGGCGGGCATACCGGCGAGGTGGACGACGATGATGGCTTTGGTATTCGGCGTCAGCGCGGCTTTGATGGTTTCCGCGCTGATGTTTTGGCTGTTCAAATCCACATCGGCAAACACGGGGTTTGCACCTGCGGTAACGATGCAGGAAGCGGAGGCGAGGAAGGTGCGCGAGGTAACGATGACGTCGTCGCCTGCGCCGATGCCCATTGCTTTAAGCGCGACATCGAGTGCCAGTGTGCCGTTGGAAAGGGCGACGGCGTATTGCGTGCCGGCGAAGGCGGCGAATTCTTTTTCAAATTCGCGGCATTCGGTGCCCGTCCAGTAATTAACTTTGTTGGACAGCAGGACTTTGGAAACGGCATCGGCTTCTTCTTGGGTGAAGCTCGGCCACGGGGAAAGGGATGTGTTAAGCATTGGCTTTTCCTGCGAAAAGGCTGGTGGAGTCTTTGGGGGCGACTTCTTCCAGCAGTTGGCGGTTGATTAAGGTGTATTTTTGACCGTCGATTTCGACGTATGCACCGTCGTAAGGCGGGAACCAGAAGGCGCGGATTTTTTTCTCGACGTCGTCGCCGTCGCGGATTTGCTTCATGGCTTCCATTTCGTCGCGGCTGACGTAACGACCACCGATGTTGGGCGTGGTCGGCAGTTTGGCTTGCGCTTCGACGGCGCGGGCGATAATGCGTTGTGCGAACGGCTCCAATGCCTGCATGGTTTTGCGTTCGAGCGATTGGGCGGTTTCGACAGAAGAATCAATGGGGAAGCGGTCCACTTCGATGATTTCGCCGGTGTCGATGGAGGCATCGACGTAGTGGGCGGTGCTGCCCCATTCGGACAATTCGTCCATGATGGCGAGGTTGTAGCCGCCTGTGCCTTTGTATTCGGGTAACAGGGCCGGGTGGAAGTTGATCGTACCCAAGCGCGGGACGGTCAGGAATTCGTCGCGCAGTTTGCGCCAGTAGAGTACGGACAAGCCCAAGTCGTATTTCAGACGACCTTCTTTCATTGCTTCCAAGGCGGTGTCGAAAGTGTAGAGCGGCAAGCCCAATTCTTTGGCGGCGGCGGCCGTCGGCGAGCCTTGCAGGTGGCTGTCGGTCAGTACGCCGACGATTTCGATGCCGTTTTGTGAGGATAAGAGCCGGAGTAGGTTGGCGGAAAGCCGTTTACGTCCCATGAATAATATTTTTGTCATGTGAGAGTCCTTTTTGTTTTATCAGCTAATGTGTGATTTTGTTGAACAGTCCGAAGGGGCAATCAGCTGCGCCAAATCCTGCAGGGAGCTGATCCACGCATCGGGATGGTGTTCTTTGTTAAAGTTTTCGGGTAAGTGGTGGTGAATATTGTGCTCGGACGGATGCAGCCCTATGGTGATCCAGCCCAAAGCGTTCGGCGCGATGAAGTCTTTGGAAAGGTTGTCGCCGATGTAGATGAAACAGTCTGCCTTTTCGGCATATTTGTCTTGTAAATAGCGGAAGCGTTTGCCGTCGGGCTTTTCCGAAGCGCAGGCTTCGGAGACAAGGATGTCGTCAAACAGGGAATACAGCCCCAAGGCTTCCAGTTTCAAGCGTTGGGTCAGGCTTCTGCCGTCGGTAATCAGCGCGCGTGCGGCGAAGGGCGCGGTCAGCTTGGACAGGAAATCATGCGGGGCATACGGCGTCAGCGTCGGGCGGTGCAGCCGGTATTGCCACAGAAGAACCTGTTTTTCCGATTCGTTGAAACCGCAGTGGCGGCACAACTTGTCCAGCCAGTCTTTACCGTCGGGGTCGATACTGCGCCATAGGTCGTCTGAATCCCAATCGGGATACAGGGTGGCAACGGTATCGACGATCGCACGGATGCCGGAGAGCTTGTATTCGTATTCCGAGTACAGCGTATCGTCCAAGTCGAAGACAATGACGGCGGTTTCGGGATTAATCGTTTTCATGAACCAAGACCTTGGCATCGTAGCGCAGCATGATGAGGTTGTTTTCCCAGTCGTCTGAAAACGGGATTTCTTCGTTGCGGAAGTATTCGTGCATCAGCCAGCCCGGGTAATTGCCGCCTGCGGCATACGTCAGCGGGAAGCCGCCGCCGAAGCGGGGGTTGATTTCCACGCCGTAGAATTCGCCGGTTTCTTCGTTGCAGAAGAATTGCGCCGTAATACAGCCTCGCGCGCCTTCCAATACCGCCATTTTTTCCAGCAGCGTTTGGTAGAGGCTGTTTTTGCGGGTAACGCCTTTGCTGACTTCGCCGGAACGCACTTCCAAGCGTTTTCGCGGGATAGCGCATTTCAGACGACCTTCATGGTCGTAATACATATCGACGGTAAATTCGGAAAATTCGTTTTCGATGTCGATAAGCTCGCAGAACATCAGCTTGGGGTCGTCCACGATTTCAGGCGTCAGGCAGGCAGGCGTGTCGATCCGTTTGGCACCGATGGCGCGGCTGCCGTCGTAGGGTTTGGCAAAGCAAGGGAAAACCAGCTTCTCGCGGTCGTAAATTTCGGGCGAGCGTATGCCGTAGCGGGCAAACAAACTGGCAGTTTTCCGTTTGTCGCGGCATTGCGCGATGAAGTCCGAGTCGGAAACGACGATGTGGATGCCTGCCGCTTCGAAGCGTTCGCGTTCGTCTGCCAGCTTTTGCAGTTCGGTGTCTATGGTCGGGATGATTAAACCGATGTTTTCGCGTACCGCCAGATCGAAAATGCTGTCGATATATGAATCGGCGCTAATCAGCGGCACTTCAAACGAACCGTCCGAAACGTGGCAGGCGGAGGACATACGCGGCACCAAATCCGTCGTCAAAATCTTGACATCGTCTGAAAACTTGGCCGCTTCGGTTTGAAAATCCTGTACCAATTCAACGCGCCTTCCCGCGGAAAGGATAAGTACGTTATTTTTTCGCATCAGTGTCATTTCCTGTGAAATAGGGCATGGTGGCTTCTCCCTCAGCCGAAATACCTTCTTTGATAAAGACTTTTTTGACTGTCAGAAACAGGATTTTCATATCCAGCCAAAAACTGTAATGGTCGATATACCAAATATCGTGTGCGAACTTTTCGTCCCACGAAAGCGCGTTGCGCCCGTTGACCTGCGCCCAACCGGTTACGCCGGGCCTCATTTCGTGGCGTCGGTTTTGAAATTCGTTGTAAAGCGGCAGGTAGCTCATCAACAGCGGACGCGGGCCGACCAGGCTCATCTCTCCTTTTAGAACGTTCCAAAGCTCAGGAAGTTCGTCCAAGCTCGTCGCGCGCAGTTTCTTGCCGAAAGGGGTCAGCCGCTCGCTGTCGGGCAGCGGGTTGCCGTCTTGGTCGACCGCATCGCGCATGGAGCGGAACTTGATCATTTTGAACGGTTTGCCGTCTTTGCCCGGCCGCTCTTGGGTGAAGAATACCGGTTCGCCCAAGTTTTTGCGGATGAGGTATATCAAAATCAAAAATACGGGCGAGAGGAAAATCAGTCCTGAGGCGGAGGCGATGATGTCAAACAGGCGTTTGAAGAATTTACTCATGGGCTAATCTTTCAATCAGGTTGACGATTTTTTGATACGCCACGTCGCGCTTGAAGCGGCGGACGATTTCGTCGGATTGAACGGGGTCGTTTTTGCGCGCCAGAATGTCTTTGGCGGCTTGGACGAAGCTGTCCACATCGCCGGAACGGTAGTCCGCATGCGGCAGCAGGGTGAGGACTTCGGCAACTTCGTCGTTGACTTGGCTGTTTAAAATCGGTTTTTGCAATGCCATATAGTCGGACAGTTTGTTGGTGATCGATTGCATGGCGTAGGAATGGATGGCGTTGACGGAGATGTCGCAGCCTTTGGCGACCGACATCATTTCGGCGTAGGGGATGTAGCCGTAAAACTTAATACCGTCGCAGGCGTATTGTTTGAGCCTATCCAAATCGGGGCCGCCGCCCATGATGTGCAGCTCTACATTTTCGCCGTCGTCCAACAGTTTCCGAACGCCTTTGCACACGGTTTCCACGTCATAGCTGTAACTGAGCGTACCCAAGTAGAAGAAGCGGGTTTTGTCGTCGCCGAAGTCTTTTGCCGGCGCGGCGTCGAGTTTCGGAAAATCCGCGCCGATATAGACGACTTCGCCGGGTACGTTCGGATTGGCTTCTTTGGCGCGGTCGAGGTAGGTCTGCGACACGGCGACCAGCGCATCGGCGTAGCGGTAGGCACGGTTGGCGCGGGAGGAGAAGGGCAGCAGGTTGTGCGGGATTTTTTTCAAAAAAGGCACGACCGAGGAGAAGGATTCCGGCCATACGTCCTGCACGTCGATAATCAGCTTGTAGCCCAAACGCGCTTTGTGTTCGCCCAAAAGCAGGTTGGTGGCGATCAGCGGGTAGGCGGAAAAGACGACGTCTTGTTCGCCCGGGCGGCAGTTATTCAGCCATTGCTCAAAATTTTTGACGAACACATGATGGCTTTTGACGCGGTCCAGCGAGACGTTTTTGCCGTAGCCGCTCTCTTCCAGCAGCATGACTTTCAGACGACCTTGCGAGGCAGATTCGGCATCTTCAGGTCGTCTGAAAGATTTGTCGTAGTGTTTGAAATTGCTGGTAATCAGCAATACGTCATGAGACTGCGACAACAGCTCGGCAAGATACCAGAAACGGTTGAAGTGCGGCTCGGACGGCAGCGAACAGTAGGGGGCGACGATGGTGATGTTCATATTTTCAGACGACCTCACATATCGTAAGCGGCCATTGTGGTGCGATAGATTTCATCATCGGAACACAAGGTCTCAACGTGTTTATGCAGGGCTTTGCCCATCTTTTCGCGCAACTCGGGCTGCTTGATGAGTTGATCGACGGCTTCGATAAAGGCTTCGTCTTCGCCGAATGGGAAACAGTATCCGGTTTCGCCGGTAATGACCATTTCGGAAATGCCGCCCATGTTGTAGGTGACGACGGGCGTGTCGTAGAGGCCGGCTTCAAGGATGTTGTTGCCGACGCCTGCGCCGTGGTCGCCGATACAGTGCGGCGTGTTCACCAAAATATCGACGTCTTTGAAATAGCCGGTCAAATCGCGCACGCCGCCGAGAAAGGTGACTTTGTCGTCTATGCCCAGGCGTTTCGCTTGCGCTTTCAGATTGTCCATCTCCTCGCCTATGCCTGCTACGTTCAGGCGTACGGGCATATCGCGGTCGACCATTTTCTTAAAGATGTCCAGCATCACATGCACGGCGCGGACGGTATCCAAGCGCGACAGCGTACCGAGCATGACGTAGTCTTTGGCGGTTTTTTCAGGAACGTAATCGGCTTTGTGCAGGGCGTTGTAGGTGTAGGTGATGCGGTTGGCAGGGAAACCGTGGCGGATGAGTTTTTCCTGTTCGTGTCTGCAGTTGCCGATGATGTATACGCCCAGTTTGTCGAAAAGTTTGGCGATTTTGGGATAAGTTTCGGCATCCAAACCGCGCGCGTGGTAGAACACTTTGGTTTTCGGCGAAGAGATTTTCGCCGCGATGGCACAGGCGGGAACGATACGCGCCATTTGGCAGTGGATGATGTCGGGTTTTTCTTGTTTCAACATCTTCATGTAGGCGAACATGCCTTTGATGTAGCCCAAGATGCCGCCCTGATAAAAATCAATAGGACGCCATTGGATGCCCAAGGCTTGGGCTTCTTTGATGAGCGGGCCATCGGAAGAGGCAAGGACAACCTCGTGGCCGCGCTGCCTGAGCAACCGTCCTAAGCGGAAGGTCGCGTTTTCAGTGCCGCCGAGGCCGGACATGGAAGTAGTCAAAACAATTTTTTTCATATCATGTTTTCTATCAAGGGGTGTATCGGTACGCGTTATACGCCGTATCGCGCTGCGGCAGGACGCTGTACAGGAAAATCAAAAAGCAGGGCAGCCAGAGGAAGGGCATGCGCAAAATGGTGGATGGGATGAAGCCGCCCAAAATAAACAGGCCGATTGCCGCCAAGCCGATGGCTTTTTGTTTGTTCCGCAGGTTTTGGCTTAAAAAGACGTTCACTGCATACCAAATGATGTAACAGATGAAGCCGATTAAGGAAATCATGCCGAAGCCCAAATACAGTTCGATGATGAAACTGTGCGGGTTTTCAAAACCGAGGCTGTCGCTCAAATGCCCGCCGAAGTATTCCTGAAAGTTTTTAGGGCCGTAGCCGTAAAGCAAAAGCGGCGGATTGCTCCAGAAGTAGTTGTAAATTTCTTGGCGGTAGCCGACCGAGTTGTCGCTCTCCAAATTGAACAGGAACAAATACAGGCGGGAAGAAATGTTTTCCAAAAAGGCATTGCCGTGCATCGAGAGCAGGAAATCGGCAATGTACTGTTTCGGAATCATCGACAAGCCTGCGCCTGTAACGCCTATGGTCATCAGCGTAAACAGCCCGTTGTTACGGTAAATCAAGTTCAGGATAAACAAAATAATGTAACTCATCGTCGCCGTACGCGATGCGCTGGCGAAAACAATCGCGCCCAAACTCAAAAATAAAATCCAGCCGAACAAATATTCCCTTTTGTTGACGTCGATATTGAAAAATATCAACACGGCAGGGGCGAAGAAGAGGGCGGTCGTACCCAAGTTGTTAGGGTTGAAGAAAAAGCCTTTAATCACGCCGGCCTCAATCGCCAAAATTTCGTCTGATTTGACAAACTGGATGCCGGTCAACACTTCGATAACGGGCGGAATAATGATAAAGGCGCAAAAGTAAACCAATAGCCTGCGTACGAAGCGCAAGGGGTTTTCGTGTCGGCTCAAAATCAGATACAGCAGGTAAAACAAACCGGCGACCGACAGGAAGAAAAAGGTATCCATGACCCTGACCGAATCCAAGGGCGTAATGAACAGATGGATCGCGCTCCAGCCGGTCATCAGCCCGACCGCCATCAGCATGAGTCCTGCCTTGCTGTTGAATGTTTTGTTTTCTATGAAAAAAATCAGCAGTGTGGCAGGCACCAGCAAAAGGGTCAGCGGATTGTCGATACGCGGAATCCCCAGCTTATACGACAGCATCGGCCCCAGCATGTAGGCGGTAACCATCGTATAAAGCATAGTAATGTATATATTTTGTTTTTTAATTTTCACGTTGCTTCCTGAAATTTAGGTCGTTCCAAGAGCTTTATTATATGCAGAAATGATTTGTTCGGTAACGGGACGCTCTCCAAATTCTTTCAGGCAGTTTTCGCGCAACAGGCGCGGGAAATATTTTTTCCGGTTCCGATAGAGGGAGATAAGTGCTTCCGTCAGCGATTTTTGGTCTCCGACATCGACCAAAAGCCCGTTGGATGGATTGACAATAGTCTCAGGACCGCCACAGCGCGTCGCGATGACGGGCAGTCCTTGCGCCAAAGCCTCGATGAAAACGACGCCGAAAGTTTCGTGGCGGCTGGCCAATACGAAGGCATCGCTTTGATACATCAATTCCAAGACTTCTTCGTTTTTCAGACGACCTTCAAAGATAACGTTGTTTTCCAGCCCCAAGTCTTTTGCCAAACGGTGCAGCTTGAATTCTTCATAACCGCCCCCGCCGATTTTCAGCTTCAGGTTCGGATAGGCTTTGACTGCTTCGGCAAAGGCGGGCAGCAGGATGTCGTAGCCTTTTTTATGTTGCAGGTGTGCGACCGAGCAGAAGGTAAAGTCTTCGTTGGCGGGTTTGTCGGCAAGGTCGATCGGCGCTTCAAAGCTGGCGGACAGGATATTGGGAACATATTGCCACTCCAATCCGCGGTATTCTTCTTTCAGCAGTTCGGCAAAGTCGCGGCTGACTGCCAGGCGGCAGGCGGCGTTTTGGGCGGCGGCATACATCAGCGGGCGTTGCCAGTTGCGGATAAGTTTGCGGGCGTAGGTGGTGCTGTGTTCGGTGATGACATATGGAATGCCGGTTGCTTTGTGGATTTCGTATGCAATGATGCCGCCGCTGTTGACGCAGTGCGCGTGCAGGACATCGGGCATGCCGTGGTCTGCAACGTATCGGCGGAACAGTTTCATACTGGCGGCGATTTCCCGTTTGCGGTCGATATGTGGAATCCGCGGGAAGAAAAACATGCTGTCGTACACATAAGTCGGTACGTCTTTGTCGATGTAGGTCCTTATTCCGTAATTTTTCGGGTTGAACGCAGTTTTCGCCTGAGTTCTGAACGAACGGAATATCGGTGCGACGACCCCTACTTTGACTCCGGAGCGTTGCAAGGCTTGCGCTTGCAGGCGGAAGAAGATTCCGTTGACGTCGTCCGGAGTGGATGGATACCAAGAAGGAATGATTAATGTATGCATGATAATACCTGTGTCGAGTGTGTCGGCGTACAAGCCGCATGGGTTGCGGACAGGGCACAAAATCAAAGATTCTCGGTGAGTAAGCGTTTTGTAGCGGCAGAATCAAAAACTGCACGCAGTATGGTTGTTATTGTGTTGAGTGTTTTTTATTCAGACGACCTTTCACTACTGATAAAGCTGAAGAAAGTGGTGTTTTGTATTTCACAGTCAGGGCAATCAAACCTGCCAGCCAGATTAAAGCAAAAATGTAGTAGTTGCCGGCGTTGCCGAAGTAGGTGTAGCCCAGGCACAAAATCAGGCAGAGTGCGGTATGGGTATAAATTTTCCGGCAGGGCAGTTTCTGCCACATCCTTGAAGACAATTCGGTCTTGATGAGCATAAACACCCAAAAAGAAGTCGCACTCGCCATTGCGGCGCCCCGTGCGCCCAAGAGCGGAACCAGCCAATACAGCAGGCCGAAGTTCAGCAGGAATGCCGCAATATTGACTGCGGTAATCAGCCAGGTTTTTTTGACGACGTTCAAACCGATGCCGGTCACTTCCGTCAGCGTATAAAACAAAGGAAACATCATGCACGACAGTAAAATAAACTGTACCGATGCATATTTCCCGGGAAGAATCCAAGTGACCACCGGCGAAAAAATACCGATAAAGCAAACCATCGCGCTGATGAGCGCAGTCATCGACAGGGTAATGCCGCCGATTTTGTCGAGGTTGGTGTTGTCTTCAACCCATTTGAACACCAATGGCGCCCATATGGTTGAGAATACGCTTTGGAAAATCAGGGCGACAGCGCCGAAGCTGACCGCCATCGAGTAAATCCCCAGTTGCTCCAAACTTGCCATTTCTTTCAAAACAAAGCGGTCGATAGACGTCAGCCCCCAGTAGGCGAGATTGCCGAATGCCAAAGGCAGTCCGTATTGCAGACCCATTTTGTGCAGCTTTGCCGACCAAGGCGAACGGATGGCGGCGGCCAAATCGGTTCGGGTTTGGTAGATTAATACAGCGACGGTCAGTATTTGGGCGGCGGTATAGGCAAAGACCAGGCTGGTGGTATGGGTTGGCAAACCGATTAGGATGAAGAGCAAAACCAAAACCAAAATCAGGAATTTCGGTGTCAGCTGGCTGAGTGAGAAAGCAATTGCCTTTTCCTGCATCCGTAGGATGAGCGAGAAAAAGCGGATAAACAGGGTGGTCAGTAAAAAAACTAAAAACAGAATACCCAGCTTGGTGCTGTTCAAATCAAAAATAATTTCGGAAGGCCAAGAGGGGTTCCACAAAAGTATCAGCAATACCCCGGCAATGCTCAAAACAAACGGGGACAGGCTGAAGGATTTGAACAGCGCGGCTTTGTCTTCGCTGGCGTAGTATTCGCGGATATACGCCTGATCCAAGCCCAGCCCCAAAATCAGGATGGTCAGAGCGGATATGGTTTGCAGTAAGACGATACGGCCGATGTCTTCCGCAGGGTAGTACCATGAAATCAGCGGAAGCGAGAGGATGCCGAAAGCCGCACTGCCTATCGGACCCAAAGCATAGCCGAGTATTTTTCTTATATTCATAAATAGGAGGGATTTGTTGCCGCCAAGATTTTCAGACGACCTGAAAACGCAGCAGCATCATATAAATAAGGGCTTTCTTAGGTCGTCTGAAAACAAACGGTCTAAGAAAGCCGACTGCCTGCCGAAACCCGTCGGCAGGCAGTCTGCCTCAATCGTCAAAGGTATTACGCTTTCACGACTTTCGGGTTTTTCGCAGGGAACTTGCCGCGCGTATCGACAATCAGTTTGGCGTGTTCGGCAATCATGTCGTAGTCAAACTTATCGTGGTCGGTGGTCAGCACCACGCAGTCGTATTTCGCTACGGTTTCCGGCGTCAGCGGCTCGCTCTTCAGGTCGAAGTAGTGGTGGCCGGGGATGTACGGGAACTCAAGCACGTGCGGGTCAGAGTAGGAAATGTTTGCACCCAATTTGTGCAGGCGGTCCATCACCTCCACAGACGGGCTTTCGCGCATGTCGTCCACATTTTTCTTGTAGGCGATACCCAAAACCAAGATTTTGCTGTCTTTGATGGAACGGTTGTGTTCGTTCAAAGCCAGGCCCACTTTGCTGATGACGTAGTCGGGCATGTGGGAGTTCACTTCGCCAGCCAACTCGATGAAGCGGGTGTTCACGCCGTATTCGCGCGCTTTCCAAGTCAGGTAGAACGGGTCGATGGGGATACAGTGTCCGCCCAAGCCCGGACCGGGATAGTAGGCGACGAAGCCGAAAGGTTTGGTTGCCGCGGCGGCGATGACTTCGTGAATATCGACATCCATTTTGTCGGCGACGATTTTCATCTCGTTCACCAAACCGATGTTCACGGCGCGGTGGATGTTTTCCAGAAGTTTGGTCAGCTCGGCGGCTTTGGTGGAGCTTACCGGTACGACTTTGTCGATGGCAGGCTGATACAGCGCGATACCGACTTCCAAACAAGCAGGGGTATGACCGCCGATGACTTTCGGGATGGTGCGGGTTTCAAAATTCGGGTTACCCGGGTCTTCGCGTTCCGGAGAGTACACCAAGAACACGTCTTTACCGACTTTCAGACCGCCTTCTTCAACGCGCGGCAGCAATTCTTCTTCGGTCGTACCGGGGTAGGTGGTGGATTCCAAAGACAGCACTTGACCGGCGCGAAGGTAAGGTTTCACCGCGTCGGTGGTGTCGATAACGAAACTCATGTCCGGCTCGCGGTATTTGTTCAACGGAGTCGGTACGCACAAAATCACGGCTTCCACTTCGCCGATGCGGGAGAAGTCGGTGGTGGCTTCAAACAGGCTGTTTGAAGCGGCGGCGATTTTCTCGGCAGGAATATGCTCGATGTAGGTCTCGCCTTTGTTGAGTTTGTCGACTTTGGTTTTGTCGATGTCGAAGCCCAAAACCTGATAACCGATGTCCACATAACGGAGCATCAGCGGCAGGCCGACGTAGCCCAAGCCGACGATGCCGATTTTGGCGGTTTTATCTGCAAATTTCTGAATGGTAATATTTTTCATGACAAGTCTCATGTGATGGAAAAGGGCGTGCCGCACAGTGCAAAATGCCGCAGCAGAACCCCGACCGGCAGTCATAAAAACAGCAAGGTCGGAATCCGTTTTGTCGGTGTCGAAAATAAATCTTTCCCTAAGATTGGTTTTGGACGTAAAAGTTTTGCATGTGCAAATGCAGCATTGCCCGACGATAATGGAGTGTTGGGAAATGTTTATGCAAATATTATAATCAAGCTGGGCGGTAAGATTTTGAATTGTATTATTTTTAGTAATGACTATACCGTTAGTGACTAAATATAATATCGGAAATACAAATAATTAATAAAAATTAGTATTAATATATTTGCGTAATTTAACCTAAAATTAATATTACTTCAGTATATGTCGAAGCGGTATTTGTAACTCTGTCAAGCAAATCAGGCGATGCAGTATAGTGGATTAAAATTGCAATGATACGGCGTTGGCAACACCCTTATGTACTACCCGTACACGGCGGGCGTTGCCGCCTTGTCTCATTTTTATTTTAATCCACTATAAAACACCGTTGCTTCTGACAAAAAGGTCGTCTGAAAACCCAAAATCAGTTTTCAGACGACCTTTCTGGTTTACAAGGCAGCCTATTTTTTACGCAAAACCCATTTTACGTCCTGCCCGATCAGCTCTACCGAACGGCTTTCCCACTCGCCTTCCGAAGCCAAAACGGCGGGGTTGGCGGGGAGGGTGAGCAGGCTTCTGCCTTCGCCTAAGATTTTCGGCGCTTGGTATAACACGATTTCATCTGCCAAGCCTGATTCGATAAAGGCGGAGGTCAGCGTCGCGCCCGCTTCGACCATAATCTCGCCGTAGCCCAGTTCTGCCAATTGGGGCAGCAGTGCGGCAAGGTCTATACGTCCGGCGGCGTTTTCAGACGACCTCAAGATGCGGATATGATTGAACGCGCGGTATGGTTTGAGGCGTTCTTCATCATCGACGGCGGTTACGATGACGGTGGGGCTGAGGTCGTCTGAAACCATGTGGCTGTTCAACGGCGTTTGCAGTTTGCTGTCCAACACGATGCGCGTGGGCTGGCGCAGGGTCGGGAAGGCGCGGACGTTGAGGCGCGGGTTGTCGGCAAGCACCGTGCCGATACCGGTTAAGACGGCGCAGCTTTCCGCGCGTAAGGTTTGTACGTCCGCCCTTGCGGCTTCACCGGTAATCCAGTAGCTGCATCCGTCGGCGAGCGCGGTTTTGCCGTCCAAGCTGGCGGCACATTTGATGCGGACAAACGGGCGGCCGCGTTCGATACGGGAAAGGAAGCCGCGGTTGAGTTCGTGTGCTTCGGTTTCCAACAAACCGCTTTCGGTTCGGATGCCTGCGGCTTCGAGCATTGCCAAACCTTTGCCTGCCACCAAAGGATTGGGGTCGGTCATGGCAGCGACCACACGCGACACGCCCGAGCCGATCAGGGCTTCGGCGCAGGGCGGCGTACGGCCGTAATGGCTGCACGGTTCGAGCGTCACATAAGCCGTCGCCCCGCGCGCCATTTCGCCCGCCTGCCGCAGCGCATGCACTTCGGCATGCGGTTCGCCCGCTTTGACATGAAACCCCTGCCCGACGATTTGGCTGCCGTGTGCAATCACGCAGCCGACGCGTGGGTTGGGGGAAGTGGAAAAACGCCCGAGCCGCGCAAGGGCAAGGGCGTTTTGCATCATTTGGGTATCAATACAATCAAACATAATTTGGATTTCTTAAAGTTTTCCGTTTTCAGACGACCTTTTCTTTCGCCGTATTCCGTTCGTCAAAGCATTAACGCGACAAGCTCAATTCTTTCAATACTTCCGACAATTCCTTCTGACTTGCATGATGGCTGTACGCGCAAACGGTATAAATATTGGCCTCGTGAATGGCGATGCAGTATTGGTTGAACGTACCTTGCCGGTCTTCGCGGTCGGTTTGGTAATTCATGCGGTTGTCGGTGGCGATGCCGACGCGGACATTTTGAGTCTCGTCCGATTGCAGGGCGGTTTTGAGTTCGGCGAAATAGGTTTTGGCATCCGTTTGCGCCGGGCCGTTGTTCGCCGCATAAATGGTAATGCGCGCTTCAGGGTCGTGTTGGAGCAGAATCAGGTTGGAGGCGGGAACGTTTTTCGGATGGCGGGCGGAATCGGCGATGATGTCGGAGAAGTGGCTGTTATGGACGGAGATAGAAATTTTGCCGTCCATGCTCGTCAGCGTTTGAACCGTATCGGAGGCGGCTTTCGACGCCGAATCGCCCTGTTCGGGGCTGCAGGCGGCAAGGCAGAATAGTGCGGCGGCTACGGATAAAACTCTTTTCATAAACATCCTCTTCATCATCAACACACCGCTTTCAGACGACCTATTTCCCGTCAGTCTGCACCAGCGTGGCGATTGCCTGAGTAAACTCGGACACGTCGTTGAAACTTTTATACACGGACGCAAAACGGACATAGGCGACCTGATCGATTTTTGCCAATTCCTCCATCGCCATTTCCCCCACCATGCGCGACGGCACTTCCTTGTTGCCCGACTGATACAGACGCTGCTCAATCAGCGCGACCGTTTCATCGATTTTTTCCTGGGCAATCGGGCGTTTGTGCAAAGCCCGTTCCAAACTGGTTCTCAGCTTGTGCGGATTAAACGCCACGCGCGTACCGTTGGATTTAATCACCTGCGGCATCCGCATTTCGACCGTTTCAAACGTACTGAACCGCTGCCCGCACTCCACGCAACGGCGGCGGCGGCGGATGCTGTTCGTCTCTTCCAAGAGCCGCGAATCAGTGACTTGAGTATTGGGATGCTGACAAAACGGACATTTCATAAGTTTTTGAATTTATTTGTTTGTGAAACGGAATTGTAGCTGATTGAGCTATTCCCGTATAGTCGGTGGGTTTATTATGGGTTGAAGGGGTCGTCTGAAAACCTTGAATCTGGGTTTTCAGACGACCTCTTTGTTTTAAACGGATACGCCGACGGCGCGGGCGATTGCCAAGCCTTCTTCTACGCTCATGTAGACGGGTTGTTCAGGACGGTCGCTGCGGGCAATGTCGCCTTGTCGGAACATGACCAGTTCGTCCACTGCCAGTTGCGACCAGGTTTCGTCGCGGGTCAGCGGTAAGGTGGCGATGACGGCGACTTTGTCGTTGGGGGTGGTGACTTCGGAAAAATCGACCATGACGTCGTCGTCCAAAAGCCGTGCTTTGCCGAACGGGGCTTTGCGTACGATGTAGTGCAAAAGCGTACTGGCGTGGGCAAACAGGTTGTCGCCGTTGGACATAACGAAGTTGAACAGTCCGAAGCGGCGGATTTCGTGGGTCAGTGCGGCGAGGGCGTCGAATAGGGTGTCCGGGTCGGGCTTGGTGGCGAAGCGGCTGCGCAGGCGGTTGAGGATGTAGCAGAAGGCGCGTTCGGAGTCGGTGGTGCCGACGGCATGGTAATACTCGCCTTGTTCGGGGTAGAAATCGATTAAATGGCCGTTGTGTGCAAACAGCCAGTATTCGCCCCACATTTCGCGCATGAAGGGGTGGGTGTTTGCCAGCGAGGTTTGTCCTTGCGAGGCTTTGCGGATGTGGGCGATGACGTTTTCGGATTTGATTTGGTAGGCGCGAACGAGGTCGGCGACGGGCGAGGCGGCGCTGGGTTTGTCGTCGTGGAACAGGCGTACGCCTTTGCCTTCGAAAAAGCCGATGCCGAAACCGTCTGCATGGTGGTCGGTAATGCCGCCGCGGCGGCGGAAGCCTTCAAAGGAAAAGACGATATCTGTGGGGGTGTTACAGTTCATGCCGAGCAGTTGGCACATGATGTTGACCTTTGTTATTTTGATATGGGGATTGGGGCAAAACAGGGGTAAATCGGCGCAATGTATAAGTGTTTTGCGTGATAGATGGGATTATGGTCTATCGGAAGGGGTGTTTCAATAGGAAGGGGAGGGATATTGGGGGTGAATTTGGTGTGATTGTATTTTGCTGCGCCTGATGGTGCGAAAAGGTCGTCTGAAAATGGGAAACTGTTTTCAGACGATCTCTACTAAGGGAGGGATTGAAGCCCCCGTGTTTTCTTGCGAGAGATTCCTTTGTTTTAAACGGAAGCCATCAAAGCAAAAGAGATACAAGCACAGCCCGTATTTTCAAGAAAGGTCGTCTGAAAACCATATAAGCTTTTCAAACGACCTTTCTTTATTGTGCCTTGAAGCTTACAAGGTGCCGTAAGAGTGCAGGCCGCTCAGGAACATATTGACGCCGATGAAGGCGAAGGCGGTAACGAACAGTCCGATGACTGCCCACCATGCGAGGATTTTGCCGCGCCAGCCGGCGACGAGGCGCAGGTGCAGCCAGACGGCGTAGTTGAGCCAGACAATGAATGCCCAAGTTTCTTTCGGGTCCCAGCTCCAGTAGCGTCCCCATGCGTCAGCCGCCCACAGTGCGCCGAGGATGGTGGCGATGGTGAAGAACAGAAAGCCGACGGCGATAGCTTTGTACATGACTTCTTCGATGACTTGCGAAGGCGGCAGCGATGATTTTTTGCCGGCGTTTTCGTTTCTCAATGCCCAAAGTTCGGCGATGCCGAGCATGGCGGCGATACAGAATGCGCCGTAGCCGATGAAGTTGGCGGGGACGTGGATTTTCATCCACCATGATTGCAGGGCGGGAATCAGGGGTTGGATGGTGTGTGCTTCGCGGGAAAAGCTGTACCAAAGGACGAAGCCGACGACGATTGCCATGAAGCTGAAGACGAAGCCGCCGAGTTTTTGTACGGCGAAACGGGCTTCGTAGTAGAGGTACATCAGAGCGGTGATGACGAGGAAGAGGATGAAGACTTCGTAGAGGTTGGAAACGGGGATGTGTCCTGCGTCAGGGCGCAGGAGGTAGCTTTCGTGCCAGCGCACTAAAAGTCCGGTAAAGCCTGCAACGGCGGACACCCAGGCGAATACGGAACCCATGCCGAGCAGGGTGTTGGTGGCGACGTTTTTGCGTTGTGCCAACACGGCACCGGTGATATAGGCGAAGAGTGCGAAGAAAACGAAGGCGCATTGCCACATAATCGCGGACTGGCTGCTGAGGAAGTATTTGAGCAGGAAGCCGTCGGAATGCGTGATTTCGCCATCGTAGAGCATGACGGCGCTGTATGCGAGGACGGCACACAAGGGGGCAAACCAGCGCATGGGTTTGAAAAACCAGCCTAAAAAGACGGTAATGCCCGCGCTTGCCCACAAAATCACCATTTCGTAGATGTCCATGGTGTGCTGAATGCGGGTTTGGGCGAAGAATGCGCCGGCTGCGGTCAGGAGGGCGAATAGGCAGTCGACCGTATTCAGGGACTTGAGGAACGATTTGTGCGTCAGCAGCTCGTGTTCGGGTAGGGGGTTATGGTTATGCGTCATGGTTCAAATCTTTCGCCAGTCGTTGCAGGCTTTGTGTATGTTGCGGAAACTCTTTTTGCAGGTCGCGCTCGTTGCGGCTGGAAGACATGGCAAAGCGGATGTGGTCGTCTGAAAACAGGACCCACGCGCGTTTCTCGCGGATGTAGAACATAAATATCGTGCCGAGAACCAGCAAAACAGAGCCTAAATAGACTAAAAATGCACCGGGCGACCGGGTCATTTGCAAGCCGGAGGAGCGGACTTCTTCAAAGCCGTCCAGTTGCAGGAGCATGGGGGCGGGGTATTCGGTCAGGCCGGTATAGGCGTCCATGCTGTGCAGCAGGAAGCGGTTGCGCGCTTCGTCTTGAGGCCATGCGGGCAGCTTGTATTTTTGGATGGTTTCTTCCAATACGGCGTTCATGACGCCGAACAGCATTTCGTAAAAATATCCCTGCATTTTTTCCTGCTGCTCTTTGGGGATGTTTTTGGTGATAAATTCGTCCAACGCCAAATAGCCGCCTTTCGCAAAAATGCTCAAGGTGTTTTCGGCGGCAAGGGTGAATTGCTCGCGGATGTTGTCGGGCGCGTTCAAGGTCGCGTTGCGGATGACGGCTTTGCGTGCGGCTTCGTCTTTCAAGAGTTCGCGCATCGCCATGAAGGTATCGGGTTTGAAAGTCTTATCGGCAGGAATGCGCAGCCAACGGTATTGCTGTTCCAGACCTGTGCGCGTACCGGTGATGAAGAAATAATCCTGTTCCTGCTTAACGGGCAGCATGTAGTTTTTATATTCGACAGCCTGACCCGCTTTGTCGCGGATTCGGTAAACAACGGACGGACCGATGTTGGTGTATTTTTTGTTTTCTTGAGAGACGGCGCGCACGTCGTTAATCGCTGATTGCAGGGTTTGCTCTTTTTCAGACGACTTGCTCATGTCTTCCACGTTCATGGACGTGAATTGGTCAAACTCCAGCTTGTAGGACGTATTGCCGATGTCAAGCGGGAAATCGCGCATAGATGTCGCCCTGAGCGTTACCGGTTCGCGGCTTGGGTTGCCCAAATTCCAGGCTTTGAACTTCAAATCGGAGCCGCCGTCGGCAAAGCTCGCTTGATAGATGGTGATGCCGTGCAGCGTCAGTGGATGATTGACGCGGATGGTGTGTTCCGATTTTTTGCCGCTTTCCTTGTCGGTAATTTCCAAATCGCTGGCAAAATCACGCGGCATCCCGGTATTGTAAAAGTCGATGTGGAATTTCTTCAGCTTCACTTCAAACGGCAAATCCTGAACCAGCATCCCATTGTCGGCATTGAGGAAGACCACGTCCGCGCTTTGCCCTTCGGTAATGTTTACATTGCCGCGGAACGACAGGTTTGACGTACCCAAAATGCTTTCCGGTTTGAAGTCTTTGGCATAGACGGAATGGTTGTCCGGTACGACGCGTCCGGTCAGCATACCGATTTTCAGTAGGAGGTTGCTGTCTATCAAGCCGCCCAAGCAAATCACAATCAGCGCGGTATGGGCAAAAATATAGCCCCACTTGTTCATCGCCCCTTTTTTGGCGGCAACCAAAACCGATCCGTCTTCGCGCGTTACGGTTTTGCAGCTGAAGCCTTGTACTTCGAGATAACGTCGGGCGATTTCAGACGACATCTTGCCTTCCAATACAGTCGAATGGCGCATCGCCGCCAATGATTTTTCTTTAGCGTTTTCACGAAACGATTTGATTTCGCGGAGAAAAGGAGGAACATTGCGAATCAGGCACAAGCTGGTCGATATCACCAAAAACATCATGATGACCACAAACCAAGCGGACGCATAAACATCGTACAAGCCTAAAAAGTTGAAAATCTGCGACCAAAACGGACCGAATTTCACAACATAATTGACCTGAGGCTGGTTTTGCTGCAACACCGTCCCGATAACCGAAGCGACGCCCAAAAGACTGAGCAGGGCAACGGCAAAACGCATGGAGCTTAAAAAAGCGAACCAAGGTTTGCGGATAAGGGGGACGGATGAAGGGGATTTGCTCATAGCGGTTTGATTTGATAAAGAATACGGGGATGGTCGGGATCCGGAAGAGGCCCGATTATCGAACGGCACGAAAAATAGACATGATGGGGCAAAAAGCCAAAGGCTGCCATTTGAAAATACTTATTGCCTCAAAAGCGGCGGCATACCATCGCACAAGGTCGTCTGAAAACAACCGCCCAAGGGCAAGCGTTTTCAGACGACCTTGATATTCACATCATCCGCAAACAGACGGATTGACAGGAATCAATGCAGACCTTGGATGAAGTTGGAAACCGCATTCAACTCTTCTTCGGTCAGGCGTTTGGCAATATCTTCCATAATCGCGTTTTTGCGTTGTCCGGATTTATAAGCCTTCATTTGATCGACCACATAAGACATATGTTGGCCGCCTAAGCGCGGATATGCGCCGATTTCGGTACCGCCGCCCGGAATACCCGCGCCGCTGGGGCCGTGGCAGGACATACAGGCAGGAACTTTTTTATCCACCAAACCGCCTCGGTAGATTTTGCCGCCCAAAACAGGATCATTTTGTTTCGGGTTAGCCTCGCCGGATTTGGCCTGTTGTTTGGCATAGAATGCGGATACATTCAGAATGTCTTGTTCGGACAGGTTCATCACCATAGGTTTCATCACAGCGGCGGAACCGTTTGTACGTTTGCCTTCTTTAATGTCCAAGGTTTGACGGTAGATATAGGCACTGTGTTGCGCGGCGAGCTTTGGATACATGGCGATGCCGCTGTTGCCGTCCGCCGCATGACATGCCGCACAAATGGTAGTAGCCACTTCTTTGCCTTTTGCAATATCCGCTTTCGGGGCAGCGACAGCCGCGCCGGCAGCCAAAACCAAGGCCGCTAAAGTCAATCGTTTCATGGAGTGCTCCTGATTACAGCATTGCATACCGCGACAATGCCTTTTTTATACTCAAAACGCCGGATAAATTTTACCCGATAAAAACCGATAATTCTATAAACGTGCTATTCTATACTAGATTTACATTAAATTACTACCATGTTTCGCAACATGAACACGGCAAATTCCGCCACTCCGTCTCAGGGAACAAGGAAATACGGATGAACCTCTTTCAGAACGCCAAATTCTTCACCACCGTCAACCATCTCAAAGACCTGCCCGACACACCCGCAGAAATCGCATTTGTCGGACGAAGCAACGCAGGCAAATCCAGCGCGATCAATACCCTGACCAACCATGTCCGGCTCGCCTACGTTTCCAAAACGCCGGGACGGACCCAACACATCAATTTCTTCGAATTGAGCAACGGCAGCTTTATGGTCGATTTGCCGGGTTACGGCTATGCACAAGTTCCCGAAGCCATCCGCACGCATTGGGTCAAACTCTTGGGCGACTACCTCCAACAACGGCGCCAGCTCATCGGCTTGGTGTTGATTATGGATGCGCGCCACCCATTGAAAGAGCTGGATTTGCGGATGCTGGACTTTTTCCACATTACCGGCCGTCCTGTGCATATTTTGTTGTCGAAAGCCGACAAGCTGTCGAAAAACGAGCAAATCAAAACTTTAGGCGCAGTCAAAAAATCGCTCAAGCCCTATATGACCCGTCAACGCATCAGAGTACAACTGTTTTCCAGCCTTAAAAAGCAAGGCATAGAAGAAGTCAACCAAGTTGTCGGAGCATGGTTTGCTACGCATCAAGAAGAAATGGACAACTTGAATATCGGAAATCCGGAAAATTCCGAGTCATTGTAATCGGTTGTAGTATAGTCTGCATTGACGGGACGCAAATCCGTTTATTGTCTTGCAGAGGGAGAGAACAAAATCGTCTTGCTGCTGTGTATGTTGCTTTGAAATAGATAAATCCGAAAAGGTCGTCTGAAAATGTTGGATCATGTTTCAGACGACCTTGTTGTTTTTATAGTGGATTAACTTTAAATCAGGGCAAGGCGAGGCAACGCCGTACTGGTTTAAAGTTAATCCACTATTCGTTTGATTGATGGAGTGAGTGGAAGGGGCGGAATCTAGCGTGGTGAGGTAATTTGAAATCAAGGGGTAGGGGATAAGTTTGATGAGCAGTGCAGATGACATGAAACTGGTTTTTTTAGCATTTGGGGAAACTCTCCGCTTTAGGCTCGGATGAGGCAATGCTGTATCGGTTTAAAGTGAATTTTTCTATCTTGTTCACATGGCAATGAATTGAGATTGTGCTGCCATATATAAAAAGGTCGTCTGAAATTCCTGATTCGGGTTTCAGACGACCTTTTGACCGGTGTAATTAGAACAGTGAGTCTAATTGTCGATTGTTAACATTGCTTGGCTGTACCGGCGTTTCTTGCAAATCACCGCGACCGCGGTCTCCGCCATCCCGATCGCTATCAGGCGTTGCGGCAGTGTTGGCATTTGCCGGGCGTTGTTGTCGGGAAGGTTGTTGTGCAGGGCGTGGAACGGTACCGCTATTGTCCAGAGTGATATCGGAGCTGGTGGTCATACGTTCTTTCATATAGTATTCGCCGCCGCTGTTCACGATACCTGCCGGTGCTTTCATGCCTTTGTTTTCTACGCCTTTGAGCGCGAAGCGCATGTAATCGACCCAGACTGGAACGGCAATCGTGCCGCCGTAACCTGCGCGGCCCATGCTGCGCGGTTTGTCGAAGCCGATGTATACGGCAGTGACAATACTTGGGTTGAAGCCGACGAACCATGCATCTTTATTGTCGTTCGTCGTACCGGTTTTACCGGCGATATCGGAACGGCCAAGTGCGGAGGCGCCTCTTGCAGTACCGACACGGACAACGTCCTGCATGATTTTGTACATGATGTATGCGTTACGCGGGTCGATGGCTTGAGGAGCGTTTTCGCCTGCAACAAGAGGTTGCATTTGTGCTTTCAGACGACCTTCGCTGTCATAAATCTTGTCGATGACGTATGCGGAAATTTTGTAACCGCCATTGGCAAAGACGCTATATGCTTCAGCGACACGCAATGGTGTTGTTTCACCGGTACCAAGCGCCATAGACAGGCTGGCAGGGATTTCGGACGGTTTGAAGCCGAAACGTTGGATGTATTGTTGCGCGTATCCGATACCGATGGACATCAAGATTCGGATGGAAACCATGTTTTTAGAGGCGGTCAATGCTTGGCGCAGGGTGATATAGCCTGCATAACGGCCGTCTGAGTTTTTAGGATTCCAAGCAGAACCATTGGCACCTTTACCCGGCAGGGAGAGTGGTGCGTCATTAATCATGGTGGATGCTGTCATACCTTTGGCGAGTGCCGCAGAGTATACGAAAGGCTTAAAGGTAGAACCTGGTTGGCGCATGGCTTGAGTGGCACGGTTAAATGTTTTGCTGTGGAAGTCATAACCGCCGACCAATGCACGTACAGCACCTGTTTTTGCATCTAATGAGACCAGAGCGCCTTGTAGTAGAGGTTCTTGAACGACAGACCAATTGTTGCCGCCGCCTTTGACACGGATGACGGAACCGCGACGAATACGGTCGTCTCCCATTTTTTCATTGTTGACTGCACGGGCTGCAAAACCGAGCGCGTAGCTGTTCAGATTGAATCTTTTTCCGCTAGGTAGTTGAATCAGAACTCCTTTTTTGGAAGCCTCCAAGACAACGGCAGGAACCATTTTGTCAACCGTATATAAAGTAGAAAGATATTGGCTGATCGTTTCTTCTACGTCATCAGTTTTGCTGAGGTCGATGTAGTTCTCTGCGCCGCGATAACTGCTGCCTCTGTCGAAATTACGCAACGCTTTTCTAAGGGCTTCAGTAGCAACACGTTGGTTGGCGGTATTGACGGTTGTGTAGACCTTAAAGCCTTGGGTGTATGCGTCCTCGCCATATTTTTCATACAACTCTTGGCGTGCCATTTCAGCAACATACAAAGCGTTTTGGTCGATGTTTTGCACAAAACGTTCATAATGCAGCTCTTCTTTCAAAGCTTGATCGCGTTGTTGTGCAGTAATCATATTTTCTTCCTGCATGTTTCGCAGGATGTAGGCTTGGCGCTGTTTGGCGCGCTCGGGGTTAACGATGGGGTTATACGCTGAAGGCGCTTTAGGTAGGCCTGCCAGCATGGATGCTTCAGCCAAAGTCAAGTCTTTCACGTTTTTGTTGAAATAGATTTGAGCGGCAGAGGCAAAACCGTATGCCCGTTGACCCAAATAGATTTGGTTGAAATACAGTTCTAAAATCTGATCCTTACTAAGCGTCTGTTCGATTTTATAGGCCAATAGGGCTTCATTGAATTTACGGGTAAATGTACGCTCGTTACTCAAGTAGAAGTTCTTTGCTACCTGTTGAGTAATGGTACTGGCACCTGATTGCAAACCGCCGGCGACTACGTTACCGATAGCGGCACGGGCAATACCTACTACGTCTACGCCCCAGTGCTCATAGAAACGTTTATCTTCTGCGGCAATAACAGCGTCTTTCAAAACCTTTGGAAAATCTCCAATTTTTGTAAACTCCCGGCGCTGTTCACCGTAAACCCCAATAATCTGACCGTCGGCAGAATATACTGTGAGGGGCATTTTGGGTTGGTAGTGTTGTAAAGAATCAAGAGCAGGCAACTTGGGGTATGTGACCAAAATCGCAATAGCGAGCAAGCCGACACCGAAGAGTGCCAATCCTAATATCAAACCAAGACAGGTCGTTATAATCTTTTTAATCATGACTAAGTAATAATTTTTGCCATCACTGGCATTAAATAAAGTAAAATAGAAACCGATTTCTGTGAAACACAGTATTTACTGTGCAAAGAAAAAGAAATCCTTTACGGATATCGAAACAGTTACTCACTCCTAACAATACAGGGAAATTATATGATTAGCTTATCAAAAAGCCCTAAAAGCAAAACCAGCAAGGCAAGTAAAGCTTCCGGAGGGTTAAGCAACCGAGCCGCTATCGGCATCGACATCAGCCAGCATGCCATTAAGATGGTTCAGCTGACAGGCCGTAGTTTAAACCAAATTCAGCTAGAAAAATACGTTATTACCAAATTACCTAAAAATATTGTAAAAGGTAACAAAATCCAAGATTACGACCAACTTGTCACCTATTTGCAACATACTTATACGCAATTGCGCAGTTCTTGTAAGAACTTTGTTGCAGCTGTACCACAAAGCTTGGCAACAATAGAGAACATAACTTACAACCCTCGCGATACCGAACTTGATTTGGACGAGTTTGCTGAATCTGAAATTTCAGCAATCGGTCCTATTGATGAAATGAGTTATGACTATCAGGTGACCGGCGTATCCGTTTCCCCGGCGGGGCAGCAGATTACAACCGTAGCAGCTAGAAAAGACGATATTGAGCCTGTTATTGAAATGTTTGAAAATGCAGGACTTGATCTGTCTGCCTTAGATTTGGATCTTTTGGCTCAGAGAAATGCCTATGCTTTTTGGATTAATAATCATGCACCTGAATTGACTAATGAAAAAGTTGCCGTATTTGGCATTCATGCTACCCAAATGTACGCATTGGTGATGCAAAACGGACAGATTTTGTATAAACAAGAGACTCCTGTCAGTACGGAACAGTTGAATCAACTGATTCAGCGTACTTATCAAGTGACAGAAGAAAAAGCGGCGCAGATGATAGCTTCATCCAGCAAACCATCTGATTATCAAACCCAAGTCGCAGATCGCTTTAACGTTCAGGTAGCGCAAGAAATCCAACGTGTATTGCAGTTTTACTACACTACGCAGACGACAGAGACCTTCTCAAACATTAAACATATTTTATTAACTGGGTTTGCATCGCAACAGGCCGGATTGGCGGAAAGTATTTTTTCTCAAACCAATACTGCGACACAGTGTATTCACCCGGTTTTATATGCTGAACGAAACAATAAAATTGATTTGCCACAGCTGCAAATTGATGCACCGTCTTTAACATTAGCATTCGGATTAGCATTAAGGGGATTGTAATATGATCGAATTTGTTAAAATTAACCTTCTTCCTTATAGGGAAGAAATCAAACAGCGCAAAAAGCAACAATTTAAAGTATTAATGCTTTCGGCGTTATTGATAGGTGCAGGTCTGCTTGTGTTGACATATTTGACAATTAATAATGCAATCAGCAGGCAGGAAGACCGTAATGCCCTTCTAGGGAAGGAAATTGAAAAGCTGGATAAAGCTTTGGGAGAAATTCTAAAACTGCAGCAAGAAAAAGAAAATTTCCTATCAAAAAAACAAAAAGTAGAAGAGTTACAGGAAAAACGTTCACAGGCTGCCTATATCATCGACAGCTTAAATGTAGTTACTCCCGATAACTCTTATCTGACAGCGTTGGAAGCAGAAAGTTCGACATCTTACAAAATTACGGGTCGAGCAAGTAGTGATAATAAGATCGCAATGTTTATGCGTTCTTTACCAAGTACCGGGGTTTTTGCTCAACCAGAACTTTTGAGTATTAAGAAAATTGATAATTATCAAGAATTTACTCTGAAGGTTTTGTTGAATAATTCAGGTCATCCATCAGTACCCGTACAAAATCCAGCCGCGAACACGACTGAAACTGGCGAACAGAAGCAAGAGGTAAAATAAATGTCTGTAAGTAAAGCAAAAAATATTGATATCCAAAACCTCTATTTGTTAAATATGCCTGCTAAGTTATTTATCGCAGGGTTGGCAATAGCGGGGGTCTTGGCAATAGGATATGTTGGTATTTTCAAAGAGCAACTCGAAACACTTTCTACGCAGGAAGCTAAAGAAGCCGAACTAAAGGAAACATATACGAAAAAAAGTATTGAGGCTGTTAATTTGCATAACCTTCAGGAGGAATTGGCATCTATCCGTTCAGCTTTTGATGTTTTGTTGAAACAACTGCCGACAGATGCTGAAATTCCTAATTTAATCCAAGAATTGCATCAGGCTGGATCCGCTAATGGTTTGCGTTTGGATAGTGTTGTGCCTCAAGCTCCGGTTAATGATGGTCCAATCCAAAAGTTACCCTATGAAATTTCCATTACGGGTAAGCATAATCAGATTAGCCAGTTTGCTCGTGATGTCGGAGGTTTGTCGCGAATCATTACTTTGGAATCTCTGAAGCTCTCCCAAGCAGCAGACGGAAAAAGCGGTAAAGAGGGCAAAAGTGATATTTTGACACTGAGTGCCACTGCAACAACTTATAAGGCTCGTCCTGCAGAAGAAGTTGCTGCCGAGCTTGCAGCCAAACAGAAGGAGGCACAGGCTAACGGAAGTGATGCGCAGAATGGTGCTGAAGTTGACAATAAATAAAAGTTATTAGGGAAATCATGAAAAATACTATCTTACTCGTAGGTGTTTTGTCTTTAGCAGCATGTTCCCCCACTCATGATGATTTAAATATGTGGATAAAACAGACGCAAGATGAAGCTAAAGTTAAGGTTACTCCATTTCAAGCACCGACGATTACTCCGCCAGTTGCATATACTCCTCCAGCATATAATGGGTTGAATGCGTTTGACTATCGACGTTTGGAAAATGCACCCAAGGGGAATAATGCTCCTAATTTGAATCGTCAGAAAGAAACATTGGAAGCATTTAGTTTGGAAAATATGCGTTATGTCGGTATTCTGCGTGGTAATAACAAAACATCTGGCTTTATCGATGTAAATGGACATGTTTATACCGTTATGCCGGGCAACTATATCGGTCAAAATTACGGTAAAATCCAAACGATTACTGAGGATAAAATTACTTTGACTGAATTAATAGAAGACAGTTCTGGTAACTGGATATATCGAAAGGCTGAATTGCCGTTAAGTACACAGTCAGATGAAGGTTCAAGTGGTGCTTCGACAGCTGAATCTCGAAGCGAATCTGCCGCAATTCCAAATTAATTAAGGGGTCTCACTTTATGAAAACTAAGCACATGACAAAATTTTTTGCCAGTATCGGCGTAGCCATGGCTGTGCAAACTGCTTTTGCAGGTAATATTACTGATATTAATGTATCTACTCTTCCTGATAGTCAAAAAATTATCAAAATCCGTTTTGATCGTGATGTAACCAGTCCGAGCGGTTTTGTTACTTCGGCTCCAGCTAGAATTGCGCTTGATTTTGCTAACACTACTATTCGATTGCCTCAATCAGTATTGGAGTATGCTGATCCGTTATTAAATCAGATTACGGCGGCACAAAATAATGACCGTTCCCGTATTGTGTTGGGTTTGAATAAAACTGCCCAATATAATACTGAAATTCATGGTAATGAAGTTTGGGTTTTTGTTAGCGAGTCAGCTGACCGAAATTCTGCAATGTCTGTATCAAATAATAAACCTTCTATGCAGGATTCTGTTCCGTCAGAAAAAACAAAGCAAGTCGCTAATTCCGCTAATATCGACTTCCGTAAAGGATCGCGCAATTCAGGTATTGTTGAATTAAGCGTTCCGGCTTTTACTGGACAGCCTGATATTAAACAACAGCGTGATCGTGTCATCATTACATTGAAAAACTATCCGTTGCCAACACAAGCACAACGTAGTTTGGATGTAGGCGATTTCAATACACCTGTAAAAAATATAACTTTAAAACGAATCGGTAATGATACTCAGCTGATCATTCGAAATAGTTCAAACTGGGAAGTTCGTACTAAGCCGGCAGCAGGGCATTTTACTTTTGAAATTTTACCTAAAGCCGCTGATACGGAGTCACGTGGTTTGAATGGTGGTAATGCAAATAAATCTTTCAATGGTCGTAAAATTTCTCTAGATTTCCAAGATGTTGAAGTTCGTACTATTTTGCAGATTCTTGCAAAAGAGTCCGGCGTCAATATTGTGGCTAGCGATACGGTAAATGGTAAGATGACTTTATCCCTCAAGGATGTGCCTTGGGATCAGGCATTGGACTTGGTAATGCAAGCCCGTAATTTGGATATGCGTCGTCAAGGCAATATCATCAATATTGCTCCACGTGATGAATTGTTGGCGAAGGATAAGGCCTTCTTGCAAGCAGAAAAAGAAATTGCAGAGCTTGGCCCTTTGTATTCGCAAACCTTCCAATTGAAATATAAAAATGTGGAGGAGTTCCGCAAAATCCTTCGTTTGGAAGATAATGGAAGTAGCAATTCCAATGGTCGCAATACCTTGTTGAGCGGCCGAGGCAGTGCTTTGATTGACCCCGCAACGAATACCTTGATTGTTACAGATAATCGGAACGTCATCGAGAAATTCCGTAAATTGATTGATGAGTTGGATGTTCCTACACGCCAAGTTATGGTTGAAGCGCGCATTGTAGAAGCAAAAGATGGATTCTCGCGCGATTTGGGCGTTAAGTTTGGTGCTGCTGGTGCAAGAGGAAGAAACTCTTGGGGCAATGATTGGTCAGCTGCTCAGAATAACCACAATACTAACGCTTCAGTGTTCCGCGGAGAGTCTGCTTATCCAACTTGGTCTTTGCAGCCTAACGTAAGTTTGCCTGCTACAGCGGCGACGAACAGTATCGCTTTAGTACGAGCCTTGTCATCTGGTGCATTAGGTTTGGAAATCTCTGCTTCTGAAGCAACTGGTAAGAGCAAAACCATTTCTAATCCTCGCGTTCTGACTCAGGATCGTCGAGAAGCTACGATTGAATCCGGTACCGAAATTCCTTACCAAGAAGCTTCTTCAAGCGGTGCGACTTCGGTTTCATTCAAAAAAGCGGTTTTGGGTCTGACAGTTACTCCTAATGTAACTCCGGATGGTCAAATCATTATGACCGTTAAGATCACTAAAGATACTCCGGTCGACTGTACTGTAGATTCTTTGATAACCAAGTGTATTCAGACTAAGAACTTGAATACTCAGGCTATGGTCGAAGATGGTGGTACTTTGATCGTTGGTGGTATCTATGAAGAGGACAATAGCGATACCATTAATAAAGTTCCATTGCTTGGTGATATTCCTGTAGTAGGAAACTTGTTTAAATCACGAGCCAAGAAAGAAGAACGACGCGAATTGTTGATTTTCATAACGCCTCGCATTATGGATGGTGTGGGTAGTAATTTGCGTTATTAAGTGATGCAATAAAACCGGGTAGATGTCTTTTGGATATCTGCCCGGTTTTTATTTATTCAATTTGATAGTCGGGATTTGTGCGTCAAATATATATTAAATTAAAATCAAAATAGGACAGTAGCGCATCGTCAAATCGGGCGTAATCAGACAA
>CAUOMQ010000013.1:0-30479 GCA_963456805.1 uncultured Neisseria sp. | reverse complement strand
ATAGTACGGCAAGGCGAGGCAACGCCGTACTGGTTTAAATTTAATCCACTATAAATTCGCTTTAATCTGCGCCAAAAAGGTCGTCTGAAAACCTAAAATCCGGTTTTTCAGACGACCTTTCGTGTGTTTACGCCTTGTTTGAACATTTATTCCTTGCGTTGCAAAACGGCGGCAAAGAATCCGTCGGTTTGGTGTTTTGCCGAATCGAGGCGCAGGTATTTGCCGGTGTTTAAATCGATTTTCAAAGCGGCGAGCAGCTCGGCGCAGTCGAGCAGTTCGTATTCCGGGTGTTCTTCCAAAAAGCGTTCGACCTGCATTTCGTTTTCTTCGGGTAATACGCTGCAAGTGGCGTAAACCAGCCTGCCTTGCGGTTTGACCAGTTTGGCGGCGGCATCGAGGATGCTGTGTTGCTGTTCCAAAAGTTTGGCGACGGTTTCGGGCGACTGGCGGTATTTGAGGTCGGGGTTGCGGCGCAGCGTGCCTAAGCCGGAGCAGGGGGCATCGACCAAAACGCGGTCGGCTTTGCCGGTCAGGCGGGCGATGCGGCTGTCGTGTTCGCTGCTGATGCGTTCGGGGTGGATGTTGGTCAGTCCGGCGCGGGTCATGCGGGGCTTGAGGTTGGCAAGGCGTTTTTCGGCGATGTCGAAGGCGTAGATTCTGCCTTTGTTTGCCATTTGCGCGCCAACGGCGAGGGTTTTGCCGCCTGCGCCGGCGCAGAAATCGACGATGATTTCTCCGCGTTTCGCACCGACGAGCAGGGCGAGGAGCTGGCTGCCTTCGTCTTGGACTTCCAGCGTGCCGTCTAAAAACAATTCGTGTTTGTTGAGGGCAATTTTGTTTTTCAGGCGGATGCCCCAAGGGGAATAGGGCGTGGCTTCTGCATCGGGGCTTTCGGCTTGAATCAGGGGCAGCACTTTGTCGCGTCTGGCTTTGAGCGTGTTGACGCGGATGTCGAGCGGCGCGGCTTGGTTGATGCTGCGGCCGAAGGCGAGGATTTCTTCATCGCTAAAATGTTTTTGCAGTTGCTCCACCAGCCATTGCGGCAATTCGGCGGCGGTATGGAGGTCGTCTGAAAATTCGGTTTTACGCGCTTTCAGGCTGCTGAGGAACTCGGTTTCTTCTTCGTCAAGCAGGTCTTTGATTTGGCTGATGTTGGTGCTTCTGCCGAGAACGAGTGCGGCAAGCGCGGCTTTGCGCGGCTGGGCATGCGGACGGCGCAGGACGGCACTGATTTTTTGATAATGGCGCAGGGCGGCGAAGGCGGTTTCGGCAATTTCGTGGCGGTCTTGCCTGCCGAGTTTTTTGTGTTCTCGGAAGTAGCCGGACAGAACGGCATCGGCAGGCTGTTTGAAGGTCAGCATTTCAGCCAGCACTTTGGTGGTATGGTCGAGTTGGATCGGGGTCATGGTGGATTCGCAATCGGAAGAAAGGCTTGGATTATACTGGAAAGGTCGTCTGAAAACGTTGAATCGGGTTTCAGACGACCTTCATGATGCGTTCGATTTCATGCCAAAAGCCGTCGGGGCGCAATTCGAGTTTGGCGATTAAGCCGCTTTCGATTTGGCGGACGTCATGGTCGGACAGGGTTTGCGCCTCGGCGACGCGGGCGGGGGCAAGGTATGCCATACGGTCGATGAGGTGGTAGCGTGCACCCTCTGTGGTCGGATATGCCGACCAGTCTCGGATAAAGACGCCGCGCCAGAAGTATGGGTTCAGCGGGGCTTCGGCGGAATCTGCGCCGACGGGGAAAAAGCCGATGCCGCGTATGATTGAGGCGGGTTGCGGCGCGTCGGTGAGAAGGTTTTGCCGCAGGGTTTCGCTGCCTTCGAGGGATTGAAGCAGGGCGAGTTGGCAGGGCAGTTTGGCGGCTTTGGCGGTGAGGGTGTCTTTGGAATTGAGTCCGTGCATCTCTGCGGATTTGCCGCTGCCGCTGCCGTAATATTTGCAGGTCAGTTCGATGTGGTAGGGTTTGCCGTTGATGGAGGCGATGAAATCGGCGGCGCCTTGCGTGAGGTCGTCTGAAAACACGGGCAGGTTATAGGCGTGCAATTCGGTATGCGGCGCGTGGGTGAACCAAAATGCGAGCAGGCGTTCGGCGTAGATGCCGAGTCGGTTGCCGAAGGGGGTGTGTTCGGCGAGATAGTCATCTAAGGCGGCGGGATTGCCGTCCAAATCCAAAAGATAGCGGAAGCCGTGTTCGCCCAATAGCGCGCGGACACTCAATTCGCAGCCGCTTTGCCAAAGCGGCGGGGCGGTCAGCAGGGTGGCGAGGGCGCGGACGGACGGGTTGGTGAGTTTCCACCATAGGGCATCTAGGGCGTAGTTCATGGGGCGGTGCGAATGTCGGGAAGGTGATGGATTTTATAATATTGAGCATGAAGTTGAAACCTGTAAGCCGCTGTACCGTCTAGGCAGCAATTGTTTTTCCCCTTCAAGATATAGTGGATTAACTTTAAACCGGTACGGCGTTGCCTCGCCTTAGCTCAAAGAGAACGATTCTCTAAGGTGCTGAAGCACCAAGTGAATCGGTTCCGTACTATATTGAATAAGTTGGCAATCGGGCGGTAACGTTCTCCCTATTAAAAAAGGTAGTCTGAAAACGCTTTAGCGAGACTTGCTATCGGTTTTCAGACGACCTTTGTTTTGAAACGGTTGTCATCCGTTCGGGTTTGTGTTGAAGGTTTTGCAGACGGATTGCTTGGGGGAAAAGGTGGCTAGTTGCTCAACACATCGTGTTTTTTAGTTAAGACATATTGATAGACTTCTTCTACCGCCGCTTCGTCATAGCTTTTGCCAAAACGCTTTTTATAGCCCAAGTCATAGAGTTTGACGTGGTGTTCTTCTGAAATCTCGACGCCTACGTTTTCCAAACATGACTTGGCGCAATGCAGATGGCAGCCGTCAATGACCAGCATCGGCCTGCCGGACTGCGCTTTGCGTACCAAAGGTGCGACTTTGCCTCCTACGCCGGAAATGCACGACATTTCAAATTCGCCGGCGTGATCGAGTGCTACGGCGGTATTGTTGGCAAGTTGCGCTACGTCAGAACATCCGGAACAGGAATAAATCAACGGAAGTTCGCTGCGGTTGGGCATTTTTAATCTCCTCTTTAGACTGTTTCATTTTGTATGTGTATTTTAATCCATCAATAATCGGTAAAGCACGCTCAGATTGAAGCAGACCTGACAAAAGTGGTCGATTTTCTGCCATGCCGGGTTGGATTCGGGATGCCTGAAGGTCGTCTGAAAATATTTTAGCAAAACTTGCTGTCGGTTTTCAGACGACCTTTTCTTTGGGGACTGGGCTATGCTTTGTCCTCTTCGTTTTCCACTGCTTTGGGCGGAACGGGCGCGAACCAGCCGACCAAGAGCAGCAGCACGCCGACGATGATGAAGGAGGCGATGCGGGCGATGCCGCCGCTGTTGGAAAGCTCGATGAGGAAGAGCTTGACGACGACAATCGCCATCAGTGCTGCGCCGGTTATCCAGAAGGGGCGCAGTTTGCGGCGGTTGCCGTACACCATCAGGATGATGGCGGTAACCGCCCAAACGACGGAGAGGCTGGCTTGCAGGCCGAAGGATTGGAGCATGATGTCGAGTCGCCAAGTGATGCCGTCGTAGAAGTGCCACAGGCGCATCACGCCCGCGCTGATGACCATGAATGCGAGGGCGGCGACGCCGGGCGCGTTCACGCGGCGGTATTCTGCAGGCAGGGCTTCGGGCAGGGACTTCAGGGCGAACCACAGCATTCCGGCGCAGGCGAGCTCCAGCGGGTTAAGCAGCGGGATATACGGCAACGGCGCGGGTTGGAACGGAGTGGAGAAGTTCGTCCATATCATCCAACTTGCCGATGCAAGGGCGGCTATCGGCAGGGCGAAATGCTGATAGGCGGCTTGATGTCGTCTGAAAAAGCCGCGCTGCCGCTGCGTATGGAGGACGACCCACATGATCAGCGGTACGGCAAGCCACGAGAGCTGCGACCAAATGCCGTCGAGACGATCGCCTACATACATTCCTGCCCAAAGCGACCAAAGGATGCCGAGCATGATGATGTTGAGTTTGTGCAAGCCGATAGGTGCATTGGTTCGGCGGTTATTCAGGATGACGAAGTTCAACACGGTAGCGGCAGCAAGCGGCAAGGCAGCGGCGGCCGTCCATAGGTGTTCGAGGTGATAGCCGATGAAGTGCAGGGCAAACAGGGGCAGGAATGCCAAGGTCGTCTGAAAAAGCTCTTTCCAGTTCAAACGGTTGGCAAGCAACAGCAAGGTGGTGAATATCGGCAATGCCCAAAGCTCGATGAACAGGGTTTCTTCGCCCGTCCATTGGGTATAGGTGGCGAAGCCGCCCAACATCAGGGCGATAACGAGGATAGCCCAGCCTGCAATCTGCGAGAACGGGAGGGTTTGGTCTTGTTTGCCTTGGTTTTCCGATGCTTCGGTTTGGACGCGCGAATATTGCAGCATGTAGGCCGCGGCAAACAGCAGCGGCGCGGCGGCAAAGAGGTGCCAGTGTGTCAGGAAGCCGTTGGATTCATTATTAATCGAGGCTTGGAAGAGCAGGATAAAGATTGCATTGCCCAAGGCGAATGTGCTGAACAAGTCCGACTTGCCTTTGCCTCGGCAGAACGCCCAAGCTGCCACCAAAGCAGAGAAAATGATGATGCTGCCGCGTTCCGCGAAAAACAGTAAAGGCAGGATGGATGTGTAGAGCAGGGCGGCGCAGAGGGTTGCGTTTTGAAGCGTGTGTTCCCAGTGTGCCGAGCCTTTACGGCGGTAGAGGTGCCACTGCAGGTAAATTGCTGCGCCGCCGAACAGGGTCAGCAGGGTGGTAAACCATTGACCTTGCAGGATGGTGGATCCTCCCTCCTGATAACCGCTCAGTTGGGTCAGCACCGCCAGCAGATAAACGACGAGCGCACCCAAACGCATATGCGGACGCTGTTGGCGCAGTCCGAAGAAATACACGAGCGCGGATTCTACCGTCCACAGGATGACGGTGTTGCCGCGTTCAAAGTAAAGCGGAACGGCGAGCGTGAGGAACAGCAGCGACAGGGCAAAAAACGCCTGACGCAGGATATACAAACCCTGTTGCCGTTTCAGCATCAGCGCGGCAAGCCCGTAAACGGCCGCGAAGCCCAGCGCGGAGAATGCGTCCGCAGACGGCCAGTGTTCCACCATGCGGTATTGCAGTCCGAACGCCGCCGCCATCGTGCCGAACAATAAAGTATGGTCGAGGACGTGGACGCGCAGGCCGTGGGAGCAGAGGCTGTTCCAAATTTCTTCCAGCGTCGCATTGTCGGCAACGGGCGCGAGCGTGTCTTCGCGGTTTTCCGTCAGCTTGCGGCGGGCGAACAGATAGGCGATGAAGGTATAGAGCAGCCAGTGGTAAATCAGGAAAGGTTCGGTCGTGGCGAAATGCTGCGGCGTATAGCTTTGCATGCCCCACAACGCGGCGATGGAGAAGGTTCCGGCGAAACCCGTCAGGTTCAGCGGCCGCCATGCCTTAAACCAAGCAATCGCCGCTACGCCGGCATTGAGCAGGGAAAGGTAGGAAAACAGCACCAAATAATTGCCGCTGCCGTCCGATACCAGGATGGGCGCCGCCAGACCGCCGACCAAGGCGACCTGCGCCATAATCTGCGCGTTTTGCCTGATCGCCAGCAACGCCATCAGTACGACCATCGCCACCATCAGCAAAAACACGATCGGTGCGGGCAGCAGCGGATGCAGTTTCAACGCCGCCAAAGAGGTCAGATACATCACCGCCACGCCGAAGCCCTGCAACACCAAGCCGTATTCGCGCTTGCGGCTTTGCAGCTTCCAGCCGCCGATGACCGCTGCCAGACCCGCGCCTGCCACAGTCAGGTAACGCATTTCCACCGGTACATAAATCCGCTCGGAGGCATAGCGCAAGAGGAACGCCAAGCCGAGGAACAGCACCACGATACCGGTTTTCAGCAGCGGATTACCGCGCAGGAACCAAGCAACAATGGGATTTTCGGAGAATTTGAAATCGAAACCTTCTTCTTTATGGATAACGGTTTCACGAGATTCGGTGTCGATGTTTTCTGATGTATTTTCAGACGACATCGGCACTTCGTTTTCAGACGACGTTTGCAGGACAGGCGCGTCTTGTTTGCGTTCGTCTTCTTGAATAGCGGAAACTTGTGCAGGTGTTTCTACGTTGTCTGCGTACAGAGCAGGTTCGGGCTGTACGGAAGGTTCGGCGGAAACAGGGGGAACGGGTGTAGAAAAAGAGGGTGCGACGACCGGCTCGATGTGCGGCTCGACGGACGCATTGTCCGCAGTTGCAACAGGTTCAACCTTCTCATGAAGCGGCGCAGGGGTCGTCTGAATATCGTCGGCATGTTCGGACAAAACAGCGCGCAGTTTCCTAGCCTGCCCGACTTCTGCTTTATCATGAACGGTTTCTTGTTCCAAAGCCGTCAAACGCAGCTTCAGCAACTCGATTTCTTTTTCCAGGTTTTGCAGTTTTGCATCATGTTCTTCTTGACGCGGTTTGCCAAGTTCCCGCGCAAACAACCATAAAATAGAGCCGAAAATGACGCCGACGGTCATTTCGTCAAGAAAATAGCCAATGAGGATGGGGATGAGTAGGCAGAAATACTGCATAAAACACCTGTCCGATAACGGTAAAAAATATGCCAATTGTAGCATTCTTGTCATGAGAAGGATGTATAGAAGGCGTAACGGTAGGAAAAGCTGTTGTACGGTAAGCAACATTGTATTTGCAGAATTTATTTACGGTACAAGGTCGTCTGAAAAGCGAAATTAGATTTCAGACGACCTAGTCGATGGGTTTCGTCCTGCTGTTTATCATGAATATAGGCTTTATATCGTGGAATCAGGCGCAAGTACTGTGAACTTGCCATGCTTGATACGGACTATTTATTATAGGCGTTAGCTTCGATAGGGTATGGTTTGTCTAGCCACCTTTTTTGATACCCATATTTTTCGAAAGAAAATCTAATGCCTCATTTTCGGATTTTCAACCAATTTGTCCCCTCTCCCCGTGGGAGAGGGTTAGGGAGAGGGCAGTAAGCCGCAGGCTTACATTCAGGTTTCTAGGTTTCGCAAAAAATCTTCTGAAAGGTCGTCTGAAAGGTTGCCCCGTCAAGAGGCGGCGCACGCTGAAAACGAGCGAAGCAAATTTCGCCAAAACGGAACGCTAAAACCTTTTCAAAAAGGAAAATACGATGAAATTCAATCAAATCCATTTATTGTGTATTGCCGCAGCCTTGGCGCTTGCAGGCTGTAAAAACACAGAAGTTCCGTTAAACAGTCAGGTTGAATTGCCTGAAACATTTACGCAGGATGCGGAGGCGAAGGGCGATGCGGACATCGGGGCGTGGTGGCGGCAGTGGAATGATCCGGTGTTAAGTGGATTAATCGCGCAGGGTTTGGCGCAGGGGCATGATGTGAAAATCGCTGTCAGCCGTCTGAACGAAGCCCGTGCCGTGGCGGGGGCGGCGCGTGCCGATTTGGGGCCGACCGTCGGACTGAGCGGCAAGGTGGGGGCGAATTATAGCAAAATGGATAATCCGCTCGACAGCAATGCCAGGGCGTTGCTCTCGCGTTATCCGCAGGCCTCGTCTTTAAACGGCGACACCATCGATTCTCAAGGCACCAGCCTATACGGCGGACTGACCGCTTCGTGGGAGCCGGATATTTTCGGCAAGAAACGCAGTGATGCCGATGCCGCCCGTTATGCCGCGCTGGGGCAGCAGGAATTGGTATACGGCGCGCAAATGCTGGTGGCGGGCGATATTGCCGACAATTATTTTAAGGCGCGTGCGGCGCAAGGCCGTCTGAAAACCGCCGACCAAACCGTTGCCACCTTGCGGCGGATGGTGCGCTATATCGAAGGGCGGTTTAAGGCGGGACATGTCAGCGGCTATGAAGTGAACGAGGCTAAAGTGCAACTGACCGCAGCGGAAGCCAAACGCGCTACGATAGCGGCGGAATACGCCGCTTATGTGCGCAGTATCGCCGTTTTGACCGGCAACGTGCCGCAAACGTTTACGCTGACCGAATCATCTGCCGATGTGTTGGCGCGCCAACCCTCCGCACCAAGCGGGCAGACGCCGCAAGGCTTGCTGGAACGCCGCCCCGACCTGCGCGCGCAGGCGGCGCAAGTCAATGCCTATGCCGCCAAATTCGCCAGTGCCAAAGCCGATTTGCTGCCGCGCTTCACCATCAGCTTTATGGGGCAGGGTGGGCGCATCGGTGTGGACGGCGACCGTTCTCTGACTGGCTGGGCAAGTTTGCTGTCGGTGGGCATACAGACGCCGCTGTTCACCAATGGCCGCATCAAGGCCAATATCAAAGCCGCCGACGCGCGCCTTCAGACGGCATTGTTGGAATACGACAAACGGCTCCTGACCGCGCTGGGCGAAGTCGACAGCGCATATCAAGGCGTGGAGTCGCTAAGCCGTCAAACCGAACTGCTGCAAACCGCCCATAATCAGGCGGCACGCCATGCTGCCGATACGGAAAAAATGTTCCGCAACGGCTACAAAACGCTGGATGTTGTCCTCAAAGCCCATATCGCCGAAGGCCAAATGCAGGAAAACCTGATTGCGGCGCGGCTGGCAAGGGCGCAGATGCTGGTGTCGCTGTATAAGGCATTGGGCGGCGGCTGGTCGAAATAAAAGTAAAAAGGTCGTCTGAAAAATTTCAGACGACTTGGGTTTATTAGAAGAATTGAAAATTCATGATATCGATATAGATAAGGTTGTCGATTAAAAAGTTTTAGTGGGTATTAGAACAATTTGTGTGTGAGGAAGTGGTGATGAATCGATGCGGACTGTATTTAGTTAGTGATATAAGGGATTTTTAGAAATGAATGAGAAAAGCAGACTGTCTGCCCCATTTTTGCCAAATCAATATCTGGGAAGATTGGGTTAGGATTTTCAATGATGAAATTTTATTATTTGACTATCAGTCATCATATTCCATGCGGGGTTCGGTTTTACAATAATTATCTATTGCCAGAGGAGTTGCTCCCCTCCTTCCAACTGAACGATTTTAAAGTGGAATATGGTTCTCTTCCTTGGTATGCGGGAATAAATCGAAAACGTAAAAAAATTATACTTCCTGACAACCTTGTTTTAATCTCTAATTTAAGGGAATATGACTATCCGGTACGTAGCTTATCTAAATACACTTATATTATTACCCAAGAATTTATGCGCTGTTTAGAGGGAATGAAGACGAATATTTTACAAATAAAACCTGTAAAATATATGAATGGGAAAACAAAAAATATCATATCAAATCGTGTTTATTATGCGATGACAACAGATAAGTTAAAAATAGAAGATGTTGTAAATCTGAAAGAATGTGAATATGAGCAGGTCTATGGAGTTGATGAATTACTCAAGATGAGCATTTTGGATAATTGTGATTATGATTTATTTGATATTAAACATGAGACTAAATGTTCTTTGATTGTTTCGGAAAAATTTCGACAAAAGGCTAATGATTTGAAGTTGGAGTATCTGGAATTTCTGCCCGTTGAGTTGACAAGGTTGATCACATCCAAGGAATGGATGGCTACGGAGATAAATTCTTTGCCTAGATATACCCCTGTTTAATAAATTTTATATGTATTGTTTGGTACTCAAAAAAGGTTGTAAAAAGGTCGTCTGAAAACAAATTTTGGGGTTTCAGACGACCTTTTGTGCAATTAATAGCGATTGTAGAAAACAACTTGATCAACGGGAAAATGAATTGGAATTGAAGAAGACAAAGTAGGATTGGTAAACAAAAAAGCCTGAACATTATGTTCAGGCTTTTGAAATTTGGCTCCCCGACCTGGGCTCGAACCAGGGACCTGCGGATTAACAGTCCGTCGCTCTACCGACTGAGCTATCGGGGAATGGGGTGCATTATATCGTCTGAAAAAAAAGTGTCAATATTATTTTTCAGATGGAGCGTAGTAATATTACAAATAGTTGAATGTTAAAAGTATTTATTTTGTGAATAGTTGTGTTTGAAACCAATAGGGCGCAAATGGCAACAGGCGTGGTTGGCATGTCGGAATGCTATTTTGTCTAATATTTGGCGTTGACAAGTTTGCCGTTGCGGAACTCTTGGTGTTGCATTACTGCGCCGTTATAGGCGTATGTGGTGAGTGAGCCGTTGTTTGGTGTGGCGCGGAATTGCATCAGTTGGCTGCGGCTTAAGGTATAGGGGTCTGTCCGCTTCCGGTTGTTGTCGCTGTAAAAATCTTGTACGGTATATTGATCGCCGCGTTTGTTTTTCAGTTGGCGGTAGTAGCCGCCTTTGACGGCGCTGTTGCTGGGATTGCCGTGTGTATCGAAATAAGTCACGATTTGTTCGTCAATAATATTGATGCCGCCTGTATTGTTTGGGGCGGTTTTATTTTTGTCTAAGGTAATCGGGATGTTGACGGAAGTGCCGAGTCCGACATGGTGTCCGATACCGGTTCCTATGCCTAAACCGATGGACATGCCGGGCGTGCCGGCGGTGCAGGCGCAGAGTGTGGAAGAGAGAAGGATGAGGGGAATTGAGGGTTTCATGGCATTTCCTCGCTATGGGTATGAACCTGATTGCAGGCGATAACGGAAAGTCGTGGTTTTGCCTCGGATGGGCAATGATGTTGTGAAAATAAAACCACATATGGTGACTTTTCTTATTGAATTATATCGTTTTTATTCGGTGGAGGGTGTTAGCTTTGATTAAGGTGGGAGAAAGAAGCATTAAGGCTGTATGGATAATAAGGATATCGGCGTATGGCGGTATGAAGTCGGGAAAATCTGCGATATAGCATATATATAGTGTAGAATGCTGTTCAGACGACCCTTCAGACGGATTTTTCTGCAAAGTAAAAAGGTTAAGAATATTTGGATATTCGCTCCCTATTTAATCGATAACGAATTCTGGAAAAAACAATGAAAACCTTGAAATTTACCAAAATGCACGGTTTGGGCAATGATTTTATGGTGGTAAACGGTATCGGGCAGGATTTTGATCCGCTGACTGCGCCGCTTGCCGAATGGTCCGACCGTTTTAGAGGGGTGGGCTTCGATCAGTTGCTGTTGGTAGAAAAACCGTCTTCCGATGCGGTGGATTTCCGTTATCGTATATTCAATGCGGACGGCAGCGAGGTGGAGCAGTGTGGCAATGGTGCGCGCTGTTTTGCCCGATTTGTGGCGGATAAAGGCTTGACCGATAAAAAGGAAATTTTGGTGGAAACGGCTAAGGGTGTGATTATTCCCAAGCTGTTGGATAATGGTTTGGTGACCGTGAATATGGGCAAACCGCGCTTTACGTCGTCTGAAATTCCGTTTGTACCGGTTCCTGACGAAGCAGATGATGCTTTGACGCATATGGTGATGGTCGGTTTGGAAACGGTGCAGGTCAGTTGTGTGAATATGGGCAATCCTCATGCTGTGATTGTGGTGGAGGATGTTCAGACTGCGCCCGTGGCTCATTGGGGCGAAGCCATTGAGTCGCACGAACAGTTTCCGGAACGTGTCAACGTCGGCTTTATGCAGATTGTCGATAGGGAATCTATCCGCCTGCGCGTATTTGAACGCGGCGTGGGTGAAACGCAGGCTTGCGGTACGGGGGCTTGTGCGGCTGTGGTTGCGGGCGTCCGTTTGGGGCTGTTGGCGGAAGGTGTGCCTGTGAAGGTTTCGCTGCCGGGCGGGGATTTGTTTATTACTTGGTCGCATGGTGAGGACGTTTTGATGACCGGGCCTGTTCAAACGGTTTTTGAAGGCGAGTTGCAGTATTCATGATTTGGACGAATTTGGATTTTCTCGCCGTTGTTGCTTATGGACTGGTGTTTTTTGGATTGATTTTCCGTGCTGAAATGTTCCAGTGGTTTTGGGCTTCAGTTGTTTTGTGGCTGGGCGTGTCGATTTTGGGATCGCAGCTTTTGCCGGGAATGTGGGGGATTACCCATGTCGGTCCGTTGTTTATTCCACATTTTTATCTGACTTTTGCCAGTGTGTTTTTCTTTGCTTTTCATTGGAAAAAGCAGGCGGATACTGGTTTTTGGCAGGCGGATTTGCGTTATCCGTTTTTGAGCGTGTTTGCCGTCAGCAATGTATTGATGACTTTGGCTTTTGTGTCGATTGCCGCGATATTGTATTTTCTGATGCCGGGTCGTTCTTTGGCTTTTACGTTTCCGGCATTGTTGAAACTGTATGCGCTCAAGCCTGTTTATTGGTTTGTTTTGCAGCTTGTCATGATGGCGGTTTTTTATCTGCACCGTAGAAGTATTGCCAAGCAGTCGCCTGCGGTGTTCAGTAAAGCGCAACTCAGACTGGGCTGGTCGATGGCTTTGGTCATGCAGACTTTAGTCACGGGGGCGATAGTCGGAGAAATCGGACTTCATTAGGACGCATCAAGCCAAACAACCAAAAGTTATAAATAAAGAAACATTCGATATTGGTTTTTCAGACGACCTGTCTTTAATATACAGGTCATATCACATCAAAATCTGGAGTAGAAAATGAAGATTGCAAACAGCATCACCGAGCTGATCGGCAACACCCCGTTGGTCAAATTAAACCGTCTGACTGAAGGTTTGAAAGCCGAAATCGCCGTCAAACTGGAATTCTTTAATCCCGGCAGCAGCGTGAAAGACCGTATTGCTGAAGCGATGGTTGAAGCCGCCGAAAAAGCGGGCAAAATCGGTAAGGATACCGTAATTGTGGAAGCGACCAGCGGTAATACGGGTATCGGTTTGGCAATGGTGTGCGCGGCGCGCGGCTACAAGCTGGCAATCACGATGCCTGAAAGCATGAGTAAAGAACGCAAAATGCTGTTGCGTGCGTTCGGTGCAGAATTGATTTTGACACCCGCGTCCGAAGGTATGGCAGGGGCGATTGCAAAAGCACAAGCCTTGGTGGATGAACACCCTGATACTTATTTCATGCCGCGCCAATTCGATAACGAGGCGAACCCGCAAATCCACCGCGAAACGACCGCCGAAGAAATTTGGCGCGATACCGACGGTAAAGTCGATATTTTTGTGGCGGGTGTCGGTACGGGCGGTACGGTTACCGGCGTGGGCGAAGTGTTGAAAAAATACAAACCCGAAGTCAAAGTCGTTGCCGTCGAGCCTGAAGCTTCTCCGGTTTTGAGCGGTGGTGAAAAAGGTCCGCACCCGATTCAAGGTATTGGCGCCGGCTTTATCCCTACCGTGTTGAATACCAAAGTATATGACAGCGTTTCCCAAGTTCCGAACGAGGCGGCATTTGAAACCGCCCGCGCGATGGCGGAAAAAGAAGGTATTTTGGTCGGCATTTCTTCCGGTGCGGCAGTATGGAGCGCGCTGCAGCTTGCCAAACAGCCTGAAAATGAAGGCAAACTGATTGTCGTGCTGCTGCCTTCTTATGGCGAACGCTATCTTTCTACGCCTCTGTTTGCCGATTTGGCATAATAGGGTTGGGAGAAAATAAGTGATGAAAAAGACCGCTTCGGCGGTCTTTTTTGCGGTCTTGCGGCATGGTGTGGCGCAAAAATGGATTTAAACCACCATATCGTGTAAAGATTGGAATGTAAGGCGAAAGTTGTTGTAATTCAGTCAACAGAAAAAGTCAGATTGATATAGAATTTGGTTATCTGGATAATCCTGATTATAATGGTAGACATGAAAAAATATATCCCCATCTTATTTGCGTTGGCGGCACTTGCCGGTTGTGAGACCATTTATGTCCCAAGCTTGCAAGAAGTGCCTGTCCGTCCGACTAATGTTAAGCCTAATGTTAAAACGACTAAGGGTGAAAAATCTGCGGCGTTCAGTTTGGCTTCTTCGCATTGGAGTGATGTTTCAAAAATCCGCGATGAGGCGACGCGTTTGAGCTATCAGGTCAGCCAAGGAAAAATGACCAAGGTTCAAGCTGCCCAATATCTGAACAAGTTCCGTATCCAGCTTGTCGGCCGTAATGTCGTGGATGACAGCGTATATGAGGTTTATCTGCGTTCTGCCGTTGACAGCCAACGAGGCGAAATCAATACCGAACAATCCAAGCTGTATATCCAAAATGCCTTGCGCGGATGGCAGCAACGCTGGAAAAATATGGGTAACAAACCTTCTAACCCGGCATTTACCAACTTCCTGATGGAAGTCATGAATATGACTCCGTTGAAATAAGCTCCTCATTTCAAACAAAAGGTCGTCTGAAAATTTTCAGACGACCTTTTGTTTTGGATGTCGATATTTATGATGTTTTACGCAGCAGCTTCTCGGTTGCCAGTCTTGCCCGCTCTTTGATGTCTTCCGTCAGGTAAGTTTTCATCTGGCTGTACACCAAAGTAATGACGGCAATGTCGTCGCTGAATCCCAAAGGACCCAGCAAATCGGGAATGCTGTCGATAGGGCTGAGGAAGTAAACCAATGCGCCGACGATAATCATTTTGGCGCGTCTGGGGGTGTGAGGGGAGTCCCAAAGATAATACAGCGCATACAACTGGCGTACGATGGGTTCGCCCAACCGACCTGCAAAACGGGCGAGTTTATTGAGAAAACCCGTTTTATCCAAATTGCGCCTTCTGAATTTGGGGATAAAGTTTTCCGGATCGGAAGACTGGGTGTATTGTTTTTCTTCGGAATGTTTCATAACAAGCCTCACAGTAATTGAGTGGGAAGGGTTTGCCGTAATGCGGGCAAAGTATAAAACGGAGTAAGGCAAAGAAATGTCAGTATAGTGCAGTTTTGTGATAGGTGCTGAAGAGGTCGTCTGAAACATACCGATCGCAGGCGTTGAATGTAATGTTTTTGCAGTTCGATTTATATTCGAATTTTGTGGTTATTAGATTATAAAAATAATATTTATTTCTATTTATATATTATAAAAACAAAGATATTAAGATGGTATTGCAGGGCATGAAAGCCATATGGAGGTTACTGAACAGCGGTTAAAGCGGTATTGGTTCAATTATTAATGGATAGTGTTTTGTTATTGGTACAGTTTATGATGTTTTTTGGTAAAATTTATTAGATTGTTTATAAATTAGACTGTTCAAAATCGGATAAAACAGGTAAATTATAGTTTATGTAACTCGATGTAATTTGAGTTATTGGTTTTGAGCTGATAAAAAATACAGAGGAACTGGCTATGTCCGTCAAACCGCGTCCTGTCTTTTTGGAGATTCCCAATATACGGTTGCCTATACCGGGAATTGTCTCCATCTTGCACCGCATCAGCGGGGTAGGGTTATTTATAATGCTTCCCGTTTTGCTGTATCTCCTGTCCGGTACGTTGAGCCGCGAGTCGGCGTTTGAAACTTACCGTGCCATCGTTTCCAATCCTTTGGTCAAGTTGATTTTAATCGGCGTGTTATGGGCTTATCTGCACCATTTTCTCGCCGGTATCCGTTTTTTATTTTTGGATGCACACAAAGGCCTTGAGCTGAATACTGCGCGCAATACCGCCAAATTGGTGTTTGCTGCCGCATTGGTGCTGACCGTCGTTTTGGGAGCGTTGTTATGGTAGAGCGTAAATTGACCGGTGCCCATTACGGTTTGCGCGATTGGGCGATGCAGCGTGCGACTGCGGTTATCATGTTGATCTATACCGTTGCACTTTTAGTGATTCTGTTTACCCTGCCTAAAGAATATTCGGCATGGCAGGCATTTTTCGATCAAGTTTGGGTGAAAGTGTTCACCCAGGTCAGCTTTATCGCCGTATTTTTGCACGCTTGGGTGGGTATCCGCGATTTGTGGATGGACTATATCAAACCCTTCGGCGTGCGTTTGTTTTTGCAGGTTGCCACCATCGTTTGGCTGGTCGGCTGCTTGGTGTATTCAATTAAAGTAATTTGGGGGTAAGTATGGGTTTTCCTGTTCGCAAGTTTGATGCCGTGATTGTCGGCGGTGGTGGTGCAGGTTTACGCGCAGCCCTCCAATTATCCAAATCCGGTCTGAATTGTGCCGTTTTGTCTAAAGTGTTTCCGACCCGTTCGCATACTGTAGCGGCGCAGGGCGGTATTTCCGCCTCTTTGGGTAATGTGCAGGAGGACCGTTGGGACTGGCACATGTACGATACCGTGAAAGGTTCCGACTGGCTGGGCGACCAAGACGCGATTGAGTTTATGTGTCGCGCCGCGCCTGAAGCGGTGATTGAGTTGGAACACATGGGTATGCCTTTTGACCGCGTCGAAAGTGGCAAAATTTATCAGCGTCCTTTTGGCGGTCATACTGCCGAACACGGTAAACGTGCAGTAGAACGTGCCTGCGCGGTTGCCGACCGTACCGGCCATGCGATGCTGCATACCCTGTACCAACAAAACGTCCGTGCCAATACGCAATTCTTTGTGGAATGGACAGCGCAAGATTTGATTCGTGATGAGAATGGTGATGTCGTCGGTGTTACCGCCATGGAAATGGAAACCGGCGAAGTTTACATTTTCCATGCTAAAGCCGTGATGTTTGCTACCGGCGGCGGCGGTCGTATTTATGCGTCTTCCACCAATGCCTATATGAATACCGGCGACGGTTTGGGCATTTGCGCTCGTGCAGGTATCCCGTTGGAAGATATGGAATTCTGGCAATTTCACCCGACCGGTGTGGCAGGTGCAGGCGTGTTGATTACCGAAGGCGTACGCGGTGAGGGCGGTATTCTGTTGAATGCCGACGGCGAACGCTTTATGGAACGCTATGCGCCGACCGTAAAAGACTTGGCTTCGCGCGACGTGGTTTCCCGTGCAATGGCGATGGAAATCTACGAAGGTCGCGGCTGCGGTAAAAACAAAGACCATGTATTGCTGAAAATCGACCATATCGGTGCCGAAAAAATTATGGAAAAACTGCCGGGCATCCGCGAGATTTCCATTCAGTTTGCCGGTATCGACCCGATTAAAGACCCGATTCCCGTTGTGCCGACTACCCACTACATGATGGGCGGTATTCCGACCAACTACCACGGCGAAGTCGTTGTGCCGCAGGGCGACGAATACGAAGTGCCGGTAAAAGGTCTGTACGCAGCGGGCGAGTGCGCTTGTGCTTCTGTGCACGGTGCAAACCGTTTGGGTACCAACTCCCTGCTTGACTTGGTGGTGTTTGGTAAAGCTGCCGGCGACAGCATGATTAAATTCATCAAAGAGCAAAGCGATTGGAAACCGCTGCCTGCCGATGCGGGCGAGCTGACCCGCCAACGTATCGAACGCTTGGATAACCAAACCGGCGGCGAAAACGTTGATGCATTGCGCCGTGAACTGCAACGCTCCGTCCAACTGCACGCCGGCGTGTTCCGTACCGATGAGATTCTGAGCAAAGGCGTTCGAGAAGTTATGGCGATTGCCGAGCGCGTGAAACGTACTGAAATCAAAGACAAGAGCAAAGTGTGGAATACCGCGCGTATCGAAGCTTTGGAATTGGATAACCTGATTGAAGTAGCGAAAGCGACTTTGGTATCTGCCGAAGCACGTAAAGAATCGCGTGGCGCACACGCTTCAGACGACCATCCTGAGCGCGATGACGAAAACTGGATGAAACACACGCTGTACCATTCGGATACCAATACCTTGTCCTACAAACCGGTACACACCCAGCCTTTGAGCGTGGAATACATCAAACCGGCCAAGCGCGTTTACTGATGCGTTTTCAGACGACCTCCGTATCCAAGAGGTCGTCTGAAAATCAAAATACACCACCACACTGAACAGCCTGAACCCATAACATAAAACCATCAGGCGGTTTATGAGAAAAGGAACACTTCTCATGGAAAAAATGAGTTTTGAAATTTACCGTTACAATCCGGACGTTGATGCCAAACCATATATGCAACGTTACGAGTTGGAACTGGAACCTACCGACGTGAAACTTTTGGACGCGCTGGTGCGTCTGAAAGCGCAAGACGATACCCTGTCTTTCCGCCGTTCCTGCCGTGAAGGTATTTGCGGTTCGGATGGTATGAACATCAACGGCAAAAACGGCTTGGCGTGTCTGACCGATTTACGCAGTCTGAAACAGCCTGTGAAAATCCGTCCGCTGCCCGGTCTGCCCGTCATCCGCGACCTGATTGTGGACATGACCCAGTTCTTCAAACAATACCACTCCATCAAACCTTATGTCGTCAACGATAATCCGATCGATGCCGACAAAGAGCGTCTGCAAACGCAGGAAGAGCGCAAAGAGTTGGACGGCTTGTATGAATGTATTTTGTGCGCCTGCTGCTCGACTGCCTGTCCGTCGTTCTGGTGGAATCCCGACAAATTCGTCGGTCCGTCCGGTTTGCTGAACGCCTACCGCTTCATTGCCGACAGCCGCGATACCATTACCAACGAGCGTTTGGACAATTTGAACGACCCGTATCGCCTGTTCCGCTGCCATACCATCATGAACTGCGTGGACGTATGTCCTAAACACTTGAATCCGACCCGTGCCATCGGTAAGATTAAAGAAATTATGTTGAAACGAGCCGTTTAAGAAATGATGGTTTTTGACGATATTGCCAAACGGAAAATCCGTTTTCAAACCCGCCGGGGATTATTGGAGTTAGATTTGATTTTCGGCAGGTTTATGGAAAAAGAATTCGAGCATTTGAACGATAAAGAGCTGTCCGAGTTTTCCGAAATCCTTGAGTTTCAAGATCAGGAGCTTCTTGCCCTGATCAACGGACATTCGGCGACAGACAAGGAACACCTTATCCCTATGCTTGAAAAAATCAGACAAGCTTGACGTATTGGAAATCCGCCTGCCTTTCGGCGGATTTCTAGGATACGGAGGTCGTCTGAAAATAAAGACCGTGCTGCATAGGCAGCAACGAAAGCCCCAACCTACAAAGGAGCGATAAATATGTCCAAATCAATTAAACTCAACGTACCCAATCAAGAGGATTTAGAACTGCCCGTATTGGAAGCGAGCATCGGTCATGACGTGGTCGATATCCGCGCACTGACGAAAAACACAGGCTTATTCTCATTCGACCCCGGGTTCGTTTCAACAGCAAGCTGCGAATCCAAAATCACTTATATCGACGGCGACAAAGGTCTGCTGTATTACCGTGGTTATCCCATCGAACAACTTGCCGAAAAATCCGATTATTTGGAAGTCTGCTATCTGCTGATTTACGGCGAACTGCCGACGCCTGAGCAAAAGGCAGAATTTGACAATACCGTCCGCCGTCATACGATGGTGCATGAACAGCTGACTTGGTTCTTCCGTGGCTTCCGCCGTGACGCGCATCCGATGGCGATGATGGTCGGCGTGGTCGGTGCATTGTCTGCATTCTATCAAGACAGTCTGGACATCACGAATCCCGAACACCGCAAAATCGCGATTTACCGTCTGATTTCCAAAATTCCGACGATTGCGGCAATGTGCTACCGCTATTCCAACGGTCTGCCGTTCAATTATCCGAGAAACAACCTCTCTTATTCCGAAAACTTCATGCACATGATGTTCGCCACACCATGTGAAGACTACAAACCCAATCCTGTATTGGCACGCGCGCTCGACCGCATCTTTATCCTTCATGCCGACCACGAGCAAAACGCATCGACTTCGACCGTCCGTCTGGCAGGTTCTTCAGGCGCGAACCCGTTTGCCTGTATCGCTGCCGGTATTGCCTGTCTGTGGGGTGCGTCCCACGGCGGTGCGAACGAAGCCGTCTTAAAAATGTTGGACGAAATCGGCGATGTGTCCCGTGTTGCCGAATATATGGAAGGCGTGAAACAGCGTAAATACCGCCTGATGGGCTTCGGACACCGCGTGTACCGCAATATGGATCCGCGTGCCAGCATTATGCGCGAGACCTGTTATGAAGTGCTGAAAGAATTGGGCTTGGAAGACAGTCCGAAATTCAAGCTGGCAATGGAATTGGAACAAATTGCCCTGAAAGACCCGTTCTTCGTAGAGCGCAAGCTGTACCCCAACGTCGACTTCTACTCCGGTATCGTCCTGTCCGCGCTGGGTATTCCGACTGAAATGTTTACCGTCATCTTCGCCCTGTCACGCAGCGTGGGCTGGATTTCGCACTGGCATGAAATGATCGGCGATCCTTCGCTGAAAATCGGCCGTCCGCGCCAACTTTATACCGGTGCGGAACGCCGCGATTATGTGCCGGCGGATAAACGCTGAAAATCGGTATATTAATATGTTGTCGGAACTTCATTTGAGAAAGCCGAATAGTTTTTTTAAATAAGTTTGTCTGCAGCAAACGAAACAGATACAAGTAATTTGGCTGGAAATAGGGTAGAATGAAGTGTCATTTCAAACGGCATGGATTCCGTTGAAACACATGGAATTCTACCCTTTGTTTATATTTTAAAGAAAAGAGCTCGCGTCATGATGGATGAAAAACTCAATTTTTCTTATCTGTTCGGTTCAAATGCTCCCTACATCGAGGAGTTGTATGAGAATTTCCTGGAAAACCCCAATTCGGTCGATGAAAAATGGAAGCAGTATTTCACCGACTTAAGCAAGCAGCCCGGTGCGGCGGATGTTGATATCGCCCATGCTCCGATCCGTGAATCCTTCGCCAATTTGGCAAAAACCAAATCGACAGCGGCTATTGCCGGCGGTATGGATGAAGCCATGATGAAGAAACAGGTCGGCGTACTGCGGTTGATTTCTGCTTACCGTATTCAAGGTGTGGGCGCTGCTCAGCTTGACCCGCTCAAACGTATCCCGCCACGCAACATTGAAGCCCTCGATCCCAAATTCCACGGACTGAATGATGCCGATATGGCGGTTCAGTTCAATATGGGCGAGGGCGATTTTTCCGGCCAAAGCAAACTGCCCCTGTCCCAAATCATCAGCAACCTCAAGCAAACCTACTGCGGCCACCTCGCATTGGAATACATCTACATTCCCAATACCGAAGAGCGCCGCTGGTTGCGCAATTATTTCGAGGATGTGCTGTCCACCCCGAGTTACAGTGCCGAACAGAAACGCCGCATCCTGAAAGAAATGACCGCTGCCGAGACTTTGGAGCGTTATCTGCACACCAAATACGTCGGTCAGAAACGCTTCGGCGTAGAAGGCGGCGAGAGCGTGATTGCCGGTCTGAATTACCTCATTCAAAACGCAGGTAAAGACGGTGTCGAAGAAGTCATCATCGGTATGGCACACCGAGGTCGTCTGAATGTCTTGGTCAACATTTTGGGCAAGAAACCGGGCGATTTGTTTGCCGAATTTGAAGGCCGTGCCGAAATCAAGCTGCCCAGCGGTGACGTAAAATACCACATGGGTTTCAGCTCCGATATCGCTACGCCGAACGGTCCGATGCACGTTTCTTTGGCGTTCAATCCGTCGCATTTGGAAATCGTCAATCCTGTTGTTGAAGGTTCTGCACGCGCCAAACAAAAACGTTTGGGCGAAAACGGCCGCGACAAAGTATTGCCCGTATTGATTCATGGCGACTCTGCATTTGTCGGCTTGGGCGTCAACCAAGCAACGTTCAACCTATCCAAAACGCGCGGCTACACCACCGGCGGTACGGTTCACATTGTCATCAACAACCAAATCGGCTTCACTACTTCCGATACCCGCGACACCCGTTCGACCGTGCATTGTACCGACGTGGCGAAAATGGTTTCCGCTCCGGTCATCCACGTCAACGGCGACGATCCGGAACGCGTTTGCTTCGCCATCCAAGCCGCTTTGGACTACCGTAAGAAATTCAACAAAGATATCGTGATCGATGTCGTCTGCTACCGCAAATGGGGTCACAACGAGGGCGACGATCCGACCCTGACCCAGCCGATGATGTACAAAAAAGTATCGCAACACCCCGGTGCGCGTGCTTTGTACACCGAACAACTGATTGCAGAAGGCGTGGTAACGCAGGCGGAAGCCGACGGCTATATCCAAGCCTACCGCGATGCTTTGGATAAAGGCGAACACGTTGAGCAAACGACGTTGAGCAATTTCCAACGCACGCAAATCGACTGGAGCAAATACCAAGGCAAAGACTGGCGCGAAGACGTGGAAACCGGCCTGCCTGCTGCCGACATCGAGCGTCTTGCCGAGAAATTTACCGCCGTTCCCGAAGGCTTTGCACTGCATCCGACTGCCAAACGCGTGCTCGAAGCGCGTAAAGGTATGGCTGCGGGCAGTCAGCCGATTGACTGGGGTATGGCGGAAACCCTCGCATACGCCAGTCTGGTCACCAAAGGCCACGGCGTGCGCATTTCCGGCGAAGACTCCGGACGAGGTACGTTCTCGCACCGCCATGCCGTATTGCACGACCAAAAACGCGAAAAATGGGATGACGGCACTTATGTACCGCTGCGCAATATGGGCGAAGGCGCAGGCGAATTCCTCGTTATCGACTCCATCTTGAATGAAGAAGCGGTTATGGCGTTCGAATACGGTTTCGCCTGCTCCGCGCCCGACAAACTGACCATTTGGGAAGCGCAGTTCGGCGACTTTGCCAACGGCGCGCAAGTGACCATCGACCAATTCCTGTCGTCCGGCGAAACCAAATGGGGCCGTCTCTGCGGTCTGACCACCATCCTGCCGCACGGCTACGACGGTCAGGGTCCGGAACACTCATCCGGCCGCGTAGAACGTTGGTTGCAACTGTGCTCCGAACACAATATGCAAATCATTATGCCGTCTGAAGCGTCGCAAATGTTCCACCTGCTGCAACGCCAAGTCTTGGGTTCGTACCGCAAACCGCTGGTGATTTTCATGTCCAAACGCCTGTTGCGCTTCAAAGGTGCGATGAGTCCGCTGGAAAACTTTACCGAAGGTTCGCGCTTCCGCCCCGTTATCGGCGATACCGCCGAGCGTGGCAACAATGAAAGCGTGAAACGTGTGATTCTTTGCGCCGGACAGGTTTACTACGATTTGGAAGCAGGTCGCGCCGAGCGCAAACTGGAAAACGATGTCGCCATCGTCCGCGTTGAGCAGCTTTATCCGTTCCCATATGACGAGGTGCGTGCAGAGTTGGCGAAATATCCGAACGCGAAATCCGTGGTTTGGGCGCAGGAAGAGCCGAAAAACCAAGGCGCGTTCTACCAAATCCGCCACCGCTTGGAAGACGTTATCGGCGAAAGCCAAAAACTGTCTTATGCCGGTCGTCCGAGCAGCGCATCGCCCGCCGTCGGCTATATGAGCAAACACGTCGCCCAGCTGAAACAGCTGGTTGAAGACGCAATGATGCTGTAACGCAATACGGTGCGGCGTTCCGAATGAAACACTTCAGACGGAACGCCCGCCAAACAAAAGAGATAACACACAACAGGTCGTCTGAAAACCAACGACCATCCGGAGACACAAAATGATTATTGATGTAAAAGTACCCATGCTGTCCGAAAGCGTATCCGAAGGCACGCTCTTGGAATGGAAGAAAAAAGTCGGCGAAGCCGTAGCGCGCGACGAAATCCTGATCGACATCGAAACCGACAAAGTGGTTTTGGAAGTACCTTCCCCGCAAGCCGGCGTATTGGTTGAAATCATTGCCCAAAACGGCGAAACCGTTGCCGCCGAGCAAGTGTTGGCACGCATCGATACTGCGGCAACCGCTTCCGCTTCTGCTGAAACCCCAGCCGCCGCGCCTGCGCCTGAAGCCGCTCCCGCCGCTGCGCAAACCAATGCCGCCATGCCTGCCGCCGCCAAACTGGCAGCCGAAACCGGCGTGGATGTGAACGCGCTGCAAGGTTCCGGCCGCGACGGTCGCGTTTTGAAAGAAGACGTGCAAAACGCTGCTGCCAAACCTGCCGCTGCACCCGCTGCTGCGTCTGCACCTGTTCCCGCGGGTGCGCGTCCGGAACAACGCGTTCCGATGAGTCGCCTGCGCGCCCGTGTTGCCGAACGTCTCTTAGCTTCGCAACAGGAAAACGCGATTCTGACTACGTTCAACGAAGTCAACATGAAACCCATCATGGACTTGCGTGCGAAATACAAAGAAAAATTCGAGAAAGAACACGGTACCAAACTCGGTTTCATGTCTTTCTTCGTCAAAGCAGCCGTTGCCGCGCTGAAAAAATATCCGGTGGTTAATGCCTCCGTTGACGGCAACGACATCGTTTATCACGGTTACTTCGACATCGGTATCGCCATCGGCAGCCCGCGCGGTCTGGTCGTTCCGATTCTGCGCGATGCCGACCAAATGAGCATTGCCGACATCGAACAAGCCATCGTCGATTACGCCAAAAAAGCCAAAGACGGCAAAATTGCGCTGGAAGATTTGACCGGTGGTACGTTCAGCATCACCAACGGCGGTACGTTCGGATCTATGATGTCCACCCCGATTATCAACCCGCCACAATCCGCCATTTTGGGTATGCACGCGACCAAAGAGCGTGCAGTCGTAGAAAACGGTCAAGTCGTCGTCCGCCCGATGATGTATCTGGCACTCTCTTACGACCACCGCATCATCGACGGCCGCGAAGCCGTGTTGACTTTGGTTGCCATCAAAGACGCGCTGGAAGATCCGGCACGCCTGTTGTTGGATCTGTAAACGCCGTCAAAGGGATATAAAGCGGATAAAAACAGAGCAGTTTGAAATCGAACTGCTTGCTGGTTTTCAGACGACCTTAAAACGAAAAAAGGTCGTCTGAAAACGGCGGGATGTTTGAAACCCAAGGGAGAATAGGGTTTGTTGCTGCCATTTTTCGTGTAGAAGCAAACGCTTGAAAATCCATAGGAGCGTATCCATGAAACCCATCTCCCTGTTTCCGCTTTTGGCTGTCGTTTCCCTGCTTGGCGCGTGTGCCGCATTCGAAGGCAAGGAATATTCCGTCAACGCTTATGATGCGCGCGGCAGAATGTTGAACAAGCGTTTTGAAATGGACAGCAACAAAGCAGGCATTCCCGTCGCCCGCAGCGTTTTGTGCAAACGTTATCCGCACGCTACCGTCCGCGTTTACAACAATTTCACCGGACAGGAAGTCAGGGAATACAGCCCGCATTCCTGTCGCCGCTGATGCGGCCGAACCAATCGGGCTGAAGTTTCAAAGGTCGTGCCTGCGGGCAGGCTTCGCACTCTGAAAAAGGCAGAATGAGTTTTAACTGCGTTGAAGCCGCGCTTTCAGACGACCTCTTATGCAAAATATAGTGGATGAACTTTTGCCGAAGGTTTTCCTGCGGCAAAAATGTCAAACAAAGGATTTTTCACATGTCTCAATACGATGTAGTAGTCATCGGCGCAGGCCCCGGCGGATATGTTGCCGCCATCCGCGCCGCCCAACTGGGTTTCAAAACCGCCTGTGTCGATGCGGGCGTCAACAAAGCAGGCGACGCGCCCGCGCTGGGCGGTACCTGCCTGAACGTCGGCTGCATTCCTTCCAAAGCCCTGTTGCAATCCAGCGAACATTTCCACGCTGCGCAGCATGATTTTGCCGAACACGGCATCAACGTCGGCGAGATCAAATTCGACGCGGCGAAAATGATTGCGCGCAAAGACGCCATCGTAACCAAGCTCACCGGCGGCGTGAAATTCCTGTTTCAAAAAAACAAAGTAACCAGCCTGTTCGGTACGGCTTCGTTTGCCGGAAAAAACGGCGATGCCTACCAAATCGAAGTCGATAACAAAGGCGAAAAAACCGTTATCGAAGCCAAACACGTCATCGTAGCAACCGGTTCCGTACCGCGTCCGCTGCCACAGGTTGCCATCGACAATGTAAACGTATTGGACAACGAAGGCGCATTGAACCTGACCGAAGTGCCCGCCAAACTGGGCGTAATCGGTTCGGGTGTGATTGGTTTGGAAATGGGTTCGGTATGGAACCGCGTCGGTTCGCAAGTAACCATCCTTGAAGCCATGCCGACTTTCCTTGCCGCCGCCGACCAGCAAATCGCCAAAGAAGCCTTCAAATACTTCACCAAAGAGCAGGGCTTGAACATCGAGCTAGGCGTGAAAATCGGCGACATCAAATCTGAAGGCAAAGGCGTTTCCGTTGCCTACCAGACCGCCGCAGGCGAAGCCAAAACCGAAGTTTTCGACAAACTCATCGTCGCCATCGGCCGTATTCCGAATACTAAAGGCTTGAACGCCGAAGCCGTCGGCTTGGAAAAAGACGAGCGCGGCTTTATCAAAGTGGACGGCGAATGCCGCACCAACCTGCCTAATGTCTGGGCAATCGGCGACGTGGTTCGCGGCCCGATGCTGGCGCACAAAGCCAGCGACGAAGGCGTTGCTGTTGCCGAGCGCATCGCCGGACAGAAACCGCATATCGACTTCAACAGCGTACCGTTCGTGATTTACACCGATCCCGAAATCGCTTGGGTCGGTAAAACCGAAGAGCAGCTCAAAGCCGAAGGCGTGGAATACAAAAAAGGCACTTCCGGCTTCGGCGCAAACGGTCGCGCGTTGGCAATGGGTAAAGCCAAAGGTACGGTCAAAGTGTTGGCAGATGCCAAAACCGACCGCATCTTGGGCGTACACATGATCGGTCCGGTCGTCAGCGAATTGGTTACTGAAGGCGTCACTGCGCTCGAATTCTTCGCCAGCAGCGAAGACATCGCCCGCATCATTCATGCCCATCCGACCTTGTCCGAAGTGGTTCACGAAGCCGCACTGGCCGCCGACAAACGCGCTTTGCACGGCTGATGAGGTCAAGTAAAGCATAAAAGGTCGTCTGAAACTTTTTCAGACGACCTTTTCGGAAAGATGAATGTTCGGAAGCAATGTTCCGATAGGTATAGAGAGAAAATAGAGCGTATCAGTTGCTATTGTTCCCTGACCGGAATGACGATTTAAGCAGAATCTACTATATAATCGGCGACACATTCACAGACAGCATTTGATTATGAATAAAGAAGTAATCGGTATCCTGTTTATACCGATGGGCATCATCAGCATGTGTATGGCCGCGTTGTGGCAAATGTATGTGATGATGACCGAAACTTATACGCTCAACCGCTTCAAAGACAAAGAATTGGTTTGGCGCGTGGCATTGTTGTTTATCAGTTTCAGCCTTGCCGTTTACCTGCTCTGCCCGAATTCGCGTAAAAAAGGCATCGTCTTTTTTATCCTCGGGGGCGGCGGCGCAATCATGTATCTGCTTGCGCGGATGTGGTTGCCGTTCAGCAAGTGAAACGACGATTTTCCGACCGCCGAAAGGTCGTCTGAAACGCACGGGGTTGCCATTTATGGGCAGTCTCAGGGCATTCCACTAATCTAAAGGAGAAATCCATGAATCTACACGAGTATCAGGCTAAAGAACTGCTGGCAGGCTACGGCTTGCCTGTGCAAGGCGGTATTTTGGCACACAACGGCGAGGAAGCCGCAGCCGCTTACGACAAACTGGGCGGCAAATTTGCTGTCGTCAAAGCCCAAGTCCACGCAGGCGGACGCGGTAAAGCGGGCGGCGTAAAAGTCGTCAAAAGCCGTGAAGAAGCCAAAGAAGTGGCAGAAAGCCTGATTGGCACCAATCTGGTTACTTATCAAACCGATGCCAACGGTCAGCCGGTCAACAGCGTTTTGGTTTGCGAAGACATGTATCCGGTGCAAACCGAGCTGTATTTGGGCGCGGTGGTCGACCGTTCTACCCGTCGCATCACATTCATGGCTTCGACCGAAGGCGGTGTGGAAATCGAAAAAGTTGCCGCTGAAACCCCTGAAAAAATCTTCAAAGTAACCGTTGACCCGCTGGTCGGCCTGCAACCCTGCCAAGCGCGTGAAGTTGCGTTCCAACTGGGCTTGAAAGACAAACAAATCAACGAGTTCGTCAAACTGATGACCGGCGCGTACAAAGCGTTTGTCGAAAACGACTTTGCCCTGTTTGAAGTGAACCCGCTGGCAGTTCGAGAAAACGGCGCGCTCGCCTGCGTGGATGGCAAAATCGGTATCGACAGCAACGCCCTCTACCGCCTGCCGAAAATCGCCGAATTGCGCGATAAATCCCAAGAAAACGAACGCGAGCTGAAAGCCTCCGAATTCGACCTGAACTACGTTGCGCTGGAAGGCAACATCGGCTGTATGGTGAACGGCGCAGGTTTGGCGATGGCGACCATGGACATCATCAAACTGAAAGGCGGTCAACCTGCCAACTTCTTGGACGTAGGCGGCGGCGCGACCAAAGAGCGCGTAGTTGAAGCGTTTAAACTGATTCTCGAAGACAAATCCGTCAAAGGCGTATTGATCAACATCTTCGGCGGTATCGTCCGTTGCGACATGATTGCGGAAGCCATCGTGGCAGCCGTTAAAGAAATCAACGTTGACGTGCCTGTCGTTGTCCGTCTGGAAGGCAACAATGCCGAACTCGGCGCGAAAATCCTGAACGAATCAGGTCTGAAACTGACTTCCGCCGACGGCCTGAATGACGCAGCCGAAAAAATTGTCGCAGCCGTAAACGCCTAAGGAGAAAAGAATGAGCGTATTGATTAATAAAGACACCAAAGTATTGGTTCAAGGTTTCACCGGTAAAAACGGTACTTTCCACTCCGAACAAGCTCTGGCTTACGGCACTAAAGTCGTCGGCGGCGTGACCCCGGGTAAAGGCGGTCAAACCCACCTGAACCTGCCCGTGTTCAACACCATGAAAGAAGCCGTTAAAGAAACCGGCGCGGACGCATCCGTAATTTACGTTCCCGCTCCGTTTGTATTGGATTCTATCGTTGAAGCGGTTGATTCCGGCGTAGGCTTGGTGGTTGTGATTACCGAAGGCGTACCGACTCTGGACATGCTCAAAGCCAAACGCTATCTGGAAACCAACGGCAACGGCACACGTTTGGTCGGCCCAAACTGCCCGGGCGTGATTACTCCGGGCGAGTGCAAAATCGGCATTATGCCGGGCCACATCCACACTCCCGGCCGTATCGGCATCATTTCCCGTTCCGGTACATTGACTTACGAAGCCGTGGCACAAACCACCAAACTGGGCTTGGGTCAATCGACCTGTATCGGTATCGGCGGCGACCCGATTCCGGGCATGAACCAAATTGACGCGCTGAAACTCTTCCAAGAAGACCCCGATACCGACGCCATCATCATGATCGGTGAAATCGGCGGTACTGCGGAAGAAGAAGCAGCCGAATACATCCAATCCAACGTAACCAAACCCGTCGTCGGCTACATCGCCGGTGTGACCGCTCCTAAAGGCAAACGCATGGGCCACGCCGGTGCGATTATCTCCGGCGGCAAAGGTACTGCGGAAGAAAAATTCGCCGCTTTCGAAAAAGCCGGCATCGCCTACACCCGCAGCCCTGCCGAATTGGGCAGTACCATGCTGGAAGTGTTGAAAGCAAAAGGCTTGGCGTAATAACGCTTAGTCGTTTTGACTGAGAAACCGAAAGGTCGTCTGAAAACTTGGAAACAGGTTTTCAGACGACCTTTTTACTTGGTTTGCCATAATCTGCAAATTTCGTTAGGCGTTTGTTTCCAGCGTTATAGTGGTTTAAAGTTAATCCACTATATCGTACAGATTGTCGCATAAGCTACATAAATTGTCGGATATTCTATACTTTGCAGTGTTATCTTTAATTTTTATTCAACATATAATCATTCTCAAAAAAACAAATCAATCATATCAACATCTTCCTATCTTACTTTTTCAGACGACCTTACTCATATCTGAATTCATTTCCCATTAAGGAGCAGTTATGAACAGCCTGTGGCAGCCTAACTGTTTGAGTATCGTCATCGCTTTTGCATTTTCATCCGCATATGCTCAAACTGTACCCGATAAAGTCAATCTGAACGAAATTACCGTAAAGGGGGCAAGAAATACACCCGCCCAGAGTAATGGCAACTACACCGTCAAAGGCAGCACCTCGGCCACCAAGCTTGACTTGAAACTCAAAGAAACCCCGCAAAGTGTAACCGTTTTCACCCAGCAGCAGATGCAGGATCAGAATTTGCAGAACCTTGATCAGGTGCTGGAAGAAACGCCGGGTATTACCGTCTTGCAGGACTCCGTTACCGGCATGGGCGAAGCCCAGTATTATTCGCGCGGCTTCCCCGTCGATAATTACCAGCTTGACGGTGTGCTGGCCAATAAATACCTGCTCGGCGGGCCGCGCTTTATTGCCGCACAGGACAGCTATCTTTACGACAGGGTGGAAATCATCCGCGGTTCGAACGGGCTGAGCACCGGAGTGGGCGATCCGGCGGCCAGCGTCAATTTCGTGCGCAAACGCCCGATGGCGAAAAAATCGGGGGAATTGAACCTGAAATACGGTTCTTGGAACAACAAACGTGTCGAATTCGATTACGGCGGTGCGTTGAACAAATCCCAAACCTTGCGCGGCCGCATCGTCGGAACATGGGAGGACGGCGACAGCTTTATGGACAGAATCAAACGCAAATCCCATGCCTTCTACACTGTATTCGATTGGACGCCAACTGACAAAGACGGCTTTACGTTTGGCTTCAGCCGTCAGCACCGTAACATCACCGGTGCGCCGACCAAGGGGTTGATGCGTTATTCGAAAGTTACCCAGGATTATGATTTCGAGTTGGGGGATTCCCCGACACATTGGATAGATGCCCGCGACGTTCCCCCGAGCTTCAACAACGGGACGGAATGGGCATTTATAGTCAATTAAAAATAAAATAGTACAATACTCAACTTTGAAGGTTTAACC
>CAUOMQ010000012.1:0-30572 GCA_963456805.1 uncultured Neisseria sp. | reverse complement strand
AAACTGCACCTTGTGAGTTGGAGGGGATGTCCAACTTTTGGGGTGCAGTTCAATCATCAATTCGTCTTTCAGACGACCTTTCCTCCACTGGATTTTTGATTTCCCAAAATCTCAACGTAACAAAAAACCTGCCCGAATCGTCGGGCAGGTTTGCTTATGGTTGAACCGAGTCGGATTAGTTTTTGTCCAGGTCGACCAGTTTGTTTTTGGCAATCCAAGGCATCATGGAACGGAGTTGCGCGCCGACTTTTTCGATTTGGTGGTCGGCAGTCAGGCGGCGGCGGGCGGTCATGCTGGCGTAGTTGACGGCGCCTTCTTGGATGAACATTTTAGCGTATTCGCCGGTTTGGATGCGTTTGAGGGCGTTGCGCATGGCTTCGCGGGATTTGTCGTTGATGACTTCCACGCCGGTAACGTATTCGCCGTACTCCGCGTTGTTGGAAATGGAGTAGTTCATGTTGGCGATGCCGCCTTCGTAAATCAGGTCAACAATGAGCTTCATTTCGTGCAGGCATTCGAAGTATGCCATTTCGGGCGCGTAGCCTGCTTCGGTCAGGGTTTCGAAGCCGGTTTTGATCAGTTCGACCACGCCGCCGCACAATACGGCTTGTTCGCCGAAGAGGTCGGTTTCGGTTTCTTCGCGGAAGTTGGTTTCAATCACGCCGCCTTTGGTGCCGCCGTTGGCTGCTGCGTAAGACAGGGCGATGTCGCGGGCTTTACCGCTTTTATCTTGGTAAACGGCGATCAGTGAAGGTACGCCGCCGCCTTTCAGGAATTCACTGCGTACGGTGTGACCGGGGCCTTTGGGGGCGACCATAATTACGTCCAAGTCGGCACGCGGTACGATTTGGTTGTAGTGGACGTTGAAGCCGTGTGCGAAAGCGAGTACCGCGCCTTGTTTCAGGTTAGGCTCGATTTCGTTCTTGTATACGACGGGTTGGTTTTCGTCGGGCAGCAGAATCATCACTACGTCTGCTTTTTTGGTGGCATCGGCTACGGACAATACTTCGAAGCCGGCTGCTTCTGCTTTTTTCCAAGAGCCGCCTTGGCGCAGGCCGACTACTACGTTTACGCCTGAATCTTTCAGGTTGGCGGCGTGGGCGTGGCCTTGTGAGCCGTAGCCGATGATGGAGACGGTTTTGCCTTTGATCAGGGACAGGTCGGCGTCTTTATCGTAATAAACTTGCATTTGATTTCCTTTGGGTAAAATGGATTCCGGCTTTGTGTTGAGGATGCCGGACGGTTGGATTGAGGGTAAAGGGTTAAACGGAGAGTTCTTCCATCAAAACGATTTCGAGCGCATCGGTTTTGCCGTCGATGGCTTTGACGAAACCTTGGAAATGTTCGCTGGCGTTGTGCGCGTCGATAGCTGCTTGGGATTTCCAGTTTTCGACGAAGACGAAACGCTCGGGTTTGCCGATTTCCTGATGCAAATCGTAGCTGATGTTGCCTTCTTCCGCGCGGCTGGCTTTGACCAGGCTTTGGAACAAGGGTTTCAGCGTTTCCGTGTATTCGGGTTTGACGGTAACCAGTGCGACGATTTTAATGTTTGACATCAATCTCTCCTGCCGTTTTTGTTTTCAGACGACCTATCGGGTCGTCTGAAAAACCGACGGCGTTAAATTTTCAAAATACGCTCGCCGCGGCCGATGCCGGCTGCGCCTGTGCGTACGGTTTCCAAAATCTGGGCGCGTCCGACGGTTTCGAGGAAGGAGTCGAGTTTGTCGGTCGAGCCTGTGATTTCGATGGTGTAGCTGCGGTCGGTTACGTCGATGATGCTGCCACGGTAGATTTCGGTCAGGCGTAAAAATTCGTCGCGGTCTTTGCCGACGGCGCGGACTTTTACCAACATCAGTTCGCGTTCGACAAAACGGCTTTCGTTCAAATCGACCACTTTGACCACCTCAATCAATTTATTGAGTTGCTTGGTGATTTGTTCGATGACTTGCTCGTCGCCATGGGTAACGATGGTCATGCGCGAAAGGGTTTTGTCTTCGGTCGGGGCTACTGCCAAGGAGTCGATGTTGTAGTCGCGAGCGGAGAAAAGACCGACCACGCGGCTCATCGCGCCTGATTCGTTTTCCATCAGAACAGATAAGATATGTCGCATTGTCGTTCTCCTTACGCTTTAGGGTTTTCGCGCATATGCGGCGGCAGGACCATTTCGTCCAAACCTTTGCCGTTGCCGACCATGGGCAGCACGTTTTGTTTCTTATCGGTCAAGAAGTCGATAAATACCAGACGGTCTTTTTGTTTGACCGCTTCCAAAAGCGCGCCTTCAACATCGGATTTTTTGTCCACGCGGATGCCGATGTGCCCGTATGCTTCCGCCAGTTTGACGAAATCGGGCAGGGAATCGAAATAGGTTTCCGATTCGCGGTTGCCGTAATACAGCTCCTGCCATTGGCGAACCATGCCGAGGTAGCCGTTGTTGAGGGTAACGACGTTAATCGGGACATGGTATTGGAAGCAGGTGGACAATTCCTGGATGTTCATCTGAATCGAACCTTCGCCCGTAATACAGAATACGTCTTGGTCGGGAGCGGCGAGTTTCGCGCCCAACGCATACGGCAGGCCTACTCCCATCGTACCCAAGCCGCCGGAATTGAGCCATTGACGCGGGCGTTCGAACGGATAATATTGCGCCGCGAACATTTGGTGTTGTCCCACGTCCGAAGTGATGATGGCGGAATTGCCGGTAACTTCGGCAAGTTTCTGCACGACATATTGCGGTTTGATGATTTCGCTGTCGTTGTCAAACCACAGGCAGTTGCGCGAACGCCATTCTTCGATGTTTTTCCACCATTTGTCCAAAGAGTCGGCGGCAGGCGCATCCTGTTTGCCCCACAAGGCAATCATTTCGGACAAGACGTTTTTCACGTCGCCGACAATCGGAATATCGACTTTGACGCGTTTGGCGATGCTGGACGGGTCAACATCAATGTGAATGACTTTTTTGGCTTTTTCAAAGAATTTGGACGGAACGGAGACGACACGGTCGTCAAAACGCGCGCCCACTGCCAACACGACATCTGCGTTTTGCATGGCGAGGTTGGCTTCGTAAGTGCCGTGCATACCCAGCATGCCCAAGAATTGGCGGTCGCTTGAAGGGTACGCGCCCAGCCCCATCAGCGTGCCGGTACACGGTGCGCCCGTCATGCGGACAAACTTCGTCAGCTCTTCCGAAGCATTGCCCAATACCACGCCGCCGCCGAAATAAACGATCGGACGTTTGGCGGAAGCCAACATTTGGATGGCTTTTTTAATCTGCCCGATATGGCCTTGTACGACAGGTTGGTAAGAGCGGATAAAGATGTCTTCCTGCGGATAGCTGAATTTCGCCATCGCCTGCGTTACATCTTTGGGAATATCGACCACAACGGGGCCTGGACGGCCGCTGGCGGCGATTTGGAATGCCTTTTTAATGGTCTCGGCAAGCTCGTTGACGTTGGTTACCAAGAAATTGTGTTTGACGCACGGACGGGTAATGCCGACCGTATCCACCTCTTGAAACGCATCCGTACCGATGAGCGAATTGCCGACCTGTCCGCTGATGACCACCATCGGAATCGAATCGCTGTATGCGGTGGCGATGCCTGTCAGCGCATTGGTCACGCCCGGACCGGAAGTAACCAGCGCGACGCCGACTTTGCCGCTGACGCGCGCATACGCATCTGCTGCGTGTACCGCCGCCTGCTCGTGTCGGGTCAGGATGTGCTTGAATTTATTGAGTTGGAAAATAGCGTCGTAGATTTCGATGACTGCGCCGCCCGGATAGCCGAAAACATACTCTACACCTTCGGCTTTGAGACTTTGCACTATGATTTGTGCACCTGATAATTGCATAATGACCTCTTTTATACGGCTTCAAACCAATAGGGGCAACCCGCCTCGCCACAGCACCTGTAATGCAAGCCCTCCAAGCAGCGGTTTAGGGTACGCGCATTGAAGGAACACGGCGACAGTCAGACTGTCCAATCAATTGGAATGAAACACAGAGTTTATGAATGAAAGAATGCAAACGATAACGCAAACCGCCTGTTCAATCAAGACAAAATCTTTCATCTTTTAACATTATCCGAATACCGAAAAGATTGAGTATTGATTTTTATAAAATAAATATTCGGGCATTTGGAATATATTAATGAAAATTGTTGACAGTTTTTATAGAAGGGGTCGTCTGAAACCCGTTTTACACTGTTTTCAGACGACCCTCAAGCTGCCACGCTTCTCCTCCTGTTTCGCATTCTCTATAAACTCATTTCTCCCGTTTTGTCTATGCCCTCCGGCATGTTTTCTAAGAAGAGATGCAGCAAATGATCAATCACCAAATCATTGGTGGTGCTGCAATAAGGCCTATTCGCATAATGTTCTTTGTGATGATGGTATTGGCTTTTGATAACGGCGGAATCCTGAACCATCAGCCGTTCCAGAAACGGGCGGAACAGATGGAATTTAATAGGCAACGGAAAGCGGCTTTTAGGGAAATGGACTCGGACATTTAAGCCCATACTGCCCTTGTTTTGAGGGATAAAGAAGGCGGAAATCCGATATTCATGACTGTTCGGTGTGAAGTAATCGATACGCACCAAACCCGGGAAGGTAAATGCCGCATCGTTGACGGTAATGCCTTTGTCGAACAACTTATTAATCAATCCGTTTTGCTGTTGATTGAGACGATAATGCGTCACGAAACCGCGTTCGTGGTGGCTCTGGCTGATCTGCATGCTTTGCCTGCCGTTGTTGCGCAGCAGTTTGGCATGGATGTAGCGTGTATGGGTCGGGTCGAGGAAGTTTTCGATGGCGTGGATGAAATCACCTTCCATATATCGGACGGCGTTAGCGGTTTCAAAACCTTCCGGTGCTTCAAAATCGGCATACGGTTCAAAAGGAATATCGGAAACCAGACAAACCCACACCCAATCGTCGTACTCTCGGCATGGAAACGTAGGAACACTCTCAGCTTCTTCACAAGCACACATCCCGCCGACAACAGTCAAAACTTTACCTTGCGCGTCAAACTCCCAGCCGTGATAACAACATTGGAGTTTACCCGAAACGATTTTGCCCGCACTCAGCGGCACATGCCGATGCGGACAACAGTCATCCATACAGGCTGCGTGTCCGTTCAGCCGTACCAATACCAGCTGCTGTCCCAACAATTCGCGATGAACGGGTTTGTTTTTCAGCTGCTTGCTCGGTATCAACGGATACCAAGCACGTTTCATTTTTTCTATGTTCATGGTTTGTGTCGTTTTATTTGATTGTGATGTTGAATCAACTTTTTCATGTTGATACACCTCTTTTGAAACTTACAGCATGGATTAACCTAGGCAGCTCTTACGTTTATAGGGACGGTAGGCTTTTCCATTAAAGCGGTAACGCGTTTCGGTGCAATATCCTGCATTGCCTTCTGTAACGGCGATATCGCGCAAGCCGTTATGTTGTTTCGGCAAGATATTGATTCCATAACCTCCGTCTTCCAACAAGACCTTTGATTTGCCGCGTCCGCTGGAGAGGATTTGGAATTCTGTCGATGCGCTGCCGCCCATTGTGCAGACTGCGACGAAATATTTGGTGTCCTTTTTCGGGGAAAGCGAAACAGGTGCAACGGCAAAATCACCGCATTCGTTTTGTATGGATTTGAACGCAGGCTCTACCTTTGCATTTGCGGAATATTGACGGAATGCCGGATTGCCCGATACTTCCAACGATATCGTTTCGGCGGATGCGGCCGCAGTGGCGGCAAGGCAGATGAGTAAAAACGTTTTTTTCATGATGTACTCCGTTTTTTAAGTTCAATATTTATGTTTACAGTTTGTATTTAATCAGGATTTTTTTGTAATACCCCTGGCTCAATGCGTGTAACAGCTTCCAAATAAGCCGGCGCGCAGGTCGGAGATGGGACGTATAGACCGCCATATATTCGATTTCAGGTACTGCACCGCGTACCCTTTTGAAATCAGGCGCACCGGAACTGAAATTTAAAGGGACATCCGCTTCGATACAGGTTTGCATGGAACGCGTCATGCAGCGGCGGTATAAGGCATCACTTTGCGGCTTGGCATCATCGTAGCCGACGATGGGCGAAGTAGCGGTATTGCTGTCGATGACCACGCCTGATACTCCGGCACTTTCACCGGTTTTGCCGTCACGCAGTAGAAATAAATTCAAGATATCGCGCGATACGGCTTCGCGCATAAATTCAACGGTAAATTGTACGTTTTGCTTGGAATATTTGTTCAGATACAGGCAGTTGTACCAATGCACCGCCGCTTCAAAATCCGCATCAGGGCTGTCGGCACTCAAGCGCTCAAAAACATAACGTCCGTCATTAAATATCTTGCGGTCGCGTTTGGTATTGGTTTTTGCCATGACTGCCTGCCAATCGTCCATAATGTAAACCTGCCGCGTCACAACCATTTTCCAACCGAGCTGTTCCAGCCGTTCAATCAAATCCTTATGTTGGTGCGGATTCAGCGAACGGACGGACAAAGCATGTTCCGGCCATTTTGCGACGGCGGCTTGGGTCAGCTGCGACATTGGGGTCGTCTGAAAAGCCTCAGAGAAGCTATTGGTAGAGAGGCAATAATTGTTCAGCGTCACCATACGGTCGATCTGATTCAGCCGCAGAATGCCGCTTAACGCCGACAACAAACCGGCCGCAAGCAAACGCTGACCGCCGGGCAGCTTGCCCAACTCGTCCTTCGCATAATCCACGATTGCCGAATGCGGCGACGCGGTATAGCAATTAGGCGTGATCCGGTCGATGACGGTGCAGGGAATATCCAAACCGTCGATATTCAAAACCTCGGCGCGGGCATTCATATTGGCAAACAGGCGTTGCAGCGGAATGTCTCGGAACAATGCCGAAAATTCGTGGGACAGATCAGTTTTCATCGCCATCAAACTCAATATCGAAAGTGCTGGCGCTGGTTAAAGGCTTATGATGCCGGATACTGCGCCACATCATCTCGCCCAATGCCAGCCATTGCGCATAGAAAGGCAAATCGGCAATCACATCATCGGCTCGACGGAAGTCCTGCCAAAGCGCCGTCCATTTTCCCTCTTTCCAAGCCCGATAACCGAAAAGCAGCGGCAAGGTCGCGCCGACCCGTAAAGGTTTGGATGGCGTGTTGTGTTTCCGTTGCTGCAAGCGCCCTGCTCCGTCAAATATCAAATCCTCGCGTAAAAGATGCAGGCCGCTGGTCGCGCGGGGGTTGCATTCCAACAGCCACAAATCGTTTCCGTCATCAATAAAGTCAAAAGCCGCCTGTCCGTGAAACGCGTTTTGCTCGGCAAATTTCGTCACAAATTCGTCCAAACGCGGGTCGGAAAGCGGCTCGAAATAGGTCGATGCCGAATCGTTGAGCAGGTAGCGCGGGCGGTAGGCGGCATGCGCCAACACTTTGCCGTGTTCGCAAATCACATAATTGCACACCCCCTGCCCCGTAATGAAATCCTGCTGCACCCAAGAATAATCCGCACTGATATGGATGTTTTTCAGACGACCCTCCGTTACGCCGCGTATTACGGAACGACCGAAACGCGAATAAACGGGCTTCAATACCGTTTTCTTCACGCTGTCGCATTCGACTTCGCCGACCGACGTGATTCGGCGCGTAGCCGGAAAACGCACCGCCGTATCCTGCGGCATCCGTTCGAAAAAACGGAATTTGTCATGCAGGGTGAATAGTGTTTCATGATCGGGCATCCAACATTTGGCGCGCTCCGATTCCGGCAAATCCAGCTTCGCCAAATAAAAAATATCTTCACAGGTCGGAATCACACAATCCGCCTGCGCCACCAATTCCGTCATAGCACGCGCATAGCCGGCGAAATCCAAACGCGGCGCGGGAATGCGGCGGTACTCGCCCAATCCGGCAAAAATGCCGACCGGAAAATGCAGGCTGTCGCAAAACACAACCTGATGTCCGCCGCGTTTGGCGAACCGCGCCCATTCCAGCGCAACGGGCGCACGGGGAGAAGTAATGAGGATGTTCAATTTGTATTCCTGAAGCGTTTGGCTTTGCATCGATAATTTATGTCGTCAGAATGACAGTGTATCACATTGTCAAAAAAGGTCGTCTGAAAACGGGATGAACCGTTTTCAGACGACCTGTATACCTTATCCCCAAACTCTCTGCCGCCTTCCCGATATACCCTACGGTAAATAGGACGAATCAGTAAACAGCTTGCAAGCCGTTTCTTTGCTTCTCCACTCAAACTTTGCGGATAGTCAACTATGGTACTGATAGCCACTTGCCAGCATGTATGTTTTAAAACATAATGACCCCGCTTATCTATACCAGATGCTTCACAACAACAATACCATCCCTCAGCAAATCGCGCCCACCCTACTCTTCCGACAACATCCCCTGCGCGTTTTTACTGATGACACGTTACTCAAAACCGTCTGAAAACAAATGTTTGAACGCTACGCTTTCTATCCGTGACAAGCGCAGAAAATGGTTTTACCCGACTGTTATCCAAGTGAGGACGCCTCCTCTTTAATTGAATTCCTTAAACAATTTCTTGCCGCTTCGCAGCCCGATGTCCTCTCCCAAACCGACTTCATCATAACGATGATTATGGTTTAGCCGCTGCCTGCGTTACCGAAATTGCACCGATGGGGCTGAATTGCCCGAACTGTTGATTAAAAAATAGCTTAGTGTGATGTGGACACCAGGTCGTCTGAAACCGTCTTCTGTCTTCGTTTTCAGACGACCCTTGACCCGCGCGACTCAACATCATGCGCCGTCACAACACGCCCCTTTTTATCGGTATCCATCGCTCGATGATGTTTACCGAAACCGGTTTTATTACAAAGAAACGAAAGGACTACCTCATGTCGGACAATACGCAACCCACGCGGCAGGGCTTGCCCTCGCTGCCGAAAAGCACGATTTGGATGCTCAGTTTCGGTTTTCTCGGCGTTCAGACGGCCTTTACCCTGCAAAGCTCGCAGATGAGCCGCATCTTCCAGACGCTCGGCGCCGACCCGCACAGCCTCGGCTGGTTCTTTATCCTGCCGCCGTTGGCGGGGATGCTGGTGCAGCCGATTGTCGGTTATTACTCCGACCGCACTTGGAAGCCGCGCTTGGGCGGCCGCCGTCTACCGTATCTGCTTTACGGCACGCTGATTGCGGTCATTGTGATGATTCTGATGCCGAACTCGGGCAGCTTCGGTTTCGGTTATGCGTCGCTGGCGGCTTTGTCGTTCGGCGCGCTGATGATTGCGCTGTTGGACGTGTCGTCGAATATGGCGATGCAGCCGTTTAAAATGATGGTCGGCGACATGGTCAATGAGGAGCAAAAAAGCTACGCCTACGGGATTCAGAGCTTCTTGGCGAATACGGGCGCGGTTGTGGCGGCGATTCTGCCGTTTGTGTTTGCGTATATCGGTTTGGCGAATACTGCCGAGAAAGGCGTCGTACCGCAGACCGTGGTCGTGGCGTTTTATGTGGGCGCGGCGTTGTTGGTGATTACCAGCGCGTTCACGATTTTCAAAGTGAAGGAATACGACCCGGAAACCTACGCCCGCTATCACGGCATCGACGTGGCGGCAAATCAGGAAAAAGCCAACTGGTTCGAACTCTTGAAAACCGCGCCTAAAGCGTTTTGGACGGTCACTCTGGTGCAGTTTTTCTGCTGGTTCGCTTTCCAATATATGTGGACTTATTCCGCTGGCGCGATTGCGGAAAACGTCTGGCACACGACCGATGCGTCTTCCGTAGGCTATCAGGAAGCGGGCAACTGGTACGGTGTATTGGCGGCGGTGCAGTCGGTTGCGGCGGTGATTTGTTCGTTTGTATTGGCGAAAATCCCCAACCGATACCTTAAGGCGGGTTATTTCAGCTGCCTGGCTTTGGGCGCGCTCGGCTTTTTCTCCGTATTCTTCATCAGCAACCAATACGCGCTGGTGTTGTCTTACATCTTAATCGGTATTGCTTGGGCGGGCATCATCACTTATCCGCTGACGATTGTAACCAACGCCTTGTCGGGCAAGCATATGGGCACTTATTTGGGCTTGTTCAACGGCTCCATCTGTATGCCTCAGATTGTTGCTTCGCTGTTGAGCTTCATGTTGTTCCCGATGATGGGAGGTTTGCAGGCCAATATGTTCTTGGTAGGGGGCGTCGTCCTGCTGCTGGGCGCGTTTTCCGTGTTCCTGATTAAAGAAACACACGGCGGCGCATAATTTTCTTCATTTATCGGCAGGAGGGTCGTCTGAAACTTCTGCCGACGCTTTATTTGATTTAAGTAAGACGAACCGTATTTCAAAACGGTTTGCCATAAAACCATCAAAACAGGAGCTTTACGATGTATACAAGAATCATGGAAGTCAGCCCTTGGACGCTGCGTTCGGCAAAACTGGAAAAAGAACACAAACGGCTGCAAGAGAGCCTGACCAGCTTGGGCAACGGCTATATGGGTATGCGCGGCAGCTTTGAGGAAACCTACTCCGCCGACAGCCACTTGGGCACCTACATCGCCGGCGTGTGGTTCCCCGACAAAACCCGCGTCGGCTGGTGGAAAAACGGCTACCCCAAATATTTCGGCAAAGCCATCAACGCGCTCAATTTCAGTAAAGTCAGAATCTTTGTCGACGGGCAGGAAGTGGACTTGGCGAAAAACGACGTTGCCGGCTTCTCCGTCGAACTCGATATGCAGCACGGCGTGTTGCGCCGCTCGTTCACCGTATTCGGCGTGCGTTTCGATGTGTGCAAATTCCTGTCCGTCGCGCAAAAAGAGCTGGCGGTTATCCGCTGGGAAGCTGTGTCCGTCGACGGCAAAACCCACCAAGTCCGCATTGATTCCATCATCGACGCCGATGTGAAAAACGAAGACTCCAACTACGAAGAAAAATTCTGGCAGGTATTGGACAAAGGCGTTTCAGACGACCGCTCCTACATTACCACCCAAACCGTCGCCAATCCTTTCGGCGTGGAACAATTTATCGTCAACGCCGAGCAAACCTTCGCAGGCAGCTTCAAAGCCCTCGGCGGCAGCCAAACCGACTGGCAGGTCTCCAATTCTTTCGAAGCCGAAGTCGGCAGTACGCCCGAAACCTTTGAAAAACGCGTGATTGTTACCACCAGTCGCGATTATCAGGGCTTGGAAGCGGTGAAAGCCGCAGGCCGCGCCTTGTCGGAAAAAATCGCAGGCGTTGCGTTTGAAACCTTGCTGGAGGAGCACAAAGCAGGCTGGCTGCACCGTTGGGAAATCGCCGACGTGGTTATTGAAGGTAGCGACGAAGCGCAACAAGGCATCCGCTTCAACCTGTTCCAACTGTTCTCCACCTACTACGGCGAAGATGCACGCCTGAACATCGGCCCGAAAGGCTTTACCGGCGAAAAATACGGCGGCGCGACCTATTGGGACACCGAAGCCTACGCCGTGCCGCTCTACCTCGCACTGGCGGAACCCGAAGTTACCCGCAACCTGCTGCAATACCGCCGCAACCAACTGCCGCAGGCGCAACACAACGCGCGCGAACAGGGCTTGGCGGGCGCACTCTATCCGATGGTGACGTTTACGGGCATCGAGTGCCACAACGAATGGGAAATCACCTTCGAGGAAATCCACCGCAACGGTGCGATTCCTTACGCCATCTACAACTACACCAACTACACCGGCGACGAAAGCTATCTTGCCAAAGAAGGCTTGGAAGTCTTGGTCGAAGTGTCCCGCTTCTGGGCGGACCGCGTTCACTTCTCCAAACGCAACGGCAAATACATGATTCACGGTGTAACCGGCCCGAACGAATACGAAAACAACATCAACAACAACTGGTACACCAACACCCTTGCCGCATGGGTATTGGACTACACCCGCGAAGCCTTGGCGAAATACCCGCGTCCGGATTTGAACGTGAGCGCCGCCGAGCTGGAAAAATGGGCGGACATCAGCGCGAATATGTACCGTCCGCATGACGAAGAACTCGGCGTATTCGTGCAGCACGACGGCTTCCTCGACAAAGACATCCGCCCCGTGTCCGCACTTTCGCCCGACGATTTGCCGCTCAACCAGAAATGGTCGTGGGACAAAATCCTGCGTTCGCCCTTCATCAAACAGGCGGACGTATTGCAAGGCATCTACTTCTTCGGCGACCGTTTCAACATGGACGAAAAACGCCGCAACTTCGACTTCTACGAACCGATGACCGTGCACGAAAGCTCGTTGTCGCCGTGTATCCACGCCATTCTTGCCGCCGAACTGGGCAAAGAAGAAAAAGCCGTGGAAATGTACCAGCGCACCGCCCGCCTGGACTTGGACAACTACAACAACGACACCGAAGACGGCCTGCACATCACCTCCATGACCGGCTCGTGGCTCGCCATCGTCCAAGGTTTCGCTCAAATGAAAACCTGGGGCGGCAAACTCAGCTTCGCACCGTTCCTGCCGAGTGCGTGGACAGGCTATGCCTTCCACATCAACTACCGCGGCCGTCTGATTAAAGTCGCCGTCGGCAAAGAAAGCGTCGTCTTCACCCTGCTCAAAGGCGAGCCGCTCGATTTGCAGGTGTACGGCAAAGACATCACGCTCAACGGCAGCCACACCGCCGCGTTAAATAAATAAGGAGGATGCAAAATGACTTTTACCGCAGTGCTCTTTGACCTCGACGGCGTCATCACCGACACCGCCGAATACCACTACCGCGCATGGAAAAAGCTCGCCGAAGAACTGGGCATCAGCATCGACCGCAAGTTTAACGAGCAGCTCAAAGGCGTGTCGCGCGACGATTCGCTCAAACGCATCCTCGCGCACGGCGGCAAAACCGTCAGCGAAGCCGAGTTCGCCGAACTGACCCGCCGCAAAAACGACAACTACTTGGAGATGATTCAGGCGGTCAAACCCGAAGACGTGTACCCCGGCATTTTGCCGCTGCTGGAAGCATTGAAAGCAAACGGCAAAAAAATCGCCCTCGCGTCTGCCAGTAAAAACGGCCCGTTCCTGCTGGAACGCATGGGACTGACCCACTTCTTCGACGCCGTCGCCGACCCTGCCGCCGTCGCGCATTCCAAACCCGCCCCCGACATCTTCCTCGCCGCCGCCGAGGGCGTGGGCGCGGACATCCGCCGCTGCATCGGCATCGAAGACGCTGCCGCCGGCATCGCCGCCATCAAAGCCTCAGGCGCCTTGCCCATCGGCGTGGGCAAAGCCGAAGACTTGGGCAGCGACATCGCGCTGGTGTCCGGCACCGCCGAGCTGACCTACGCCTATCTGCAAAACGTGTGGGCACAGTCGGGCAGGTAAAGCGCGTCAGGTAAAGTTGTTAAGGAAGTAAAAAGGTCGTCTGAAAACAGGATAAAACGTTTTCAGACGACCTTTCGTTTATCTTGCACACAAATAAAATTTGCCGCAACGGCTTCAGAATGTGCGTTCTCCTGTTGGAGCGACCTTCCAGAAGATTTTTTGCGAAACCTAGAAACCTAAATGTAAGCCTGCGGCTTACTGCCCTCTCCCTAACCCTCTCCCGCGGGGAGAGGGGACAAAATTGGCCGGAAACCCCAAACATGGTTGGGTTTCGGTATCCTCAATCCCTCTCCCGCGGGGAGAAGATACAAATTGGCTGGAAATCCCAAACACGGTTGGGTTTCGGCATCCTCAATCCCCTCTCCCGCGGGGAGAAGGGGCAAATTGGCCGGAAATCCCAAACATGGTTGGGTTTCGGTATCCTCAATCCCCTCTCCCCGTGGGAGAGGGCTAGGGAGAGGGCAGCGAACCGTCAGGTTTGCTTTTTAGCGATCCTCGGTTTTGCAGAAGCTCTGTCCGAAAACTCCTAGAACGGCAAAAGGTCGTCCCGCCAAGAGGCTGCGCGCTCTGAAAACAAGCAAAACGAGTTTCGCTAAAACAAGTAGAGGTAATTTCTCTAAAAAATTACTCATCCGCCCTATTCCCCACTTCCCTTTTCCACTTCCGAATCTTAGTACGGAAATTGGTAAACGGCGCGACGGTGTTGATATGTATCCACTTCCACAACGGCCATTGCGCGGCAGTTTCCGCCCATTTTCTTTGTCCGATAAGGAACAGCTCGTCTTCGCTCAAACCCTCTATCCATGCACACAATTCGGCGGTTTTCCCGCGCAGCATCGCCTGTTGTTCCGCCAAAGTGTAAACGCCGTAGGCTTGATAGAAACATTGGTATAAACCGCCCAAGTTGTTCCATTTGAAGCCTTCGGCAGGCGTATGCACCTCTTCGCCCGCCTGTTCGCGCCGTTCCCAATCCAGCAGGGAATGGAGCCAGCCCAGTTGGTAGGACAAATGTTCCGAAGGCGTTTTGCCGCCGTCCGCCGCACGGATATTCCGCGCGCTTTCGGGTATATCGGCGAACTCGACAAGATACTTATCCAAGGCCGTCTGAACGGCATCCAATAATGCTTGTTTGTTTGGGTAATTTCTCACGGAAGTTCCCTTTTCAGTTTTAGCGAAACTCGCTTCGCTCGTTTTCAGAGTGCGCAGCCTCCTAACGGGACGACCTCAACCCTGCCGTTCCAACATCCCTTGAAACCGCAACAATGCCAGCCACAAGAATCCTACGCCGATACAGCCCATGATCAGCATATGCCCCCACACGATTTCAATCCCCGCGCCGCGGAACAGGATGTCTTGCGAAAATTTGACGAACTGCGTCAGCGGCCAATATTCGCTGATCAGTTGCGCCGCGTGCGGCATGTTGCTGCGCGGGGATGCGCCGCCGGCAAACAGGTTCATCACGATATACACCGGCAGCATCAGCATACCGAACTGTCCCATCGTCGATGCGAACGTGGCAATCATGATACCCAGCGACGCCACCGAAAACAGGAACAACGCCAGCCCTACCGCATAAAGCGGTACCGAGCCGATGAGCGGCACGCCTATGCCCAAATGCACGATAAACCACAGCGACGACAATGCTGCCACCCAAATCACGGCGGCATTTGCCAGCACTTTGCCCATCATCAGTTCGAACGCGTTAACCGGCATCACCAGCAAATGCTCGATTGTGCCGCGTTCGCGTTCGCGGATAACCGCCGCCCCCGTCAATAAAATCAGCAACATACATGACATCGAGCCGATTTGCGAAGTCGGCATGAACCACGCGCTCTCGCCGTTGGGATTGTAATAAGTGTTAATGACGGGGCTGATTAATTCCGGCCGCGTCACGCCGGTGAATTCGTAAATTTCGCGGTTGATAATTTGCGAAAGATACGACGCGCCCACCCCCGCCTGCGTCATCGACGTCGCATCAACCAAAAGCTGCAAATCAGGATTGCGCCCCGCCGCCATGTCGCGCTGAAAATTGGGCGGCACTTCCAAAATAAAGGTGAATTCGCCCTTGTCCATCAATTCGTCCGAATCCTCGCGCCGCACGTCCTCTACCGGTTTGAAAAACGGATGCTGCACGGCATCGCGGATGCGCATGGACAAAACCGAACGGTCTTGGTCGATGATGCCGACGGTGGCGTTTTTCAAATCCGCGCCGACCTGCGACATCTGATAAATCGTGGCGGTGAAGATGTACGCAATCAGCACCATCAGCACCGGATCAGTCAGCACGCTGCGGAACTCTTTGAGCATCAGGGTCAGAATGTTTTTCAGGGTACGCATGGGGGGGTCCTGTTTGTGGGTTGTATTGTCAAAGGCCGTCTGAAAAATTGTCCGGCTGTTTTTCGGCTTTACAGCCTCTGTTTTCCCATTAAAAGTCCGACAGCAGGTTCGCCGTGCACACACAATAGAGTCTGTTTTTTCCTAAAAAATCCGTCGAAACGCATCGGATAAAGTCAATGCTTATGGAATCGGCTACCACGCTGCTTGGTCAATCCAACTCGTTTAGTCAGACCGATAATGTATAATTATGTTTGTCAAATAAGGTCTTTGGGATCAGCTTTGATTTCAGACGACCTATTTCATCAATCCAATCTAAGGAACTATGATGTCCGTCAAACCTTTTCTGCTCTGCCTGCTTCTCACTTCCCCTACCGCCTTTGCCGGCAATCTGTCCTGCCATGAAAGCTCGAAATCGACGGGCAACCCCGAACTCGATGCCATCGTGACCCGCTACGAATGCCGTTATACCGGTTCGCTGCAACAAGCCTATTCCGCCTTTATGAAGCAAGGTTACAACGGCGAAGCGCCCTACCCTAAAACCGTTCCTTCCACCCTGCCGCGCAAAAACCTGACTCTGAACGGTAAAGAAAAAATGGACTGCGGCAACACGGAAAACGCACAACCCGAAACCTTTGAATGGTCCTTCAAACTGCGCCGTAAAAATCCCAACCATATCGATATGAAATACCAAAGTTTGGATTGCGCTTCAGGCGCTCATACCGATACGGAATTTAACCGCAACGGAAAAACCGTCAAAATTATTCACAAAGTTTACTCTTCATAAGCGGATAACATCCATATCGTGAAATTTGGCGTTTGCCGCATCATGGGTGGGACTACGGATAAACTGATACGAAATGGCAAACCCACTCCGTAGCAGTTTAATCAGGAGTCCCACTTATTCCTCCAGCGCCGCATCCACCGCCGAGAACGCATGGATGGCGGTGCTGTCGAACACGGGCAGTGGGCTGTCGGTTTCGTTCACAAGCAGGCAGATTTCGGTGCAGCCGAGTATCACGCCCTGCGCACCTTCGTTTTTCAGACGGCCTATCACGTCATAAAAGTAGCGGGCGGATTCGGGGCGGATGCGGTTCAGGCACAGTTCGTCAAAAATAATGCGGTGGATTTCGTCTTGTTCGGCGGCGGTCGGAGTTATGGTTTGCACGCCCTGCGAACCCATGCGTTCCATATAAAAACCGTCGCTCATGGTAAAGCGCGTGCCGAGCAGGCCGACGGCGGACAAGCCCTGCCGTTTGATGGCGGCGGCAGTCGCATCGACGACGTGCAGCAAGGGGATGCCGGCCGCCTGTTCGATGGCGGGGGCGACTTTGTGCATGGTATTGGTGGCAAGCAGCAAAAAATCCGCACCGCCCGCTTCGAGCTTCCGCGCGCTTTGCGCCAACACGTTTCCCGCCGCCGCCCAATCGCCGCTTTTCTGCAAACGGACGATTTCTTCAAAATCCACGCTGTCGAGCAGGATTTTGGCGCTGCGGTTGCCGCCCAAACGGCGGTTGGTCTCGCGGTTGATGATTTGGTAGTAGAGCACGGTGCTTTCGGGGCTCATGCCGCCGATGATGCCTATGGTTTTCATGTTTTTTCCTTTCGTTTAATGTGTGGAGTTAATCAATCCTAGCGTGTCAGCACGAAGCTGTCGTCTATCAGCCGCCACACGTTTTCTGCGGGCGTTTGTGCCAATACAAAGCTCAACCAGTGTTCTTTGTTCATGTGGTAGGCGGGCAGGATGCCTGCCGTTGCGCGCCATGCGCCGATGTGTTCGGGGCGGCATTTGACGTTGACGATTTCCGTCAGACCGCCCTCTCCCCTGCCCAGTTTTTCAGACGGCACGGGCATATACAGGCAGAACCATTTGCGGTTGCCCGTGTGGCGGAACACGGCAAAGTCGGGAGATTTCGCCCACGGATATTCTGCCGCCGCGCCGTAACGTTCGGCCAGCCCGTCAAACAGGGTTGCTCGGTTCATGGCGTTTCTTTCTTTAATAGTGGGCTAAGGTTCGGGGTGGACATCCATACCCGCCTGCTGAGTTTTCAGACGACCTCTCACTTCTCCTGTTTCTTCAACAACACGCACGCCAGAATCAGGCTGGCGGCGGCAAAGGCGGCGATGGCAGCGTATTCATGCAGCAGGTCGGCGGTGTGCAGCCCTTTGGTGAAGCTGCCGACGCTGACGGTGTAGTACCACGACGACGGGAAGGTTTTGCCGATAACCAGCGCGCCGCCTTCCATGGTGGACAGCGGGTAGAGAAAGCCGGAATAGGTTTGCGCGGGGATCATGGTGATAATGGCGGTGGCGAAAATGGCGGCAAGCTGGGAGCGCACGAAGCAGGAAATCAAAAGCCCCAGCGCGGTGCTGGCGGACACCATCAAGAGCGTGCCGATGGCGAGTCCGGCAAACGAGCCTTTGAGCGGCACGCCGAACAGGTAAATAATCATCAGCATCATGGCGGCGAAGTTGACCATGCCGACGGCGATATAGGGAAGCTGTTTACCGATCAGATATTGCGCCACGGCGGCGGGCGATGCGTAGAAATTGGCGATGGAACCGATTTCGCGTTCGCGCACCACGCCGACCGCCGACATCATGGCGGGGATCATCATCAACACCAGCATCATCACGCCCGGGGCGATGGCGTTGATGCTGTCGAAATCCTGATTGTACATAAAGCGCGGTTCGATGCCGGCGGGGGCTTTGAGCGAAACGGGCAGCCCGCTTTCGGTGATGCGGTCTTTGGTGTAGGCGGTGATCAGGCTGCCGATGTAGCCGCGGATATTGGTAGCGTTAAACGGCATGGAGCCGTCCACATAAAAACCGACTTCGGGTTTGAGCCCGCGCGCCAAATCGCGCCCGAAACCACTCGGAATATCGATGACCAATATGGCGCCGGAGCTTTTGAGCACGGTGTCGATTTCGGCTTCGGACTGTATCGGCGGCTGTTGGAGGAAGTAGCGCGAACCGTCGAAATATTCGACCAACTCGCGGCTGGCGGCAGTTTGGTCGCGGTCGTAAACGGCGAATTTCAGATTCCGCACGTCAAACGAAATCCCCCACGATACCGACGCCATGATAATCAGCGGGCCGAACACGGCGAAAAACAGGCGGATTTTGTCGCGCAGGAGTTCTTTGGCTTCGCGGCGGGCGAAAGTCCAAATCATGGAAAAACGGTATTTGAAGCTTTGGGTGTCGGGCGTTGCCGACGGATTTTCAGACGGCCTCGGATTGTGTTTTTCAGGATCGTCTGAAAATTGCGAATGCCCGTTATCCGATTCCCCTTCCGCGTGCGTGGCTTGCGCCACACACCCTACGGTCGGAGTTTCCTTCGGCAGGGTGTGTGAACTTGGTTCACGCACGCCGTTTTGGGTTTCAGACGACCCTGTATCTTTTCCTTGAAGGTCGTCTGAAAGTGCAGGATGCCCGTTATCCGATTCCCCTTCCGCGTGCGTGGCTTGCGCCGAATACCCTACGGCCGGAGTTTCCGCCGGTAGGGTGTGCGAACTTTGTTCACGCACGCCGTCTGTATTTTGGCGAAACTCGCGCTGTTCACTTTCAGAGTGCGCAGCCTCCTGTCGGGACGACCTTTCCCCACCTTCCCCACCTTCCGCTTCAATCAGATACTGCACAAACGCTTCTTCCAAATCCGGCGCATTCTGCCTTGCCGCCAGTTCGGCGGGCGTACCCACCGCCAGCACGCGGCCTTTGTGCATAAAGGAAATGCGGTCGCAGCGGGCGGCTTCGTTCATAAAGTGGGTGGAAACGAAAATGGTGATTTTGTCTTCGCGGGAGAGTTTCAGAAGATGCCGCCAGAACATATCGCGCGCGGCGGGATCAACTCCCGAAGTCGGTTCGTCCAAAATCAATACTTCGGGATGGTGCAGACAGGCGGCGGCCAGTTGCAGGCGTTGGCGGATACCCAGCGGCAGCGATGCGGGCGCGGTGTCGGCAACGTCCGCCAAATCAAACTGTTGCAGGGCTTCCTCCACCGCTGCCGCGCCTTTGTCGCCCATCTGGTAGAGTCTGGCGTGCAAATCCAGATTGCGGCGCACGCTCAACTCTTCATACAGCGAAAACGCCTGCGACATATAGCCGACGCGCATTTTCGTATCCAAGCCGCCCGCGTCTATCGGCTTGCCCAACAGCGTGGCGGCGCCTTCTGTCGCTTCCAACAGGCCGGTCAGCATTTTCATGGTGGTGGATTTGCCGCAGCCGTTGCTGCCGAGAAAGCCGAAAATCTCGCCTTTTTGAATGGTAAAGCTGACGTGGTCCACAGCGGTAAAATCGCCGAAACGCTTGGTCAGCCCGTGCGCTTCCATCGCGGGCGGCGCATCGGGGTCGGGGACGAACGGCGTGATCTCCAAACCGCCCGAACCCTGCTGTTTCTCCGGCGGCAGCATTTTGACGTAGGCCTCTTCCAACACATCGGTGCCGTAGTCCGCCAGCACGTCGGCAGTGGGCTTGTTTTCCAGCAGCCTGCCCGCGTCCATCGCCAGCAGCCGCTCGAAACGCTGCGCCTCTTCAATATAGGCGGTCGCCACAATCACGGTCATGCCCGCGTGTTCCCGCCGCAAATCGTCCACCAGCGCCCAAAACTGGCGGCGCGACAAAGGGTCCACGCCCGTGGTCGGTTCGTCCAAAATCAACAAATCTGGGCTGTGCACCAGTGCGCAGCACAAACTCAGCTTCTGCTTCATCCCGCCCGATAGCTTGCCCGCCGCCCTGCCGGAAAACGGCGCAAGGCGGGTCGCCTCCATCAGCCGCGCAATCTGCCGCGTGCGTTCCTGCCCGTCCAAACCGAACAGCCGCGCATGAAAATCGATATTTTCATACACCGACAAGGTAGGATACAGGTTGCGCCCCAAACCCTGCGGCATAAAGGCGATGCGGTGCGACAAATCCCGCCGCACATCCTTGTCCGCCATATCGCCGCCCAACACTTCCACCCGTCCGTCCTGAATCACCTTCACACCCGCCATCAGCGAGAGCAGCGTCGATTTGCCCACGCCGTCCGGCCCGATCAAACCGACCGTCGCGCCTTTCGGAATGTCCAGCGACACACCGTCAAGCGCAAGGGTCTTGCCGTAGCGGTGGGAAAGGTTTTGGATGGAAACGGTGTTCATAATGCAGCCTTTTTTGCAGAAAACGGGATTTCAGACGACCTTAACTATTATTTAGTAAAAATCATTGCAAAACTGTCAGTGGAAACTCATCTCAACGATTTTCTCCGTGCTGTTTAGGCTTGTATTGAGACATAATTTCTTCTGCCTGAGATTCCAATTCCGGAAACAAAGTTTTTTTACTGATACCCAAAAATCTCAATTCCTCCATAATGGATTCTTTATTTTTGACAATAAATTGTTGATTATTTTTCGCCTTACGCTGCCATCCGTCAGGAATAGATGCTGGCTTCAACTTACTATCGTTGATTCCAAATAGTAGAAAACAACCTTGCTGACGAGAAATACGGGCGTTATTCAATTTGGCACGCACACAGAGAACACGCTCAAAATCACGAGGATCGATAACAGGAAGAAAACTGGGTTTGTCTGTCCTTACATCGTGAGTTAAAGCGGCAATTTCTTTTTGGCTATTAAATGCAGTTTTGATTAACTCTTCACCTTTAATATTTCTTATATCTTCAAATACAGCTTCTATCAACTTTTTTATATCCTCTGGATAACTTTCTTTATATTGCTCAACATTCTGTTTTTCCAACCAGGAAGCAATATTATGATTTTCAATAATTTTTTCAAATGTTTTTCGTGCAACAAGCGACTCAATATTTAAACATTCAGAAATATTAAAAGTTTTCGGCTGCAAAGAGACTGCTGACAAAATCGCTACCGTATCACTATCCCCATATTTCACTTCCTCATCGGGAATATCTAAAATAATCAACTCCCCATCTTTATCATGATGCTCTTTATTCCATGCTGCAAAGTACAAGGCAACCAACGCATTGGCAGTTAAATCCAGTAAGCGTGTCGCATATCCGTAATGCTGCAACTTTACTAATTTTTCAAATAAAGTATCGCCAGGGGAAAAGTCATCGGGGCAATTAGTAAAAGTGTCTTTAATGATTTTATGTTCATTTTCGATTAAATACTCGCAGCCTTCCCGATAAATGCCCGGCAACATACGCCACCGTACATCCGCCTGCCCTCGGAAAAAACGGGTATGCCCCTGCTCAGGCTCTCCAATCTCTTTTAAAATTTTAAGCAAATCACTGACACTGCCAATTTCATGACCACACATTTTTGATCCTTAATAAACCTCAGCCGAACTTTAAGTAAAAAGTTAAACTCCTCGTACCACATCTTTAAAAGCTTGTTCCCGGCCTTGCGCAATAGTTTGCAGTAAGTTTTTTGGTTTGGCGGACACCGTCTTTTTCTTCATGACCGATATGGTAAACCTCAATGTCGCATCCATCTTCCTCTGACAAATAGCGGACTTCATAAGCCTCGCCTGCCTTAGGTGTGAAAGAAGCGGCAACTCGGCAACTATAATGGTGATTTCTCGTTTGAGACGAAAATGCGCCGTCCAAAACCACAGGCTGATCCGCCGATACGACCATCTCGCGATAAGAATCACGGAAAACGAATCCGGTGTCTTTTTCCGTTTTACGGCTCAACTCGGTAGGCGGAATACCTATCGAAATATTCCTAACCTTACGCGGCAATCCGTTGACAAAACGACGGTTTACCGCGTTCCGTTTTGTTCCCTCCCATTTTGCGCAGTCCGTTTCAGGATATATGCGGATCAAATCCGAACCATATGAACCATACGAGCGGATTTGTGCCTGACTGCCCGGATCAAAAACAACGTTTTTCTTCACAACCTGACTCTGCATCGAGCCACACGCCGACAACAGTAAAATAGAACCCCAAAGTACGACTGATTTCATTATTCTCTCCAAATTTTCAAAATACAATTGTTGATAAACAAGATTCAAGCGTAGTCGGTTATCCCGAAAAGGTCGTCTGAAAAACCGTCCTACCTGTTTTCAGACGACCTCAATATCGCATATGCAATGACAAATACCGCCTGATTTATCTAAAGGATACAACGAACAAAGGTCGTCTGAAAACCGTTCCTGAAATTGAGGAAACCGATATTTTCAGACGACCTTAACGATATTGGAACCGATACGCTTAACAACGGCTTTTTTCAGTCAAATATCGGATACACGGTTTACCGCGCATTATTCCGCCAACCAAATCAGGCTGACCATGCGGCCGGTTTGTCCGTCACGGCGGTAAGAGAAGAAAGTGTCGCGCTCCAGGACGGTGCAGTGTGTGCCGCCGTAAATCATGTCCACCCCTTCGCGGTGCAGAACCAAACGTGCCAGTGCGTAGATGTCGGCAAGATATTTACCGCCGCCGATGTCTTCGAATGCGTCCGCCGCTTCGGGCATGGGCGTACAAAATGCGTCGAACACGTCTTGTCCGACTTCGAATGCGTCCGCGCCGATGGCAGGGCCGAGATATGCCATGATTTCGACGGGCGCGACATTCATCGCGGCTATGGTGTTTTGCAGCACGCCGCCCGCCAAACCGCGCCAGCCGGCGTGTGCGGCAGCGACGACCGTACCGGCTTTATCGCAGAACAAGACAGGCAGGCAGTCGGCAGTCATCGCGGCGCAGGCGGCTTTGCCTGTGTTGTCCACCGAAGCGTCTGCGTCGGGCGTGTTGCCCAATGCGTCGGCAGCGTTGACGACGATGGTGCTGTGGATTTGATTGAGGTAGGCAACAGGCAGTCCAACCTGTTCCTGCACAATTTCACGGTTGCGGCGCACGGCATCAGGATCATCGCCGACGTGCGAACCGAGGTTCAAACTTTGATACACGCCTTGACTTACGCCGCCGTTGCGGGTGGTAATCAGAGTTTTCACGTTGGCAGGCGCAGGCCAATCGGCAGTCAGGAAATTTTTACCTTGCGGGGCGAGGTTTAGGGTTTCTGTGATGGTTTTCATGTTTTTATCTGAGTAAGGAAAGGTTTGAAAGGAATGCGTCTATCGGCTTCGTATTAACGCATCTCTACAACTTCCAATAATTCTGTGTTTTCCAATCGATAATAAAGGTCATAACCCCGATCATGTTTATCTTCTCCTTGATTAGGCAGAAAACTGATACAGGCAAATTCTTTATTCTCGGAAATATTGAACCAAATGGTATAGTTCCTCAAATCCGATTGATTCTGCAAATAACGATCAAATTCTTCTTTAGCCGCAGCCATTACCAATAACAAACTTCCATCTAATTCAAATAAATAATTAGATTTAAAAGCATCTCTCCAAACTTTTTCCTGATAACTCATGCCGGCACCTAAATCCTCTACCTTAAATTGACCATTCAGTATGGCAGGTAAGCTTTTTCAACCGCATCGCCGAATATCCCTATCTACCTTAGAAAGTAATCAAGGTCATTAAAAATAATAAAGTTGCGTACTAACGCATCCCCACTACTTCCAATAATTCCGTATCTTCCAGTCGGTAATAAAATTTATAACCCCGACCGTATTTATATTCTCCTCTATAAGGAATTTCAAAAAATATCCCGCCTACCATTTCATCTGTTTTTGGAATAAAACTGATACTAACAAATTCTCTATTTTCGGAAATTCTTAACCAAATAATATAGTTTTTCAGATCCCATTTACCTTGAGAATAACCATCAAATTCTTTTTTTGCAGCAGCAATTGCCAATAAAAAATTCCCGTCAATTTCAGATAAATCGTCTAATCTAAAAGCATCTCGCCAAACTTGCTCCTTATGACTCATCATCATCTCCTAAGTTATTTGTTTTAAATCGACTTCTTGATATATTGAATGCGATATTGGTATGAAAAGTCTGATCAGACTAGTTGTACAAACCGTTTTCATCCAAGGGCAGATTCATCTGCTTGGCAATATTTTGTGCGGCAGCCGCGAAATCTTCTTTGTCTGACGGTTTGCTATGAATAAAAGTCAAAATTCGAACGTATGGTGCGGGATATGGACGGCGATATTCCAGCGTAAAAAATTCTCCATAGAGATCGCCTCTCCATCTAATTGCCGATAAGTGGTCATTTTCAGAAAGAAGATATTCCATAACGATTTCGCTGCCTTCCCAATGCGTCAGGACTCGTTTGGCAGGGTCGTATCGCCAAAACTTATCCTGTAATTTTTCCAATGCTCTTTTTTTGGATGATAGAGACACATACGGGAAGGACAAAATCATTATCAAAAGATATGACAGCATGAAGACACCGGAGCCTATGTTCAGAATCTCCATATCTTCCATGTTCCGCGTACCCAACCATACGGGCAGCGCAATCATGTAAACGATGGCAGCTTTAGTGGCAAGTCGGTATGTTTTTTCAGACGACAAATTGCCGTAACCCGCCAGCCACTGCATTTTACCGTCCATTTGTGCAAGATTTACCAAATCCGAAGAAGACACCTTAATCCCTCACATAAACCACTTCGACATCGTAGTCGTCTTCGTTCCAATCATCATCGTCATCCGTGCCGAGTTTGTCCTGCCATTCTTCTTCGTTGCTCAAAGACGAATCCAAGCCTGCTTCGAGGCGCAGGACGGAGAGCAAGTGGTAGATATCGTCGGGAATCGGGGCTTCAAAAGAGACGGTTTCGCCGGTTTTCGGATGGACGAAACTTAAGCGGTAGGCGTGCAAAGCCTGACGCGCGCCCAGACTTTTAACGGCTTCTTTTACCGGTTCGCTGCACGGATGGCGCAGGTTACCGTAAACAGGGTCGGCGGCAAGCGGGTGGTTGGCTTCGCGCATATGGACGCGGATTTGGTGCGTCCTGCCTGTTTCGAGCGAGCATTCGATGTAGCTGTGGGCGAGATAGCGTTCCAACACTTTGACGTGGGTAACGGCAGGTTTGCCGCCAAATTTGACGACCGCCATTTTCAGGCGGTTGTGCGGATCGCGTCCGATTTGGGTTTCGATTTTGCCGTCAAAGGGAACGATGCCGTTGGCGACGGCGCGGTAGATGCGTTTGACCGTGCGTTCTTGAAGCTGTTGCACGAGGGAATTTTGTGCGGGCAGGGTTTTGGCGACCACCATCAGGCCGCTGGTTTCCTTGTCTAGTCTGTGGACGATGCCCGCGCGCGGAATCTGGCTCAATTCGGGACAATGCGCCAATAAACCGTTGAGCAGCGTCCCCGTCCAGTTGCCTGCGGCGGGGTGGACGACCAGTCCGGCAGGTTTGTTGACGACGATGACGGTATCGTCTTCGTACACAATATCCAAATCCATCGCTTCGGGTTTGAACGCGAGATTCTCTTCGCTCGGACGTACCGTTACGCTGATGGATTCCCCGCCTATCATTTTGTCTTTGGGTTGGGCGGGCTTATCGTTTACAATGACCGCGCCTTCTTTAATCCACGATGTCAGGCGGCTGCGCGAATAATCAGGCATGAGCTTTGCCAACACCGCATCCAGCCGCCCGCCCGCAAGCTCCAGCGGAACAGTCAAATTAACACAACTTTCTGCTTCGGGGGCTGACGTAAAGTCTAAATCGTCGCTATAATCGGCTTCATTATCAAAGGAAGTATTCTGCATGAAAAAAATTCTTTTAGTAGTTTCGTTAAGTCTGGCACTGGGTGCCTGTGCAAGCAATAAAGGTACGGTCGATAAAGACGCGCAAATCACACAAGATTGGAACGTGGAAAAACTCTATGCCGAAGCGCATGACGAGTTGAACAGCAGCAATTATACGCGAGCCATCAAGTTATACGAAATTTTAGAATCCCGCTTCCCCAACGGCCGCTACGCGCAACAGGCGCAACTGGACACCGCATACGCCTATTACAAAGACGACGAGCCTGAAAAAGCCCTCGCCGCCATCGACCGCTTCCAGCGCCATCACCCGCAACATCCGAATATGGATTACGCGCTTTACCTCAAAGGCTTGGTTCTGTTCAACGAAGACCAATCCTTCCTCAACAAACTCGCCTCGCAAGACTGGTCCGACCGCGACCCTAAAGCCAACCGCAGCGCATACCAAGCGTTTGCCGAATTGGTACAACGCTATCCGGAGAGCAAATACGCCGCCGACGCAACCGAGCGCATGGCGAAACTGGTGGACGCTTTGGGCGGTAACGAAATCTCCGTTGCCCGCTACTACATGAAACGCGGCGCCTACCTCGCCGCAGTCAACCGCGCCCAAAAAATCGTCGAGCGTTACCAAAATACCCGCTACGTCGAAGAATCGCTCGCCATGATGGAGCTGGCTTACAAAAAACTGGACAAACCCCAACTCGCCGCCGACACCCGCCGCGTTTTGGAAACCAACTTCCCGCAAAGCCCATTCCTGCAACACCAATGGCAACCGAACGATATGCCTTGGTGGCGCTACTGGCGTTAAGGCTTGAAGTTTAAGGCATAGTGATACCGTATCGCCCTATGCTTTTCTGAAACCAAAGGTCGTCTGAAACTGAAAAATACAGTTTCAGACGACCTTTTTATGTTTCAAGCAATCGTTATTCGTGGGCAAAGCCCACGCTACCGTTCCTACATCGCCTGACCGACTGCGACATTTCAAAAAATATAACGAATGCAAACAAAAGCCTCTATACCTCCAGCAGCCGTCATTCCCGCGCAGGCGGGAATCCATCGGAAACCCTAAGAAACAGATATTCAAAAACAGTTGCCGAAATTCAAAAGTGGATTCCCGCCTGCGCGGGAATGACGGCAGAAAAATATCCCATCGGATACGGTTATCCCAACCTACACCGACAACCCAAAATCGTCTGAAACCCACCGTAGCGTGGGCTTTGCCCACGAACCCCGCAAATACAAAAAGGTCGTCTGAAACCCAACTTTCAGACGACCTTCTTTCTAATCCCATCTACTTCATCGCAGCCTTCAACGCAAACGCTGCCAGCAGTGCGCCGAAGCGGTATTTGCGCGGAATGGCGAGTCCTGCCGTTTTATACAGCAGGCTTGTCTGCGTCAGCTCGTTGCCCAAATCCAGCAGCTTCATCAGCGTGTCCGACTTGCGTTCTTCCTGTTCCTTCAATTTTCGCTGTTTCAAATACGATGCCTCAATCCTCAGGCGGACGAGTTTGGCTTCCAGTTGCAGCAGTTCGCGTGCTTCATCGCGTTCCGTTTTATTCATCGTCCCCTCCTTCCTGCATATCTTGACCGCGCAGGCAGGCGATGTCTGCCCGGATGTCCTGCAAGGTTGCCGCGATTTGGTTGTTTTGGCTGCGCCAGTCTTTTGCGACTTTGCCGAACAAAATTGCAATGACAATTAGGCTGAGGACGGTTATCCCGAAAAATACCCATATCGCCGCGGTATCCGACAACGCGCGGTTTAGTCCGAACAACAGGCTGATGAATGCAATCAGCAGCAATATGCCCGATACGACCAGCCATATGATGATGCGGAACACGTTTTCCGCCTGCTCCGCCAAATCCAGATTCAAAATCTGCAACCGCAGCAAAAGCAAATCGATACCTTGATTCAGCAGCGTTTTCGTATGTTCGATATTTTGTCTGATACCCATATTCCGATTTCCCTGATTGCTCCGAAACGGATAATCCGAAGGCTTTGGGGTCGTCTGAAACCTTCGCCGACCCGCATAAGCAAACGCCGCCGGAACAAGACTTTGGGAAATCGTGTCCGGACGGCATTCCTGTTTGGCCGATTATCGGCGGTTCAGCAAGACGCCGACGACCAAGCCTGCCAGTGCGGCAAAGCCCATTGCGTAATAAGGTTTGTCGTGTACGGCTGCATCGGCTTGGCGTGCGCCGCGTTTGATGCGGTCGCCCGCTTCTTCTCCAAATTCGGCAAAGCGTTTTTTGCCTTCTTTGAAACGCTCTTCTGCCAATTCTTCAAATTCGTCGTATTTTTCGCGCGCGCGGTCGGCATGATGTCTGATGCGCTCGCCTGCTTCGTCTTCAAAACGATACAAACGCTCTTTGGCGGCTTCGAGTTTTTCCTGCAATTTGGCTTTGGCTTTTTTACCTTCTTCCGAGCCGGCTTCCACACCTTTGGTGTACAGCTCTTCAACATCGTTCATTACATCTTGAATGTCTTTCAACAAAGCTTCTTTGCGGGATTCAAAATCATGTTTTTTCATTACCTTCTCCTTGATGTCCTTACCGTTAAAATAACAGATTGTTCATCTGTTAACTGATTATAACCCCTTTACACTTCTTCTCAAGTCAATTCGGCTAAAGGTGGTTTGAAAACATGTAAAGATTGACGCGGGAGATAAAAAGGCCGTCTGAAAACTTTCAGACGACCTTTGGGCCTCTTTAAAACTTTTCCGTCATGCAAACTGTTTCTTGGCGGAAGGGTTCCGTGCAAACAGCCTACCACTTAATTTTCAAGGCAACAGAGGCATTGCGCGGCTTGCCGTAGAAATTGCTGCGGGAATTGGTGTAATAGCGTTTATTGGTCAGGTTGCCGACGTTGACCGCCAGTGCGGCGTGTTTGTTGATTTTATAGCGCGCCATGACGTTCCATATCGAGTAGGAAGACTGCCACAGGGCTTTGGGTTTGTCGGAAACGTAATATTGCCCGTTGGAAAGACCATGCCCCCAAGGTTTGGGCTTGGTGCCGCTGACCCAACGCATCCCCACCCCCATCGTCAGCTTGGGCGTAAAGTCGTAGCTGGTGAAGAATTTGAAGGTTTTATCCGGCGCGGTATAGGTGCCACCGTACTCCAGATTCATGTCGTCCCCCAAGTCGTTGGAGGAGTTGGGCGCGTCGTAAGGTTTGTCTATCTTCAGTTTGACAAAGCCCGCCTGCATCCGCCATTTCGGGGTAATCTGTCCGGCAAGGTTGATGTCGAAACCCCTGCTGGTATAGCCCTTACCCGTACCGTATTCCCAATCGCCTTGGAAGCACCACGGTTCGTTGCCGTTTTCCCCGCCGTATTTCCATTCGTAACAACGCGAGCCGGTAGGTTCAAGCGTGGGGTAATTTTTCTGGGTCATGGTGAAGTAAGACAGGGCAAAATTCAGCCTGTCGTTCCACAAGCCGCCTTTGATGCCGACTTCTTTAGAATTACCGGTAATCGGCGGCAGCCATCCGCCGCCCTCGCCATAGGCCGGCCTGTTCCTTAAGACATTGTTGGTTTTCAGGATGCCGGTATAGCTGGCGTAAGCATTGATGGTCGGCGTCAGTTCTACAATCACGCCGCCGTACGGGACGAATTTGCGCACCGTATCGTGATACATCCTGCTTTTATTGTGATCAGGGGCGTACCCTTCGTCGGGCATTTCAACCGTATCGTCCGTTATCACGTTGTTTTTGTTTTTATAAAACGACCATTTCCCGCCCCCTTTGTCCCGCCATGTCAGCCAACGCCCGCCTATCACCGCCGTCAGCCACTTGGCCGGCTTGAGTTTCAGGGCAAAATAGGGACCGTATTGTTCCGAAGCCAAATGATCACGGGAAATCAACCCGTCCGGTCCCAATTTTTTCTCCCAAGCCCGGTTGTACCCCAACATGGGATAGCTGCCGTTATTCCAATAATCAAGCGGAATCGCCTGCCATAAATAGAAATTACGGTCTATCGGTTCTCCCGTCATGGCCGCAATACCTGTAGGCTTGGCATCATCGACATTCAATTCGCCGCTGCTGCTGAAATTATAATCGTCCCTCGTCTGGGTATGGCGGATGCCGCCGAAACCGACAATAAACTGCTGGTCCTGGTCAAAAAGTTTGAAACGGCTGTCCAAATGGATATCGAACGCCTTGTCGTCGTATTTGTCGCGTTCACGGCCGAAATCATAAGTTGCCGCGTTAAATTGCGGCGCGTAGCCGTTTACCCCCATATCGCCGTAACGCAAGTCGCTTTTGGTGCGGCTGCGGGTATAGGCAGTTTGCAGCTTGATATGGTCGTTGAAATGATGTTTGTATTCGGCAAACATATTGTCGCTGGTGGCTTTGTTATAGTCAATTAAAATCAAAATAGGACAGTAGCGCATCGTCAAATCGGGCGTAA
>CAUOMQ010000011.1:0-32127 GCA_963456805.1 uncultured Neisseria sp. | reverse complement strand
AGTGAATCGGTTCCGTACTATCTGTACTGTCTGCGGCTTCGTCGCCTTGTCCTGGTTTAAATTTAATCCACTATATTTGTGTGATGGGTTAGTCCGTATTTTTGTTTTGGGGTCGTCTGAAAACTTTAAATACAGGTTTTCAGACGACCTTTCGTTTGGGTCTTACAGCAATCCTTCTATCGGCAGGATGGAGAGGATTTTGGAGGTAACGCGTTTCCAGAATTTGGCTTCCGGTTCGGCGGAGTAGGTTTTTTGGGTGGTGGGGTCGTACCAGTGAAGTTTGTTGTATTTGTCGAGGGTAACCTGATAGGCGTATTTCGGGGTGGTATTGACGAGGGTGCGCTGCATTTCGCCTGCGATTTTGGGGCTTTCGAGGACGACGCCCATTTCGGTGTTGAGTCTGGCGGAGCGCGGGTCGAGGTTGAATGAGCCGATGAAGACGCGTTTTTCGTCCACGATGAAGGTTTTGGCGTGCAGGCTGGTGGCGGAACTGCCGGTCAGACCGCGGTCTTTGGTGGTGGGGACGGCGTGGTTGGGTTGCAGCTCGTAGAGTTTGACACCGGCTTTGAGCAGGGGCTTGCGGTATTTGACGTAGCCTGAGTGGACGGCGGCGACATCGGTCGCTTGGAGCGAGTTGGTCAGGACGGTTACGTCCACGCCGTTTTTGACGAGTTGGTCGAGCGCGCGCACGCCTGATTTGGTGGGAACGAAATAGGGCGAAACGAGATAGACGCTTTTTTCGGGCGTTTTCAGGGCATTTTGCATGCGGTCGAAAATGGGCGGTTTGTGGCGGTCGCGGTCCAGCCCTTTGGCGGGGTCGTCGCTGATCAGGCGGGTGTGGACGCTTTGCCAGTCTATGCTGTTGCTCTGCATTTTTTTATAGAGTTCGGAATTTTCGATGCTGCTGCGGTAGCGGCTGAGGGTTTCGTTTTTGTCTTTGTCGTTGTAACCCAGCTCTTGGAAGCCTTTTTCGATATCGCCTTTTTTGATGATGCTGGCGACGGTGTAGGAGGAATGGCTTGCCCAGTAACGGTCGAAGTCTTGGGAAACTTCGGTCACGACGCGGCCGGTGGCGAGGATGTCGAGGTCGGCAAAGATGGTGTCTTCGCCGACTTTAAAATATTCGTCGCCGATATTGCGCCCGCCGAGGATGGTGGCGCGGTTGTCGGCGGTGAAGGATTTGTTGTGCATCCGGCGGTTGAGGCGTGGGAATTCGGTCAAATAGCCCAGCGCGCGCCATTTGCGGCGGACGAAGGGGTTGAACAGGCGGATTTCGATATTGGGATGGCTGTCGAGGGCGAGCAGGACGTTGTCCAGACCGTTGGTGTTGTTGTCGTCCAGCAGCAGGCGCACGCGCACGCCGCGTTCGGCGGCCCGGTGGATCAGGTTGAACATGAGCTTGCCGGAGATGTCGTTGTGCCAGATGTAGTATTGGAGGTCCAGGGTGTGATCGGCGGCTTCAATCAGTGCGGCGCGGGCGACGAAGGCTTCGTGCGCGTCGTTGAGCAGATAGACATTGGAAATATCGCCGCCGGTTTTGGCAGTGGCGGTGTTGAGCAGGGCATCCATGCGCGGGGCGGAACGGATGTCGAGGTAGTGGCTTTCAGGGCGATCGTCCAGTGAGGGCAGGCCGGCGCAACCTGTCAGAAAAACCGGAAGCATAAGGATGAGATGGATTTTTTTCATTCTTGAGGGTGTTTCAGACGACCTTTTTCGCTGAAACGGTATTTTTATTTAGAAGGGTCGTCTGAAAAGAAGTTCGATGTTTATACGGTTCGCATTTTAACCTATTTTTTTGAAGTCGTTAGGTTGCGTCCGTCGGAAATGTGCAGGCGGCTGAATATGGTGCTGGAGACGAGTGTAATCAAACCGATGGAAAGCAGGGTAAGGCGGAATGAGAGGTGGAGGTTGCCTGCGGTGAAGCTGCTTTGCGACCAGTTTTGCAGGATAAGCGCGCCGAGCGCGATGCCGAGGCTGATGGCGAGTTGTTGGTTGACCGCCATCAGGCTGTTGCCGCTGCCGGTTTGGTGCGCGCGCAGGTCGGCGATGGTCAGAGTGTTCATGGCGGAGAACTGGATGGAGTTGCAGGTGCCGATGAGGAGCAGCAAGACTACCCATACGCTTAAGGACGTGTCGGCGTCGGGTAGGGCAAGCAGCATAATCAGTATGGCGAGGAGGCGCGTGTTCCAAATCAACACGCTGCGGTAGCCGAAGCGCGACATCAGGGGCTTGATGAGCGGTTTGACAACAAGCGAGGCGAAAGCGACGGGCGCGACCAGCCAGCCGGATACGCTGGCGGCAAAGCCGAACGCGACTTGAAACAATAGCGGCAGCAAAAAGGGGATGGAACTGATGCCGAGCCGGCTGAACAGATTGCCTGTCAGACCCAGCCGGAAGGTGCGGACTTGGAACAAATCCGCCGCATAAATCGGGTTGGCGGCGGTTTTCATGTGGCGGTAGTAGAGCAGGGCGAATGCCGTGCCGCCGAGTGCGAGTAAGAGCGAAAACCAAACCGCGCCCGAGTGGGACACCATTTCCACTGCCAACATCAAGAGACACGCCGCCGAAGCAAAAGTCAGGTAGCCACTCAAGTCCAGAACCGTATTTTCGCCTTTGACATCGGGCATAATCCGCCAGCCCAGCAAAACGCCGAGCAGCCCTATGGGCAGGTTCATCAGGAAAATCCAATGCCAAGATGCGTATTCGACCAAATAGCCGCCGACCAAAGGGCCGAATATCGGACCGATCAGCGCGGGCATGACGGCATAGTTGATGGCGTTGAGCAGTTGGGATTTGTCGTACACGCGCAAAATCGTCAGGCGCGGTACGGGAACCAACATCGACCCGCCTATGCCCTGAATCACCCGCGCCATCACCAGCATGGGCAGATTGGCTGCCGCCGCACACAATGCTGATCCGAGCATGAAAATGCCGATTGAACCAAAAAATACGTTTTTAGTGCCGAATCTGTCCACCAAATAGCCGCTTAAAGGAATCAGCAGGGCAACGGTCAGCGTATAGGAAATCGCCGCCAGCTGCATATTGAGTGGCGATACTTTGAAATCTTTGGCGATTTCGGGCAGGGCGGTGTTCAGAATCGTCGCGTCCAGCATTTGCATGAAAATCGCAATCGCCAACAGCAGGGGCAGCCATTGGGACGGGCGGACGGGGGGCGTTTCCGAAACGTTTGATTCGGTTTTGTTCATAGGGATGAATTGTAACTGATTTGGCAGGAGGTCGTCTGAAAGGCAGCTTGGTGTTTTTCAGGCTTTGGAATGAGAACCGGATGGCTGCTGGATAAATGGATTTTTGACAGATTGGTTGGCTGGAGGATGAAGAAACGAGCGGTTTGTGCCTATGGGGAAAGGCGGCGGGCAGGTTATGTGTGGAACATCCATTTTATAGTGGATTAACTTTAAATCAGGACAAGGCGACGAAGCCGCAGACAGTACAGATAGTACGGAACCGATTCACTTGGTGCTTCAGCACCTTAGAGAATCGTTCTCTTTGAGCTAAGGCGAGGTAACGCCGTACTGGTTTAAAGTTAATCCACTATATTAAAAAGGTCGTCTGAAAACGGGCAATGCCGAGTTTCAGACGACCTTTGCGTTTTTAAGCTGCTTCAATCATCAGGCGATTTCGAGCCACATCACTTGGTAGGGGTGCAGCACCAAATCCTGATTCAGTGCCACAGTTTCGCCGCTGATGAGGTCTTTGGCGCGGGCGGGCATGGCTTGCAGGGTGTGCGCGCTGATGGTTTGCGGGTGTTCGCTGAAGTTGCCGAACGCCAACAGCGCGTTGTTGCGGATGTAGCCGATGATGTGTTTGTTGTTGGTGTTGAAAGTAACCAGACGGCCGCCGTTCAAACGCGGGTTGTTTTGGCGGATGTCTATCATGTGGCGCAGGCCTTGATAGATTTGTCCTGCCGCGGTTGACGGGTCGTGGCGCTGTTCGTACAACTCGGCGTTGTAACGCGGACGGTGCGCCCAGCGGCTGTCGTCGCTCTTGTTGCGGTCGTTCGACCAATCGTCGTCGTTGAGCGTGCCGACTTCGTCGCCGAGATAAATCAGGGGCAGGCCGCCGGTACTCAGGGCGATGCTGTACAAAAGTTTGATGCGGTCAACGGCGTGTGGGTCGTGTTGCGCCAGACCAGCCAGTGCGGCGGCAGTACCGCTGACGCGGCAGTCGCCGGTGTTGGGGTTGTATTGGAAGGGGACGCCGCGCGCGAAGCTGCCGTCGAAATGGTTGACGAAGAAGCGGTTGAGAAATTGGCGGTGGTCGTAGCCGTGGATGCCGAACTGCCATGCGTCTTCGTCGGCGAACGTCCAGCCGATGTCGTCATGGCTGCGGACGTAGTTGACCCATGCGGTATGGTCGGGCAGGTTGTGGCGGTAGGAGAGGGCTTGGTGGAGCAGGTTGACTTCGCGGGTGGCGAGGGTGTTCCACAACAATGCCATTTGCAGCGGGTTGTAGCCGATTTGGCATTCGTCTTGCCCGATGTATTGGACGACTTGGTCGGGGTGGACGATGGCTTCGGATTTGAAGAACACGGCAGGTGCGGCGATGCGCATGACGGCGTTGAACGCGCGGATTAATGCGTGGGCTTGCGGCAGGTTTTCGCAATCCGTGCCCATTTGTTTCCAAATGAAGGCGACGGCGTCCATACGCAGGATGTCGACGCCCAGATTGGCGAGGAACATCATTTCTCCGGCCATGGCGCGGAATACCCATGGATTGCTGTAATTCAAATCCCATTGGAAGGAATTGAACGTCGTCCATACCCAGCGTCCGTCTTCCAATTGGGAGAAGCCGCCCGGATGCTGGTCGGGGAAGATTTCGCGCAGGGTGCGGTCGTATTGGTCGGGCATCCAGCGGTCGGGGAAGATATAGTAGAAATTGTCGAAAAGCGGGTCGCCGGCGGCACAGCGTTTCGCCCATTCGTGTTCGTTGGAAGTGTGGTTGAAGATGAAATCGACGACGGCGGAAATGCCTGCTTCGTGCAGCGCGGCAATGACATCGCGCAAGTCGTCTATCGTACCCAAAGCCGGATTGACGTCGCGGTAGCTGCTGACCGCATAGCCGCCGTCGCTTTTGCCTTCAGGGCATTTAAACAGCGGCATCATGTGCAGATAGGTCAGCCCCAGCTCTTGAAAATAAGGGATTTTGGCTTTCAAGCCTTTCAAATCGCCCGCGAACAAATCGACATAACACACGCCGCCGACCTGTTTATTGGACAAAATCCAATCGGGATCATTCTCACGCGCGGCATCGATGGCTTTCAGAGACTTGTCGCGTTGGGAATAGCTTTGCCATGCTTGGGCAATCAGTTGTTCCAGCATGGGCAGGACGGCTTCGTTGTCGTTGTAAACGTTGTCCAGCTCGTGCATCAGCTTGGGGAAATGCTCGTTCAAACGCCGGTCAAACTGTTTCCAGTCTTCGGAAGCTTCGACGGTCGCACGCTGTTTGGGGCTATATTCTGCCAAGGCGCGCTCTTTGAGATGATGCAGGGTCAAATCGACCTGTTGGGTCTGGGTCAACATGATGTTTACTCCGAGTTGAGGTTGGATTTGTTTGGAAGCCTGATTCCTGCTGCCTGCGCCGCTGAAACGCATGCAGGCTTAAGGCAAAATTGAGAAGTCCATCATACTGTAAGAAGCTGTTTGTGCATAGTAGCCTGAAATGGTTGGGAAAATAGGCTTTTAATCGGGTTGGGGTCGTCTGAAAACGGCATGGATTTTTTGTATGGGTTGGAGTGGGTTTGAATGCTTGGTATTTAATGTTAATTGAGTGGTTAATTTTTAGATAAATGGCTCTATTCTTTATGTTTTGAACAATAATTTGCTGATGTGTCGGCTGTGTATTTATCCAATAGGCAATATTTGGGTATTGGATGAGGAGGTGAACGCATTTATTTTCTTGGGTAAAGCAAAGTGGGCATCTTTTGAAGAAGATATAGTGGATTAAATTTAAACCAGTACGGCGTTGCCTCGCCTTGCCGTACTATTTGTAATGTCTGCGGCTTCGTCTCCTTGTCCTGATTTAAATTTAATCCACTATAATTTTGTTTGATGGAAGTCAAAGGTCTTGGATAGGGAAGTTTAGGCGTATTGGCTTGGAAGAGTAGGGCGTTGCCCTGACTGAGTTTAAAGAGCGGAAACATCGAAATATAGTGGATTAACTTTAAACCGGTACGGCGTTGCCTCGCCTTGTCCTGATTTAAAGTTAATCCACTATAAAAGGTCGTCTGAAAACCTGCAATATCGGTTTTCAGACGACCTTTTGAGCTTTTAAAGCCTCAATGATTTACAGCGGCCATTTCAGCGCGGGATTGCTTTCGATGACGGCTTTAAACTGATTTTGAATCCGCTCAATGGCTTCGTCGGAATCTGCCTCGAAGCGCAACACCAAAATCGGCGTGGTATTGGAAGCGCGCATCAGGCCGAAGCCGTCGGGGAATTCCACGCGCAGGCCGTCGATGGTGATGATTTCGGTCGCGCCTTCGAATTTGGCTTTGGCGGCGAGTTCGTCGATAACCTGATGGCCGTTGCTGCCTTCGGGCAGGTCGATGTTGAGTTCGGGCGTGGAAATGCTCTGCGGTAGGCTGTTCAACACTTCGGACGGATTGTCGAAGGCAGACAGGATTTCCAAGAGGCGAGCGCCGGCGTACATGCCGTCGTCGAAGCCGAACCAGCGTTCTTTGAAGAAGATGTGTCCGCTCATTTCGCCGGCAACCAGCGCGCCGGTTTTTTTCATGGTGGACTTGATGAAGCTGTGGCCGGTTTTCTCCATGACGGCTTCGCCGCCGTGTTCTTTAATCCACGGAGCCAGCAGGCGGGTGGATTTGACGTCGAAGATGACTTTCGCGCCGGGATTGCGGCTCAAAACGTCTTGGGCGAACAGCATGAGCTGGCGGTCGGGATAGATGATGTTGCCGTCTTTGGTCACGACGCCCAAGCGGTCGGCATCGCCGTCAAAAGCCAAGCCGATTTCGGCATCGCTGTTTTTCAGTGCGGCAATCAAATCTTGCAGGTTTTTCGGTTTGGAAGGGTCGGGATGGTGGTTGGGGAAATTGCCGTCCACTTCGCAGAAAAGTTCGGTCACTTCGTTGCCCAAACCTTTGTAGAGCTTGCCTGCGAATGCGCCGCCTACGCCGTTGCCCGCGTCGATAGCGATTTTCATGGGGCGTTTGAGTTTGACGTGGCCGACGATGTGGTTGTGGTATTCGCCGGAGATGTCTTTTTCGGTTACACTGCCTTTTTTGTCGGAAACGGTCAGTTTGTCGGCTTCGATCAGGGCGAGCAGTTCTTGGATGGCTTCGCCTGCGAGGGTATCGCCGCCGAGCATCATTTTGAAGCCGTTGTAATCGGGCGGGTTGTGGCTGCCGGTAATCATCACGCCGCTGCCGCCGCATTCGTTGATGGCGGCGAAATAAAGCATGGGGGTGGCGACCATGCCGACATTGAGGACGTTGATGCCGCTGTCGGTAAAGCCGCGCTGGATGTGTTCCATCAGTTCAGGACCGCTCAAGCGTCCGTCGCGTCCGAGTGCGATACGGGTAATGCCTTTTTCGGCGGCTCGGGTGGAGATGGCTTTACCGATAAGGTAGGCGGCTTCGTTGGTCAGGGTTTTGCCGACAATGCCTCGGATGTCGTAGGCTTTGAAGATGTCGCGGGCAATGTTTGCCATGATGGTTTCCTTTGTGATTGTGAATGGAAAACGGGCTTATTCTAACATAGGCAAAGGTCGTCTGAAGGCTTTCAGACGACCTTTGGGGGTTATATCAAATAACCATTCACTGAGGTTTCAATCAATTGCCGAAAGTGTTGCATTGATTGATGTCGCCGCTGTCCAAACCGCGTTTGAGCCATGCCATGCGCTGTTCGGACGAGCCGTGTGTAAAGCTGTCGGGAACGACATAGCCCTGCCCGTCTTTCTGCAGGCGGTCGTCGCCGACGGATTCGGCAGCCAGCATGGCTTTGGGGATGTCTTCGGGTTTGAAGATATTATTGTTGACGGCGTAATGCCCCCAAATGCCCGCGTAGCAGTCTGCCTGCAATTCGAGTTTGACGGAAAGGGCATTGGCTTCTTTTTTGCCGACCTGCTGCTGCATTCTGTGGACTTTGGGCAGAATGCCGAGCAGGTTTTGGACGTGGTGTCCGACTTCGTGTGCGATGACGTAGGCAAACGCGGCATCGCTGGCAGAGTTGAGTTTGGTCTGCATATCCCTATAAAAGTCTAAGTCGAGATAGACTTTTTGGTCGCCCGGACAATAAAACGGCCCCATTGCCGATTGCCCCATGCCGCAGGCGGTGGATGTGCCGCCGTTGTATAACACCAGCGTGGTCGGGGTGTAGGTCCGTCCGATTTGTTTGAAATAGCTGCCCCAAGCTTTTTCCGTATCGGCGAGGACGACGCGGGCAAGTTCGTTCAGTTCGGCTTCTTCCTGAGGTTTGAGTTGGGAGGTTTGGGTTGAACCCGTACCCATGGAAGGCGTGCCGACCAAGCCGCTCAAATCGACGCCGTAATAAGCGCCGATCAAAACGACGATGATGCCGAGGATGCCGGGCGTCCTCCCGCCGCCGCCACCGCTGCTGCCGCGTCGGTCTTCTACGTTTTGACTCTGTTCGCGTCCTTTCCAATCCATCTTGTGTGTTCCTTGTTGTGAAGTGATATGGGGCGGATTATACCGTGAAGGGGCGGCGTGATGCCTGCCTATATTGAGAAAAGGTCGTCTGAAAACACCAAACGGAGTTTTCAGACGACCTTTGGGCAGATAAACCGTTGGGTATTTCAACCAAACGACGAGGACAGTCAGGCTTTGTGTCTGATTTCCCAACACTGATGGATTTTCTTGTTGCGGAAATCGTCGGGAACGGATTGTTTGGAAATGTCTTTGACGGCGTATTGTTCCGATACCGAGTCGTCCAAGACGAAGCTGCGCAAGTTGTTGGAGAAGTACAAAAGGCCGTCTAAAGCGAGCAGGTTCATCGCGCCGTCAATCAGCTTTTTGTGGTCGCGCTGGATGTCGAGGATGTCGAGCATCTTTTTGCTGTTGGAGAAGCTGGGCGGATCCATGACGATGAGGTCGAACTGTTTGCCTTCGGCAGCGGCGTTTTGCAGGTATTGGAATACGTCGGCGCGGACGATTTTGTGTTGTTCGGGGCTGATGCCGTTGAGTTCGAAATTGCGTTTCGCCCAATCGAGATAAGTGTTGGACAAATCGACGGTTTCGCTGGACGCCGCGCCGCCGGTGGCGGCATAGACGGTGAAGCTGCCGGTGTAGGAAAACAGGTTGAGGAAGCGTTTGCCCGCTGCGGTTTCGCCGACTTTTTTGCGCGTGTTGCGGTGGTCGAGAAAGAGGCCGGTGTCGAGGTATTTGTCGAGGTTGACCCAAAACTGGCGGCCGTTTTCGGTGATGACGAAATCGTCGCCGGTTTTGCCGGTTTTCTCGTATTGCTGCAAGCCTTTTTGGCGTTCGCGGCGCTTGAGGTGGATTTGTTCGGGCGCAAAACCGGTAACGAAGGCGACGGCTTCCAATACTTCGGCAAGCCACGCTTCGTATTCTTCGGGCTGCATCAACCAGCCGGTATCGTATTCCTGAAGATGGATTTGGTCGCCGTAAACATCGACGGCGAAGGGGAATTGGGGGATGTCGCGGTCGTAAATGCGCCAGGCTTCGATGCCGTTGCGTTTCGCCCATTTCATGAGGTGTTTGATGTTTTTGCCCATGCGGTTGGCGAAGGGTGTGATGTCGGTCATGGTTTCAGACGGCCTGAATGAGGATTGGGAAGGGTTTGAATTTTAACGCACTTGATGCCTTTTTGCTTGACCGTTGTCCATAAAATCGATATTATCCGCCGTTCGCCTTTTTACACGAAGCCATCGTCTTCCAACCTAAACCGCCGTTTCGGGCGCGTTTCTTTTATTGCTTGCTGATTTGCCAAGCCTTTCTGTGCAGGTTGTCGTCGATGTTAACTACAAGCAAGATGCTTGCGACAACCCTGTAACTTCACATTTCCCGTATCGTTACTTTCCTTTGCTTCAGGTCGTCTGAAAACCGTTCAGGCGTGCGCGTTGTTGTCTCTTTAGGATAGCCATGTCTATTAAATTTGCCGATTTGAACCTTGATAAAAACATCTTGTCCGCCGTGCGCAGCGAGGGTTACGAAAGCCCAACGCCGATTCAGGCGCAAGCCATTCCGTTTGCTTTGGAAGGCCGCGACATCATGGCTTCGGCGCAAACCGGCTCCGGCAAAACCGCCGCCTTCCTGCTGCCGACGTTGCAGCGGCTGACCAAACGCAGCGAAAAACCGGGCAAAGGCCCGCGCGCGTTGGTATTGACGCCGACCCGCGAATTGGCGGCGCAAGTCGAGAAAAACGCGCTGGCGTACGCCAAAAATATGCGTTGGTTCCGCACCGTCAGCATCGTCGGCGGCGCATCTTTCGGCTACCAAACCCGCGCCCTGAGCAAACCGGTCGACCTGATTGTCGCCACGCCGGGCCGTCTGATGGACTTGATGCAAAGCGGCAAAGTCGACTTCGCCCGCTTGGAAGTGCTGATTTTGGACGAAGCTGACCGTATGCTGGACATGGGCTTTATCGACGACATCGAAACCATCGTCGAAGCTACCCCGACCGACCGTCAGACTTTATTGTTCTCCGCCACTTGGGACGGCGCGGTCGGTAAGCTGGCGCGCAAACTGACGAAAAACCCTGAAATCATCGAAGTCGAGCGCGTGGACGACCAAGGCAAAATCGAAGAGCAGCTGCTGCATTGCGACGATATGCGCCACAAAAACCGCCTGCTCGACCACATCCTGCGCGACGCCAACATCGACCAATGCGTGATTTTCACGTCCACCAAAGCCATGACCGAAGTCATCGCCGACGATTTGTACGAAAAAGGTTTCGCCGCCAACTGCCTGCACGGCGACATGCCGCAAGGCTGGCGTAACCGCACGCTGATGGATTTGCGCAAAGGCCGCTGCAAAATTTTGGTTGCCACCGACGTTGCCGCACGCGGTATCGATGTGCCGACCATTACCCACGTCATCAACTACGACCTGCCGAAACAGGCGGAAGACTACGTTCACCGCATTGGCCGCACCGGACGGGCAGGGCGCACGGGTATTGCGATTACCTTCGCCGAAGTGAACGAATACGTCAAAGTACACAAAATCGAAAAATACATCGGCCGTAAATTGCCCGAGCTGACTGTCGAAGGCATGGAGCCGACCCGCAAGCGCAAATCCGCAGGCGGCAAGCCGAAAGGCAAAGCCGGCTGGGGCGATAGAAAATCCGGCGGCTGGCGCGGCGATAAGAAACCTGGCAAAGAAGGCTTCGGCGGCAAATCGCGCGGCGAAGGTTTCAAAAAAGAAGGATTTAAGAAAGGCGGCGAAGGCTTCAAAGGCAAACGTAAAGCCAACGATTCTTTCGGCTCGAAACCAAGCCGTCCAGCGAAAAGAGGCTGATGCTAAAGCCAAATCAATAGCGGGTATAGTGGATTAAATTTAAATCAGGACAAGGCGAGGCAACGCCGTACTGGTTTAAAGTTAATCCGCTATATGAAGAAACTTTGATACCGCGTTGCCTAACAAAAAGGTCGTCTGAAAATCGATTTCAGACGACCTTTTATTTTAAACGTTCAACTTAAGCAGCAAAGCGTTTGGCGACTTCGTCCCAGTTGACGATTTCCCAGAAACCTTTCAGGTAGTTGGGACGGCTGTTGCGGTAGTCGATGTAGTAGGCGTGTTCCCATACGTCGCAGGTCAGCAGCGGAGTGTTTTCAGTGGTCAGCGGAGTTGCCGCGTTGGAAGTGGAAACCAAATCCAATTCGCCGGCAGGGGTTTTCACCAGCCATGCCCAACCGGAGCCGAAAGTGCCTGCCGCGCAAGCGGAGAATGCTTCTTGGAATTTCTCGAAGCTGCCCCATTTGGCGTCGATGGCGGCGGCCAGCTCGCCGGAAGGTTTGCCTTGACCTTTGGGCGTAAAACCCAGCCAGTAGAAGGTGTGGTTCCAAGTTTGGGCTGCGTTGTTGAACACGCCGCCTGAAGATTTTTTCACAATCTCTTCCAAAGGCAGGTTTTCAAATTCGGTACCTTTGATTTGATTGTTCAGATTGGTGATGTAGGTTTGATGGTGTTTGCCGTAGTGGAACTCCAAAGTCTCTTTGCTCAGATGTGGGGACAATGCGTCCAGTTCATAAGGCAGTTGTGGCAGCTTATGTTCCATTTTAGTGCTCCTAAATTATTTATATATGATTGTATTTTGGTAGTGTTCGTCGGATGGTGCGGGTGTTCGCCCGCATCAGGCAACGGCTGCCATTTTACCTGCTTTAGATTAAAGAAACTAGGGCAGGCCGATATTTCGAGTCTGTCGCAGTTTGAGAAAAATTGAGGGAAATCGGGTGTCGATACAGATATTTATCATGAATGAAGCAATGATTTCAGACGACCTTTTGCTATAATCCGTCCGTTTCCCCACGCTCCTTTTGATATGAACACCCCAAAAGCCTTTGCCATCCTCGGCCCGACTGCCGGCGGGAAAACCGCCCTTGCCTTGAAAATCGCCGAAGCCCTGCCGGTCGAAATCATCAGCCTCGATTCCGCGCTGGTGTACCGTGATATGGATATCGGCACGGCAAAGCCGACCGCTGCCGAGCTTGAGGCCGTGCCGCACCACCTTATCGACATCATCCCGCCGACGGAGTCTTACAGCGCGGCGGAGTTTGTCGGCGACTGCGTGCGGCTGGCGGAGGAAATCCGCGCGCGCGGCAGGCTGCCTTTGATTGTCGGCGGCACGATGATGTATTTCCACGCGCTGACCGAAGGCTTGAACGACCTGCCCGAAGCCGATGCCGCCGTGCGCGCCCGGTTGCAGGAAGAAAAAAACCGATACGGCTTGGCGCATCTGTATCAAAACCTGCAAACCATAGACCCTGAAACCGCAGGTCGTCTGAAACCGAACGACAGCCAACGTATCGAACGCGCTTTGGAAGTGTACCGACTGACCGGCAAGCCCTTGAGCGCGCATTTTGCCGAAAAAGTCGAATACACCCCGCCGCTCGACCTCTGCACCACCGCCCTGATTCCCGAAAACCGTGCCTTGCTGCATGAAAACATCGCCCGCCGTTTCACGCAAATGCTGGAACAAGGCTTCATCGACGAAATGCGCGCCCTGCGCCAAAAATATCCCGAGCTGACCGCCGATATGCCCTCTATGCGCTGCGTCGGCTACCGGCAGGCATGGGATTACCTCGAAGGTTTGACCGATTACGACACCTTTGTCGAAAAAGGCATCGCCGCCACCCGCCAGCTTGCCAAGCGCCAACTCACTTGGCTGCGCAAAATCCCATTGGCGCACAGCATCGACCCCTACACCGACGGCAACCACGTTCAGACGACCTTGGCACTCGTCCGCCGCCATTTCCAAATCTAAAACGCCATGCCGACCCTGTTGACCACACCGCCCGTCGCCCCGCAAACCTTAGCCGCCCTGCAATCCCTCGGCATCCGCAGCGTAGAGGAGCTGCGCGACACCGGTTCCGTCCAAGCCTTCCTACTACTCAAAGCCGCCGGACTGACCGTTACCCGCAGCACGCTTTGGCAGCTCGAAGCCCTGCTGCTCGGCATGAAACCGCAAGAGCTGCCGCAAACGCAGAAAACCGCTTTGGAACAAGCCCTTAAAAACCATCCGCCCGTCGCCGTTTTCCCCACGTCGTCTGAAATGGAAACCTTCATGCGCGCTGCCTTGGCGCAGGCGGAACAATCCGCCCATATCGGCGAAATCCCCGTCGGCGCGGTCGTCGTTTTCAACAACCGAATCATCGCCGCCGCCCACAACACCTGCGTCAGCGACCACGACATCAGCCGCCACGCCGAAATCCACGCCCTTGCCGCCGCAGGTGCCGCCCTCCAAAACTACCGCCTCGACGGCTGCGACCTCTACATCACGCTCGAACCCTGCGCCATGTGCGCCTCCGCCATCATCCAGGCCCGCGTCCGCCGCGTCATCTACGGCGCGGCAGAACCCAAAACCGGCGCAGCAGGCAGCGTTGTCAATCTGTTTGCCAACCCGCTGCTGAACAAACACACGGCAATCAAAGGCGGCATCTTGGAAGACGGATGCAAAGCCGTTTTGCAGGCATTTTTTCAGACGAGGCGCAAACAGTATTAAGCGCAAAAAAGGTCGTCTGAAAGCTTAAATCCAAGATTTCAGACGACCTTTTGAGAGATTGCGAACTTTGTTTCATCCCGTTTTTCAGCAATTCTGATAAATATCCGGCGCGCCGTATTAAAATACGGTTTTCAGACGACCCCATCCATAAGGAACCCGCCATGCACACCGAAGCCGTTTTAACCGTATTGAAAAACCTGCAAAACCAAATCTGCGCCGCGCTTGAGCAAGAAGACGGCGGGGCGGTGTTCGCGCGTGAAGAATGGACGGGCAAATTGGGCGTGGGCGAAACCCGCGTCTTGAAAAACGGCGCGGTATTCGAGCAGACAGGCGTGAATTTTTCGCATGTGAAGGGCAACAAAATGCCCGCTTCGGCAACGGCGCACCGTCCTGAATTGGCGGGCGCGGCGTTTGAGGCGATGGGCGTGTCGCTGGTGATTCATCCGAAAAATCCATATGTGCCGACCAGTCATGCGAACGTGCGCTTTTTTATCGCGTATCCGGAGGGCGGTGAGCCTGTGTGGTGGTTTGGCGGCGGCTTTGATTTGACGCCGTTTTATCCGTTTGAAGAAGATATTTTGCACTGGCACACGGTCGCGCGGGACGTATGCGCGCCGTTTGGGGAAACGGTTTATCCCGAGTTCAAAAAATGGTGCGACGAATATTTTTATCTGAAACACCGCGGCGAAACGCGCGGCGTGGGCGGTTTGTTTTTCGATGATTTGAACCACTGGGATTTCGACACCTGCCTGAAGTTCATCAAGGCGGTCGGCGAAGGCTACTTCGAAGCGTATCTGCCGATTGTGGCGAAACGCAAAAACACGCCGTACGGCGAACGCGAACGTGATTTTCAGCTTTACCGGCGCGGTCGTTATGTGGAATTTAATTTGGTTTGGGACAGGGGCACGCTATTCGGCCTGCAAAGCGGCGGGCGCACGGAAAGCATTTTGATGTCCATGCCGCCTTTGGTGCGCTTTGAGTATCGATACGCGCCGGAAGAAGGTTCGCCCGAAGCGCGGCTGAACGAGTTTCTCACCGCCCGCGACTGGCTCTCGGAGATGCAATAATGGCGGATAAACGCAAGCCCGACGCCCATCCTTCGGATAAATTCATCCTTGCCATGATTGTCATGGCGGTGTTCCTGGTGATCATCATCGGCGGCGGATTTATCGCCGTAGAGTATTTCAAGGCGCATCCTGAAGTGTTTGAATTGAAGCCGCCTGCGAAATAGTTTATGGCAAACATATTTGACTTTAAATACAGCGTGTCATCAAATTCCGTCATTCCCGCGCAGGCGGGAATCCATCGTAAAACTTGAGAAACCTTGATTTGAAAAACAATTTCTGAATTTCAAAAATGGATTCCCGCCGTAGCCTGTCCTCGCGTAGGCGGGGGCGGGAATGACGACAACCGATAAATTGCGTATCGAAAATAAAGTAATTTAGCTATAGGAACAAAGGCAAAAGGTCGTCTGAAACTTTTCAGACGACCTTTTTCAGCTTTAAAACCCTTGTTTACAAAACAGCCAAAGCCGCGTCGTAATCAGGCTCGTTGGCGATTTCGGCAACCAGTTCGCTGTGCAGGACTTTGTCGTTTTCATCCAAAACCACAACGGCGCGCGCAGTCAGTCCGCGCAACGGACTGTCGGTCAGGGCGACGCCGTAATCGGCGGCGAAGCTGCTGCGGAACGTAGACAGATTCACAACATTGTCCAAACCTTCCGCGCCGCAGAAACGCGCTTGGGCAAACGGCAAATCGGCGGAGATGCACAACACGACCGCGTTGTCCAAAGAAGATGCGCGTTGGTTAAACGTACGCACGGATTGGGCGCACACGCCGGTGTCGACGCTTGGGAAAATGTTCAACACTTTGCGTTTGCCCGCAAAATCCGCCAAAGTTTTGTTGGACAGGTCGGCGGCGGTCAGGCTGAATGCAGGCGCGGTTTGACCGACAGCGGGCAGGTCGCCGGAAGTATGGACAGGGTTGTCGTGGAAGGTAATTTGAGCCATAAGGGTTTCCTTTTTGGGGTTGACGGAAAATAAATAGAGTGAAATGAATCGGTTATCGGTATCGGGCGACGGCTCGAAGATTGCGCAGAGCAAAATGGGCCAACGCCGCGACAGCCGACAGTATAGCCGAAACCACTGTCCATTGGATTTTGGCGAAACGCGTGATCTCCGTTTCAGCACAAGAAACCTGCCTGTGGATACAGCCTATTTTGTTTCGGTGCAGATGCTCAATCAATGCTGCCGAATTTGCCGCTTTTGAAATCGCTGATGGCTTGGCGGATTTCTTCGGCGGTGTTCATCACAAACGGGCCATAGCCGACGACAGGTTCGTCAATCGGGACGCCGGAGAGCAAAAGGATTTTGACTTCTTCACTGCCGGCTTCTATGTGTACGTTGCCACCGCTTTTCTCAAAGCCGACCAATTGTCCTGCGCCTGCTTGCTCTTTGCCGTTTAGGGTAACGTTGCCCCGCAGGACGACCATGGACAGGTTGTGGGTTTCAGGTATTTCCAATACGGCTTTTTTACCGGCATTCAAAACGATGTCCCAGACGTTCATTTCAGTGAAGGTGTCGGCTGCGCCTTTTACGCCTTTGTATTCTCCGGCAATCAGCCGCAGGCGGCCTGCCTCGTCAGGGAACTCAACCACGGGGATACCGGCTTTGGCGAGATGCTGATAGCGCGGCGGCGTGTTTTTGTCTTTGGCGGGCAGGTTGACCCAAAGTTGGACCATTTCAAACAGTCCGCCTTTTTTGCTGAAGTTTTCGGAGTGGAATTCTTCATGGATGATGCCCGAACCTGCGGTCATCCATTGCACGTCGCCTTCGTAAATGATGCCGCCCCCGCCGCTGGAGTCGCGGTGTGCCACTTCGCCGTGGTAGGCGATGGTAACGGTTTCAAAGCCTTTGTGCGGGTGTTGGCCGACACCGCGCGGGCTGCGGGCTTCGTTGGGGGAGAATTCATAGGGTGCGGCGTAGTCGAGCATCAGGAAAGGGTTGGTGCCGCGGTCGTCAGCCATATGGGAGAACAGGGGGTGGACGAGGAATCCGTCGCCGACCCAGTGTTGGCTGGTTGCACGGTAGATTTGTTTGACGTTGCGCATGATGAGGTTCCTTCTTGTGGGGTCATCTGAAACCTTTTCAGACGACCTTTGTGTAGTGGATTAACTTTAAATCAGCACGGCGTTGCCTCGCCTTGCCGTACTATCTGTACTGTCTGCGGCTTCGTCGCCTTGTCCTGATTTAAATTTAATCCACTATATAATGAAATCAATAATGTCGTGGTTGCCATACTTTGTTGCATGTATTATATGGGGTACAAACTTATTAACAAGTACACACAATTTTTATACTGTTATTCGGAGGTCAATAATGGCGGAAACAGAACCGACACACGGCGCCTGCTGTCCGGTCGTCAATACTTTGGATATTATCGGCGGCAAGTGGAAGGTATTGATTTTATATTATTTACACGGGGAAACCCGACGATTCAACGAGTTGCAGCGTCTGCTGGCGGGCGTTACCCAGCGGATGCTGACGTTGCAATTGCGCGAGTTGGAGCACGACGGTATTGTCCATCGCGAAGTGTATCCGCAGGTGCCGCCGAAGGTGGAGTATTCGCTGACCGCGTTCGGACGGACATTGATGCCCGTTATCGAAGCAATGCACCGCTGGGGCGAGCAATATGCCGCAGAATGCGTGAAACACAGAAAACAGCCGCAGGAATAAGCCGTTTCAGACGACCTCTTGATCAGGTCTTTAAAACGAAAAGTGATGCGGGCATATATTCGCAACGGGCTTTGCTTTATAATAATGACAGTCAAACATAACGACATAAGCATTTGGAATCAATAATGAAAAAAATTGTAACGGCACTTATCGCCACCATTTTGTCAGCAGGCGCAAATGCAGCGGATACTTATGGTTATCTCGCCATGTGGCAGAACCCGCAAGACGGCAATGATGCGCTGCTGATTAAAACGACTAAAGAAAATATGTCGCAAATCGAGGCAAATGCGGAACTGGAGGCGTTTTGCCGCGGGCAGGACACGCTTTCGGGCGTACAAAACGGCGAGGCGACAGGCTGTAAATCCGTTGTTCCGCTTCATAACACCTGCATCGCCGTCGCATACCCGAAATCGGAAGGCAGGCTGACGACGAACAATGCGGTTGTGATTACTTCGCCGCGCTTTAAGAGCGTGCATCAGGTCGCGCTGAATCAGTGCATCAAGAAATACGGCTCGCAAGGTCAATGCGGCTTGGAAACGGTGTACTGCACTTCAAGCGCTTATTACGGCGGTACGGTCAAAACGTTGTTAAACCGCTTGAAATCGCAATAAGCGGTGTAAAAAGGTCGTCTGAAAACCGCATAACGGCTTTCAGACGACCTTTCAATTCATCTTCTATGTATAGTGGATTAACTTTAAATCAGGACAAGGCGAGGTAACGCCGTACTGGTTTAAAGTTAATCCACTATAAAACGGCAAGGAAAAATCTGATGATTGATTATATAAAAATGTATGAAAGCATGAGCGCTTCTCATGAAAATAAAAGTCTGCGCTTTCCGCTTTATTTCAATTTCAAACTTTTATCCATTGCCAATGATTTCTTTGTCAAAGACGAAGCAGGGAACGAAATCGCTTATACGCGGCAGAAAATGTTTAAACTCAAAGAGTGGATTAATGTTTTCCCTAACCGCAATCAGGATACGCCCGTATTCACCATTCATTCGGAACAGATTATTGATTTTGGTGCGACCTATATCATCCAAGATGCTTCTGGCAAGGTTTTGGGGAAAGTGGTGCATGATGGCGTCGGGTCGCTTTGGCGCACCAGCTATCAGGTGACGGATGCGGAAGATCAGCTGCTTTTCCATATCCGTGAAAAAATTCCGTGGGTGGCAGTATGGGACAAAATGGCAGGGCAGATTCCTTATTTGGGTTCGCTGACGGGTCTTTTTTTCAATCCTACTTATTTGATTACCCGACCCGACGGGACTTTGGTGTACCGCTTGAAGAAATTGAGGGCGTTGTGGGAGGGCAAATTCAGTTTGCACAAAGAAACCCAAGCGGCTTCGAGCGACGATATCCTGATATTAAACGCCGTCATGTTGTTTTTATTGATGGAAAAAAATAAAGGGTAAGGCGCGCGGTCGGTATACCGCATCCATTCACATTCAAACATTTTCATTTCTAGGACGCGCTGATAAAATAGCTCGTCTGAAAAGTATAGAAGAATCAAAATAATGAGTATTGCCAATAATAAAAAAGCCTTTCACGACTTCTTTATTGAAGACCAGCTTGAAGCCGGTTTGGTATTGGAAGGTTGGGAAGTCAAAGCCATCCGCGCCGGGCGGGTGCAGCTGAAAGAAAGCTATATCTACTGGAAAAAAGACGCTTTTTATCTGGTCGGCTGCCATATTACTGCGCTGCCGACCGCCTCGACACACGTCAAACCCGACCCCGTCCGTCCGCGCAAGCTTTTGCTCAAGCAATCCGAAATCAACAAGCTCATCGGTAAAACCGAGCGCGCGGGTTATACCATCGTCCCGTTGAACCTGCACTTCACACGCGGCAAAATCAAAATGGAAATCGGCTTGGCGAAGGGTAAAAAACAACACGACAAACGCCAAAGCCTGAAAGAAGCCGACTGGAAACGCGAAAAACAACGTTTGATGAAAAATGTGCGCTGAGGCTGATAACAGCTTGAATTGACCGCCGGACGCCGATGCCGCCGCAAACGTGTGCCAACCGTTTACACATCAAGCCCTATGTTTGCAAAAACATACCCAAGATTGCTTTCTTCAGGCTTTTCAGACGACCTCTGCGACCCAATAATCAGGGTCGTCTGAAATTTTACGGAGTAACGCCATGTCTCGCTCTTCGCTTTTCCTGCCGCTGTTTTTGATTATCTTCGGTGCCGTTTGGTTTTTGAAAACGACGGACATCCTGCCCGCAACTTCGACCATCGTGTCCGCCGGTATGGTGGTGGCGGGGATTGCGGTTTTGGTGATGGACGGTGTCAACAAGCAGTCTATCGTTTCCGGCCCGCTGCTGGTGTATATCGGCGCGGCGGTGTATCTGCACAATCAATACTGGCTCGGCTATTCGCCGCTGGTTGCTTTGGGAATGATGGTGCTGGGCTGCCTGCTGCTGCTTTCGCGCAGCGATATGGTGCCTTATAAGCAGCATAAACAGCAGGATAACTAAGCCCCTCTCCCTGCAAAGGTCGTCTGAAAATGGTATAATCCGCCGTTTTCAGATGACCTGTTTTGTTATCGGAATCCCGTTTTGAAACAGTCAGACCGTTCCCTATCACTCTGCAAAGTTTCCGCCATGACCCAAGACAAAATCCTCATCCTCGACTTCGGTTCGCAAGTTACCCAGCTTATCGCCCGCCGCGTGCGCGAGGCTCATGTTTACTGCGAGCTGCATTCTTTCGACATGCCTTTGGACGAAATCAAAGCCTTCAATCCGAAAGGTATCATCCTTTCCGGCGGCCCCAATTCCGTTTACGAATCCGACTATCAAGCCGATACCGGCATCTTCGATTTGGGCATTCCGGTTTTGGGCATCTGCTACGGAATGCAGTTTATGGCGCACCACTTGGGCGGCGAAGTTCAGCCCGGCAACCAGCGTGAATTCGGTTACGCGCAAGTCAAAACCATAGACAGCGAACTGACCCGCGATATTTACGACGACGCGCCCAATACGCTGGATGTATGGATGAGCCACGGCGACAAAGTATCCAAATTGCCCAACGGCTTTGCCGTTATCGGCGATACCCCGTCATGCCCGATTGCCATGATGGAAAACGTCGAAAAACAATTCTACGGCATCCAATTCCACCCCGAAGTGACCCACACCAAACAAGGCCGCGCCCTGTTGAACCGCTTTGTCTTAGACATCTGCGGCGCGCAACCGAGCTGGACGATGCCGAACTACATCGAAGAAGCCGTTGCCAAAATCCGCGAACAGGTCGGCAGCGACGAAGTGATTTTAGGTCTTTCTGGCGGCGTGGACTCTTCCGTAGCCGCCGCGCTGATTCACCGCGCCATCGGCGACCAACTGACTTGTGTGTTTGTCGATCACGGCCTCTTGCGCCTGAACGAAGGCAAAATGGTGATGGATATGTTCGCCCGCAACTTGGGTGTGAAGGTGATTCACGTCGATGCCGAAGAGCAATTCATGGCGAAACTCGCAGGCGTTACCGACCCTGAGAAAAAACGCAAAATCATCGGCGCGGAATTTATCGAAGTATTTGATGCCGAAGAGAAAAAACTCACCAACGCCAAATGGCTGGCGCAAGGCACGATTTACCCCGACGTAATCGAATCCGCAGGCGCGAAAACCAAAAAAGCCCACGCCATCAAATCGCACCATAACGTCGGCGGCCTGCCTGAAAACATGAAACTCAAGCTGCTTGAGCCGTTGCGCGACTTGTTTAAAGACGAAGTGCGCGAACTCGGCGTTGCCTTGGGCTTGCCGCGTGAAATGGTGTACCGCCATCCGTTCCCCGGCCCCGGTTTGGGCGTGCGTATCTTGGGCGAAGTGAAAAAAGAATACGCCGACTTGCTGCGTCAAGCGGACGATATTTTCATCCAAGAATTGCGCAACACTACCGACGAAAACGGCACATCTTGGTACGACCTGACCAGCCAAGCCTTCGCCGTGTTCCTGCCTGTAAAATCCGTCGGCGTAATGGGCGACGGACGCACTTACGACTACGTCGTCGCACTGCGCGCAGTCATCACCAGCGACTTCATGACCGCACACTGGGCAGAACTGCCGTACTCGCTGCTCGGCCGCGTGTCCAACCGCATCATCAACGAAGTCAAAGGCATCAACCGCGTGGTTTACGATGTAAGCGGCAAACCGCCTGCCACGATCGAGTGGGAATAAAAGTAAAGAGATAAACGCATAAAAAGGTCGTCTGAAATGGTTTCAGACGACCTTTTGGTTTTTATAAAAGAATAATGGAACAATGAGATGGCTGAAGTGCATTTAGACAATATAGTGGATTAACTTTAAAACCAGTACGGCGTTGCCTTGCCTTAGCTCAAAGAGAACGATTCTCTAAGGTGCTGAAGCACCAAGTGAATCGGTTCCGTACTATCTGTACTGTCTGCGGCTTCGTCACCTTGTCCTGATTTAAATTTAATCCACTATATAAGGAGAAGACGCGATGTCGTCCTAATGAATTTCATTTGCCAAAAAATAAAGCGGTCGTTCATGTAGCAAATACAGAACGACCGCTTGAGTTCAGCACCATTTTAGATTGTCTTCGGCAGCAAACAACTAAGGGTCTGCTGTCTTAATGATTCATTGCATGAATATATAGAAGACAAATCATGCGATACTGTTATTCAAGGGTTTATTTTTTCTCTTTCGGCATTTGAGATACCAAGGACAGATTTACATCCAAGCCTTCGATTTGGAAGTGAGGACGGGCAAACAGACGGACTTTGAAGAAGCCGGGGTTGTCTTCGATATCTTCAACCAAGACTTTGGCTTCACGCAGAGGATGTGTTGCCTGCAACTCGTCGCTTGGATCTGTCATTTCAGTAACCAATGTATTGATCCAAGTGTTCAATTCCAATTCGAGCATACGGCGGTCTTTGGTTGTACCGATGTTTTCGCGTTGGATCAGTTTGAGGTAGTGAGCCAGACGGGAAAGCAGGAAAACGTAAGGCAAGCGGGCATTGATGCGGCTGTTTGCCGTTGCTTCTTTGGTTTCGTAGAGCGCAGGTTTTTGTGCTGAGTTGGCCGAGAAGAAGCAGGCGTAATCGCGGTTTTTATAGAAAGACAGCGGTACGAAACCCAAATTGGCAAATTCAAATTCGCGGGTTTCGGGAATCAGGACTTCGGTAGGGATTTTTACTTGATTGCCGGTACCCAAATCATACATATGGATAGGCAAGTCTTCGATCAGACCGCCGGCTTGTGGTCCGCGGATTTGAACGCACCAGCCGTTATTGATGAAGCTGCGAACCATGTTGGCAGCGAAGGCAAAGGATGCGTTTGCCCATAAGTAACGATCGTGTTCGGTGCCCTTAACTTGTTCTTCGTAATTGAAGCTGCGTACAGGAACTGTATCGCTACCGTAAGGCAGACGGGCAAGGAAGCGGGGCAGGGTCAGGCCGATATAGCGCGCATCATCGGTCTCGCGGAAGCTTTTCCATTTGATGTATTCGGCACGGTCCATATAGTTCGCCAAGTCCTGAATGCCGGCGACTTCTTCCATGCTTTCTTTACCGAAGAAAGATGGGCCGACAGAGCCGATGAACGGCATGTGTGCAGAGGCGGAGACGCGTGAAATATTGCGTAACAGAGCCATGTCTTGCGGGCTGCGGTCAAATTCGTAGTTGGAGATGACTGCGCCGATAGGTTCGCCGCCCGGGGTGTCGTATTCGTTGCTATAAGTGTGGCGATACAGTCCGCTTTGGACGATTTCAGGGGCATCTTCAAAGTCTTGAATCAAGTCTTCTTTGGAGACGTCGAGGATTTCGATTTTAACGTTGTGACGGAAGTCTGTACGGTCAACCAAGAATTTCAGACCGCGCCATGCAGATTCGATTTTTTGGAATTCTTCGTTATGGAGGATTTCATCTAATTGGCGGCTGAGCTGTTCGTCAATGCGTGCGATGTGGTAGTCCAGCAGACTTTTGTCGAGGCGTTCTACTTTTTGAGATGAATCTTGAATCATCTTTAAAAATACGCTGACCGCTGCTGCGATGCGTTCATCCGCAGAGGCTTCGGACATTTTTTCGGCGCTTTGGAACTGTTCGATATCGATGACGGAGTCAACGGCGTTTAAGTTGATTTTTTGACACAGCGCTTCATAAACACTGGCTGTGTTTTCTTGTTCTATAACGGTTGTTTGGGCTTCTTGGCGTTTTTGCATATTTTAAATCCTTACGGGTGTTTTCAGACGACCTTGTGTTTTATTTGTTAACAGGTGCAATTTTTTCGAGGCGGTCGCGCAGTTCGGCAGACAGATTTTCGTCGCGCAAGATGGTTTCCAGTTCGCGACGGAATGCCGAATCGTCCAACAGGTTGGATTTCAAGTCACGGAGCAGGTTACGCATAGCCAATAAAGCGCGCAGCTCGGGAACATTTTGTGCAATTTGTTCCGGATGGAAATCCCGCATAGATTTGAAATTCAAATTGATGTTCATCTCGCCGCCGGCAGGGGAGAGGGTGTTTTTCACAGTCAGGTTGGCTTTAGGATTGAAGTCGGACAATACGGAATCAAAGTTGTTTTTGTTGATATTGACTTTTTCTTTTTCGGCAAGATCGCGTTTGTCTTGACCATTGCTGTAATCACCAGTGACTAAAAGTTTGAGCGGAAGCTCGACTTTTTTCTGTGCGCCTCCGGTATGGAGGTCTAGTTTGATATTGATACGTGAAGGTGGAACTTCGTTTTGGAAACTTTTGCTCACGGCTAATCCTATTCTCTGTTATGTGTTGAAGGGAAAATCTTTCGTTTCAAATGAAATATAAATACTAAATTTGGATATATTTCTATCTAAATAGTATAAATGTTAGGTATACTGTTGTCTATTGCATTCAAAATTTATCTGACAAAAGGTATTTAAAAGGTATAAACAGTGAAATTTCATAAACCATTATGGGAAGAGGGTGTCTTGCTCTCTCCTCAGCACTTCCAACAACAAAACGTTTTTAATAGTTACATTTATGCAACAGTAATAAAATTGATGGGTGAATTCAAGTGGGGATGTTTTCGTTGCGAGTTCGACCAGCAGACGCTTGAATTAGGAAAAATTAAATTGGATGAGCTTCAGGCCTGCCTGCCTGACGGAACTCTAATCGATTTGCAGTCGGGCAGTGGCTCTGTTGAAGTTCGTGATATTAATAGCCTGCCTATGAGAGCGCGAAATACAGTGTTGCTGGCTCTCCCGGTTTATCAAGCGCATGTACCGAATTTGGTGGATGAAAACGGGGCTGGAAATACCCCCAGACGGTTTGTGAAAAAGTTCGAGCAAGTTGAGGATTTATTTTCCGCTGAGGAGGCAGAACTTGCCGTTGAGCAATTAAATTTACAAATTCGTTTTGATTTCGAGGATAATGACGATTACATTACATGCCCCATCGGCGTAGTGGAAAAAAACGAGAATGGGGCATTGATTTGGTCTAAAGACTACATCCCTCCATTATTGTCGATTACAGGTTCGGAAGTTTTACTTTCATGTCTGAATAGAATCACTTTGCTGGTGTTGTCCCGTATAGATAACTTATCTGCCCGCCGCCGGGCGCGTAGTGAAAATACGGTCGATTTTTCTGTGTCTGACTCAACCTTGTTCTGGTTCTTGCACGGATTAAATACGATTTATCCTGAATTGAAACATTTGAATGATTATCCGCAGCAACATCCAGAGGAGCTTTATAAGCTCTTGGTTCGTTTACTTGGTATGTTGTACACATTCAGGGTGAGTGAATCTGTGAATGAGATGGAACCATACGATCATTTTGATCTGTTTGGAACCTTCAACCGTTTGGAGTTGAAAATCCGCAGTCTGTTAGATGAAGTCATTCCATCGCCTGTCATCGAATTGTCGTTAGAACATACAAAATCTACACATTGGCGAGCTCAGATATTTGACAGCAGAATTGATGATAATGCGGAGTTTTATATCTCGGCACATTCTGATTCCGTTGTTTTTGCTGAATTGCAGAAGCAATTGCCATTGGTTAGCAAAATTGGTGCACCTGAAGACGTGGAACGCGTTATCAATACGGCAGTAATGGGAGTGCCTTTGCAGTTGTTGAATCAAACCCCTCCTGGTTTGCCGTTCCGAATGGATAATGTTTACTTCAGATTAGACAAACGGCATGTGGCATTTTCAAGAATGATGCAATCGCAGGTATGTAGTATTTACGTTCCAACATCTATACCCAATTTACATTTAAGCTTATTTGCAGTAGTGAGTATTTAATATGAACCATAATCCATTGATTCGAAGTGAATTAAGAGATACTGCTTTGACCGTATCCGCATTATCGGCAGGTTTTAGTCCCGAGCATGCCTCAACATGGTATGAGTATGGCAAAACTTTGGTAGAGAATTTAAGAAAAAATTTAGCAAGCTCTGGTCGTAGTGCAGAGGAGATTGAAGAGATTTCTTATGCGCAGTGTGCGCTTTTGGATGAGGTTGCACTGCAGAATCTGCAAGGAAGTGATCGAGAAGTGTGGGAAATGAATCCCATGCAAGTACATTTCTTCCAATCATACAATGCAGGCGATGTATTGTGCGACAAAATTGAAAAGCTATGCAAAACAGGCAGTGCCAATTCTTTGATCGCTGAGGCATATTTGAGTGTAATCAATTTGGGCTTCAAGGGGCGTTATATTTTAGATGAAATGGCTCTCCAAAATTCACAAAATAGCTTGAAAAAAATGGTTGCCGGGTTGTCTAGCAATGCGGTAACTCAAGATGGGCAAATATTCTATGTCGATCGTAAAAGCATGCCTCTTAAGAGTTTGCTGACGATTAGTCCGATATGGGTATTTATCTGTTGTTCTGTTATTGCAGTAGTAGCTTATTTTGCATTTGGATACTATCTGGATACTTTGGCTGAACAAACTCAAGCATTATAAATTTAGAGTAATTTCATAATGACTTATCAAAAGCTCTCGTCTTTCATTATTTTTATAGTAGTTGAGCTTATACTGTTTTATGTATTGGCAATATATTGGCAAGCTAGTTGGATGCTGAAAGGCGGTATTCTAGCTTTGTCAATTGTTGCTATATTTTGTGCTTGGTTAATCAGGCAGCGTAAGAACAAGGAAAATATCAGTATCGGTTCAGAAGTTTGGCAGCAAATTGCGACAGAATTAAATAATACGGGATTTACTGGGCGTTATGTTTTGCGCATGCCTGATTCTGCAGTGAAGATGTCGAATTTAGTCGAGAGGTATGATGACACAGTATATATAAATATTTTTAATCCAGAACATTTATACACTGTAGTTTGGAATCTGCTTCAGAATATAGCCCGTAAACAAATCTCACTCAGCATAGAGCTGGTGTTGTCTCCCGCCATAAATGCCGATGTATCTATGGTTATGCGGGGGTGGTTGCGCAATATATTGTTTTTGCAAAAAAAGATGGGTATATCTATACCTGTAAGTTTTGTTATTCGTGCTCCCTTTCTTTTCAAAGAGTCTTCAGATAAAAGAGAGCTATTTTTTGCCTTAAAAACTCAAGGCAGATGGAATGTATTAAATATTAATCAGTTTTTTACTGATTTTAAAGAAAGTCTGTCTATTGAGTTTTTACAGCAAAATAAACAATCAAACGGTTGTCAATATATATGGCTGATCGAGGCACTCAATTGCGTCGAAGAGCAATTGTTGAATCGTACAGACGGGGGGTGGGAATATGTCGATGTACGCAGCTTAAGCGTAGTTGACGATGGAGACTGCCAAGCTAAATCAGTATGGGCAACTTATATTTCTAAGAATACACAAGGGTTAATCCATTCTTTTAATAATTATCAAGGTAATCAATTTCAATATATTCATACCGAATTGTCAGATAAATATACCGTTTATCATAAAAATCATGCTATTGATATACTTTTTAAAGTATTATCTGTTTGTGCATTAGGTTTTTTATCTGCTTCGTTTTTCTCTATGAAAAACAATAGCCGTTTAATAGAACAAATCAGTCGGCATATAGAAAATGTTCGGTCTGAGGCAAATTCAAATGAGCGGCAACAACATTTGGTATTGCTAAAGCAGGATTTGCAATTGCTTGAGAAATACCGTGATGAGGGTGTACCAGCACATTTAGGATTAGGGTTATATCGTGCGGATTTATATATTCCAAAGTTAAAAGCCTTAATGCCGAAAGATCCTCCACCTCCAAAACCGATAAAACCGGAACCTGTGAAACCTGTAGTTATTACTTTAGACAGCTTGGCTTTGTTTGAAACAGGTCAGTTTGAACTAAAAAATAATGCCAATAAAGCATTGATTGGTGCATTAAAAGCAATTGAGTCACATCCTGATACACGAATTTTAGTTGAAGGACATACTGATAATGTTGGAAATCCTGTTTCTAATCAGCAATTATCAGAAAAGCGTGCTCAATCGGTCAAAGATTGGTTGGTTATCTCTTCTAATGTTCCGGAGAGTCGGTTTGAGGTTAAAGGATTGGGTGATACCAAGCCTATTGCAGATAATCAGACGGAAGAAGGTAAGGCCAAAAACCGTAGGGTTGAGATCATACTGATTCCGGCTGTAAAACAGTAAATTTAATGCAGCACAAGTTGCTTTAAGCCTCACAACTTAAGGCGTTTTCAATAAAACTAAGGAGTAAAAATATGGCAATTCCTGCTTATATGTGGTTGAAAGACGATGGCGGTTCCGTTATTAAAGGTTCTGTTGACGTCAATGGTCGCGAAGACAGCGTTGAAATCGTTGAGTTTCTGCACAATGTCCGTATTCCTACGGATGCCAATACCGGCAAACTGACAGGTACTCGCGTTCACGAACCTATCGTATTGTTCAAAGAATACGATGCTTCTTCACCATACCTGTACAAAGCAGTAACAACTGGTCAAACTTTGAAAGAAGTAGAAATCAAGTGGTACCAAATTGACGCTTCTGGTCAAGAGAAAGAGTATTTCAATACCAAACTGGACAACGTTAAAGTTGTAGCAGTAGGTCCTGTAATGCACAATATCAAAGACCCTGCTCGCGAACGTTACAATCACTTGGAACGCGTTGAATTGCGTTACGAAAAAATCACTTGGACTTATAAAGACGGAAACATCATTCATTCCGACAGCTGGAACGAAAGCCGCGCTTAATAATCCACATAAAGTGCTGCCTGATAAAGGTAGCACTTTTTTATAACACATTTTTACATCAGGGATATCAAATGTCTGCACATGATCAAGCATTATTATTACGTCGTCTGAACACGCATTGTCAGCAGGCGATGGAAGCTGCAGCCGGCTTATGTCAAACACGAGGTCATGCCGAAATTACGGTTGACCATTTATTTATCAAATTGCTCGAACTAGGGGATGGAGACGTTAATGCCTTATTGAGGCGTTACGAAATTGATTTAGAAAATATTTGGAATCCTTTGTTGAGTACGATGGACAAACTTCCACGCAATGTTCGTGGTAATCCTTCTTTGTCTAAATCATTGATTAGTTTATTGTCGGATGCATGGTTGTTGGCAAGTGACGAAGGTGCATCTGAAATCCGTTCGGCTTTCCTGTATCAGGCATTGCTGAAATCTCCTTACCGTCTGATGACGCAGGAAGCATGGCCCTTATTAAGCCTGACTGAAACACAGATAGGTCGTCTGAAAACTTGGTTGGACGAAGTTTCTATCGAAGGCGAGAATAATACATTTGCGCAGCCGGCTTCTGAAGAAGGTCAGCATACAGTTTCAGCGGAATCTAAACCCCAACAAACCGCTACAGCAGGACAAAACGATGCGCTTGCACGGTTTACCGTCAATTTGACTGAAAAAGCCGCTCAGGGCGGTATTGACCCTGTATTTGGACGTGAAACTGAAATCCGTCAAATGATGGATATTTTATCGCGTCGCCGCAAAAACAACCCTATTTTGGTTGGCGAACCGGGTGTCGGTAAAACTGCATTGGTAGAAGGTCTGGCATTGAAAATCGCTTCAGGCGAGGTGCCTAAGATATTGGAAAACACCCAAGTATTAGTGTTGGACTTAGGTCTTCTGCAAGCGGGTGCGGGGGTGAAGGGTGAATTTGAACAACGCCTGCGCAATGTTATCGAGGCTGTTCAGAATTCTGAAGAACCCGTTTTATTATTCATCGACGAAGCGCATACGTTAATCGGTGCCGGAAACAGCGCGGGCGGCGCGGATGCAGCCAACCTCTTAAAACCGGCTTTGGCGCGGGGTGAATTGCGTACCATCGCAGCGACAACCTGGAGCGAATACAAACAATACTTTGAAAAAGACGCCGCGTTGGAACGCCGTTTCCAAATGGTCAAAGTTGACGAACCCGATGATGAGGCTGCGTTCACCATGCTCCGCGGTTTGAAGCAACGTTATGCCGCTTACCATAAAGTCCATATTCAGGACTCCGCCGTCATAGCAGCCGTACAACTTTCCCGAAAATATATTACCGGTCGCCAACTGCCGGACAAAGCCGTAGATTTGTTGGATACGGCAGCCGCACGCGTCCGCATGAGTTTGGATACCGTGCCTCATATTTTCGGTTTGATGGATGCCCAAATTTCTTCACTGCAGCGCGAACTGGAAGCATTGGATGCCGACAAGCAATTAGGTCGTCTGAATGCATCGCAGCAAGATAACATTCGACAAGTTGAGCAAGAGATTGCCCAGTTGAATGAAGAGCGCGAGGAAATGAACCGCCGATATCAGGAAGAAAAACAATTGGCAGATGAAATCCAATCCTTGATGGAAGCTGCCAAGAATACAGAATTGACTTCTGAAGCGCGACAAGCCGCGCAACACAGTCTGACCGAGAAACAGCAACAGCTTGATGCCATTGTCGCCGGTAAACCGTTGATTTTCACCAGCGTTGATGAGACCGTAATCGCCGATATTATTGCCGATTGGACGGGCGTCCCCGCAGGCAGCGTTCTCAAAGACGAACTGGCAAACCTGCTGCAACTGGAAAGCCTGCTTGAGAAACGCGTGGTTGGGCAAAGTGAAGCCATTCATGCTATCGCGCAAAGTTTGAGAGCCGCTAAAGCCGGTTTGAAAACCAACGATTCCCCATTGGGCGTATTCCTGTTGAGCGGTCCGTCCGGCGTAGGTAAAACAGAAACGGCGCTGGCTTTGGCAGATGCGCTGTTCGGCGGCGAAAAATCGCTGATTACCATCAACCTGTCCGAATACCGCGAAGCGCATACCGTTTCCCAACTCAAAGGCTCGCCTCCGGGTTATGTCGGTTATGGCGAAGGCGGAGTTTTGACCGAAGCAGTACGTCAAAAACCTTACAGCGTCGTATTATTGGACGAAGTCGAGAAAGCCCATAAAGACATTCTCAACCTCTTCTACCAAGTTTTCGACAAAGGCATGATGCGTGACGGCGAAGGTCGGGAAATCGATTTCAAAAATACCGTTATCCTGATGACGTCAAATTTGGGTGCGAACGAATTGACCCAATTGCTGCAACCGCAAGAGCCTGAAGAAACAGAAGAAGCTGTTGCAGAAGAGGGTAAAGAGCAAAACGCGCAAGAGCAGATTGTGGATGCTGAAGTCGAACTTTCTGCACAAATGCCGGATGGCTCGTCTGAAAACGCCTGCGTTTCAGACGACCCTATTGAAACCGATGAAACGCCTGAATTCAGTCTGGAAGAGTTGGCAGAAGCGATTCGTCCGATACTGACAGACCATTTCCAAGCCGCTCTGTTGGCGCGTATGCAGGTTGTTCCTTATCGTCCGTTGGAAAAAGAGGCATTGGCTCAAATCGTCAGACTGAAGCTGGACAAAATTGCTGACCGACTGTACGAAGCCCATCAAACACGCCTCAGTTACAGCGAAGATTTTGCAGCGCTTCTGGCTGATTCTTGCACTACCGGCGACAGCGGCGCACGCAATATCGACCATTTGCTCAACCGCCAAGTCATGCCTGCCATCGCGCAAAGCTTTTTGCAATGGCAGCAAACCGCAGGGCATATGCCTGAACATGCAAAATTGGAGTTAGGCGAAGACGGAATAGACGTTTTATTTGAATAATGGGAAGAGAATAGGTCGTCTGAAATCAGTATGTTGTTCAGACGACCTTCGTTAATCTTTCACTTTATTGATAACGTATCTCAAGAGTTATTAGAAAGGTCGTCTGAAAAAAGCTATTCTTAGTTCAGACGACCTTCTATAGCTAACGTATTGTTGAAACCCATTATATAGTGGATTAACTTTAAACCAGTACGGCGTTGCCCCGCCTTAGCTCAAAGAGA
>CAUOMQ010000010.1:0-32420 GCA_963456805.1 uncultured Neisseria sp. | reverse complement strand
TCTTTGAGCTAAGGCGAGGCAACGCCGTACTGGTTTAAAGTTAATCCACTATACACACAAATCTTTCCCAATTTGAAACAATCCCCTGATTTTGTTATTATTCCTTCAAAAAAAGAAATAATCATCATCCATTTTGTCTCACCCGACCCTCATTACGGCTCATTCATCTGTGCGTTTTTACTCTCTTTTTCCCTTGTTTTTCATCCGGCAGGACGGTCTAAACGCCATTCATGTTTTGTCTGCGTTTATATAGTGGATTACCAAAAATCGGGAAGGTCTCGGGCTTCGTCCGACAGATCATGTTTTATTCCCAGTTTTTGTTAATCAACCATATACGGCCTTGCGCCCGCGTCCGCCTGCCTCACCATCCTAAAAGGAGGTCAAGGTTTGTCTTTATTTCATTTTTTACGCAATCGGTCTTCGTTTAATCCTTTTGTCGTCTCGGTAACGCTCGCTTTCGTACTGCTGGTCATCGGCATTGCGCTTTTGATTCCGCAACAGGCGGAAACCGTCCTCAATGCCGCCAAAACGGGCATTTTCAAAAACTTCAGTTGGTTTTACATCTTGGCGTTTTCAGCCTTCTTCTTCTTCCTGCTCGCACTTTCGGTCAGCAGCTTCGGCAACATCAAGCTGGGCAGCAACGAAGAGGAGCCTGAATTTAGCTTTTGGTCTTGGATTGCCATGCTCTTCGCCGCAGGCATGGGCGTCGGGTTGATGTTTTTCGGCGTGGCGGAACCGCTCACCCACTACCTTTCCCCCATCACGGAAGGTGGCGACGGGATCAAACAGCAAGACGCTTTGCTCCATACGCTTTTCCACTGGGGCGTACATGCCTGGTCGGTTTACGCCGTCATCGCCTTGGCGCTTGCCTATTTCGCCTTCCGCTACAAACTCCCGCTTTCATTGCGTTCCTGCTTCTATCCCTTGTTGAAAGAAAAAACCGACGGCAAGGCGGGCGACATCATCGACATTCTTGCGCTGGTCGCCACCCTGTTCGGTATCATTACCACGCTCGGCTTCGGCGCGACGCAGTTGGGCGCAGGCTTGGAACAACTGGGCTGGGTTGAAGAAAATACCTTTTCCATGCAAACCGTCGTGATTTTCATCGTCATGGGCATGGCAATCGCTTCTGCCGCCTCCGGCATAGGCAAAGGCGTGAAAATATTGAGCGAATTGAACCTGACCTTTGCCTTCGCGCTGATGTTCTTCGTCCTCGCCACCGGCCCGACCCTCCACCTGCTTTCCGCTTTCAACGACAACCTCGGTACTTACCTGAGCAACCTCGTACAACTCAGTTTCAAAACGTACAGCTACGAACAAAACCATACCGAATGGTTCGGCGGCTGGACCATCTTATACTGGGCGTGGTGGTGTTCTTGGGCGCCTTTCGTCGGACTCTTCATCGCCCGAATCTCGCGCGGACGCACCATACGCGAATTTATTTTTGGCGTTTTGGCAGTTCCCTCATTGTTCTGCGTCATCTGGTTCACCATCTTCGGCGACACCGCCATTTGGATTAACGACCACGTCGCAGGAGGCGCGCTCGGAGCATTGACCGGGACGCCCGAAAAACTCCTCTTCCGCTTCCTCGAATACCTGCCGCTGCCGACCATTACCGGATTCGTCAGCCTTACGGTTATCGCCCTCTTCTTCATTACCTCCGCCGACTCCGGCATTTACGTCCTCAACAACATCGCCTCCCGCGACAAAAGCCTGATCGCCCCGCGCTGGCAGGCAGTGATGTGGGGGCTGTTGATGTCAGCCGCCGCCATCGTCCTCTTGCGCTTCGGCGGACTGCCCACCCTGCAAACCATGACCCTCATCGTCGCCCTGCCTTTCGCCATGCTCATGTTGGTTATGTGTTTCAGCCTCATGCGCGGGCTAAACGCCGACCACAAATACTTCAGCACCGCCGTTACCGCCTCCAGCGTCTATTGGAGCGGCGACAACTGGCAGGACAGGCTTGAGCGTATGCTGAACCAAACGCAGGAACAAGACATCCTCAAATTCCTCAAAACCACCGCCCTGCCCGCCATGCGCGAACTGGGCGAGGAGCTGTCCGACAAATACAGCCTGAGCGTCAACATCCAAACCCACTTCGACCGCGAAGAACCTGCCGTCGAATTCACCATCCACAAAGAGTCCCTGCGCGACTTCATGTACGGCATTAAAACCATCAAGCGCGAAGTGTCCGAACAACTTATCAAAGACGGCCACCTCCCGCACATCCGCCACAACGTCACCTACGAACCTTACACCTACTTCTTCGACGGCCGCAGCGGCTACGACGTGCAATACATGAACCGCCGCGAACTCATCGCCGACATCCTCAAGCAGTACGAGCGTTACCTCAACCTCCTGACCGATGTCGGACAAGAACTCATGTCGCACCAGCAAACCGAATTGGCAGAATAAGTTTTTGTTAAACAGGTGGTAACCAAGGTCGTCTGAAAACGGGTTTCCCATTTTCAGACGACCTTTCTTCATGCGTTCAAACAAACCACGCGTTCCATCCGCAACCCTCCCGTAGCGTGGGCTTTGCCTACGAAAAACTACCGCCCAACCTGTCTTTAAAAACACAAATAAAAACGTCGTCTGAAAATGGACTTCCCGTTTTCAGACGACCTTTCTTCATGTATTCAAACAAACCACACGTTCCATCCACAACCCAACCGTAGCGTGGGCTTTGCTCACGAAAAACACCACCCAACCTGTCTTTAAAAACACAAATAAAAACGTCGTCTGAAACCCAAAATCCGACTTTTCAGACGACCTCTTTTCCCATCATCCGTAACACAATTTTCCCCATGCAAACCGCTTCATTATCACCCGACAGCCTTAACCCGACTTAGGTCGTCTGAAAAAAAGACCGAAACCGAGTACAATCCGCCACATGAAAAAACGATCCAGCCCCCTCCCGCATTCAGACTGCGTCCAACCCGGATATGTGGTGCTGCTGCACGGATATACGTTTTACGGCCTGCCCCTGTTGCATTTCCTCTGCGTCCGCTTTCCCTTTGTCGGCGAGGACAACTGGCGCAGGCGTTTGAACAGCGGCTTTGTCGTCGATGCAGACGGCGCGCCGTTTGACGAACACACACTGTTCGAGCCGGGCAAAACCATGTTTTATTACCGCGAAACCAGCAGCGACAGCGAACCCGTCATTCCGTTTGAAGAAAAAATCCTGCACATCGACGACCATCTGATTGTCGTTGACAAACCGCATTTCCTGCCCGTTATCCCCAGCGGACGTTTTTTGCGCGAAACCCTGCTGACCCGCCTGCGCCTGCGGCCGGAATTGCAACATTTGAACGTAGCAGACATTACGCCGGTCCACCGTTTGGACAAAGATACGGCGGGCGTGATGCTGTTGTCGCACAATCCTGCCACGCGCCGCGATTATCAAACGATGTTTCAGGAAAAAAGCGTCCGTAAAACCTATCACGCCGTCGCGCCGACGCGGACGGATTTGGTATATCCGTTGGACGTGGTTTCGCGCATGGTGCGCGGGGAACGGTTTTTCACGACACAGGAAACCGAAGGCGAGCCGAACGCCCATACGACGGTCGAATTGCTTGAAAACCGCGGCGAATTCAGCCTCTACCGGCTGACGCCGCATACGGGGAAAAAACACCAGCTTCGGGTGCATATGATGCGTTTGGGCATGCCGCTGCTAAACGACGCGCTTTATCCCACCCCTTTGGCGGCGGGCGATGAAGATTATGAGAAACCTTTGAAACTACTGGCAAAACGGATTGAGTTTACCGACCCGATCAGCGGACAAGAACGGATATTTGAAAGCGGATTTAAGTTATAGTGGATTAACTTTAAACCACTATATAAAGACTTTGCCGTCGTCCTGTTCGCATCCAAAACAAAGGTCGTCTGAAAACCATTTTCAGACGACCTTTTCATCAACCCGGCCTATTTCGAACTGCTGCCGAACAAGCCTTTGAACCACAATACGATATCATCCCACATCCGTCTGAACCAGCTGCCTTCTTCAACGGAATGGAGGGCGACGACGTTTTTCTCGGTAATGACTTTGCCGTCTTTGACGATTTTGAGTTTGCCCAAGGTTTGACCTTTGCGTATCGGGGCGATAACGGGCTGGACGGTTTCTAAAATCGGTTTGATGTTTTGTCCGGCATCGTGGGGAATCGTGATGTACACGTCTTCGAGGAAGCCGACGTTCACCGATTTGCTGCTGCCTTTATAAACTTTGACCTTGGAAATGATTTCACCGCCGTTGTAGAGCTTGGGCGTGTCGAATGCCTGCAATGCCCAGTTGAGCAGTTTGCCGCTTTCGGAAGCGCGGGCTTCGGTGGACTCGGTGCCTACGACGATGGAAACGATGCGTCTGCCGTTACGTTTGCTGGAGGCGGCAAGGTTGTAGCCTGCGCTTTCGGAATGTCCTGCCTTCAGGCCGTCCACACTGGTGTCGCGGTAGAGCAGGAGGTTGCGGTTTGGCTGTTCGACATTGTTGTATTTGAAGGATTTAATCGAAAATACGGGATAGTATTTCGGATAATCGTGTATCAGCGCGGCGGAGAGGATGGCTAAATCGCCGACAGTGGAAACGTGGCCTTCGGCGGCCAATCCGGTCGGATTTTTAAAGTGGGTTTTGGTCATGCCCAAACGCTTGGCTTCTTCGTTCATTTGTTGGACGAATACGTCCACCGAGCCGCCTCCCATGGCTTCGGCAAGCGTGGTGGCGGCATCGTTGCCGGATTGGACAATCATGCCTTTAATCAAATCGCTCACGCTGGCGGGGATTTTGGGAGTGAGGAACATCCGCGAGCCTTCGATTTTCCAGCCTGCATCGGACACGGTCAGCATTTGGTCGGCGCGCAATGTTCCGTTTTCCAAAGCCTTGAACGTGAGGTAGGCGGTCATCATTTTGGTCAGCGAAGCCGGTTCGATTTGGGTGTCGATATTGCCGGAGGCAAGCACTTGATGGCTTTGCAAATCGGTAACGATGTAGGCGGCAGCGGCAATGGCAGGCGGCGCATCGGGGCTGTTGATGCTGGGCATCATGGCCTCGGGCTGGGATGCGGCGGCAGGCGCAGGCTCGGAAGCTGCAACAGCAGGGGCTGCGTTGTTTTTAGCCGCTTGCGGCGCGGCTTGCGCGGCGGCAATCATCATTGCCGCGATCAATACGGATAATGTTTTTTTCATCGGGATGTGGTGCGGAAACAGAAATAAAAACAACCGCGTCGTGCGGTTTGGCACAAAAGGCAGTCATTATACCGCCGCAACTTCGCTTTGCTAAGATTTTTCTTGATTTCAGACGACCTCGAGGGTATGGTTTTACCTTTCCGCCGTTTTGTTGGCAAAGTTTGACGCGGGCGGCGGACACTCCTTTTGAAAATAATCCTCCGGCACACAAAACCATGAACAACCGCCCCTCTTATTCCGATTACCTCATCCGCATCCTGACCGCCTCCGTTTCCGACCTTGCCGTCGACACGCCGCTCGAACCCGCAATCGGGCTGTCACGTCGTCTGAACAACAACGTCCTGCTCAAACGCGAAGACCTGCAACCCGTGTTTTCCTTCAAAATCCGCGGCGCGTACAACAAAATGGCGAAGCTGCCCAAAGAAGCACTCGCCTGCGGCGTCATCGCCGCCAGCGCGGGCAACCACGCACAAGGTGTCGCCCTTTCGGCACAGCGTTTGGGCTGCCGCGCCGTCATCGTCATGCCCGAAACCACGCCCAAAATCAAAATCGACGCCGTCAAAAGCCGCGGCGGCGAAGTCGTCCTCAAAGGCGTTTCCTACAACGATGCCTATGATTACGCGATGGAGTTGGCAGAAAAAGAAAAACTGACCTACATCGCCCCGTTTGACGACCCCGACGTGATTGCCGGACAAGGCACGGTCGGCATGGAAATCGTTCGCCAGCGTCCCGACGACATCCACGCCATCTTCGTCCCCATCGGCGGCGGCGGACTGGCGGCAGGTGTTGCCGCATTCGTCAAACAAGTCCGACCGAGCATCAAAGTCATCGGCGTGCAAACAAACGACTCCTGCTGCATGAAGCAATCCGTCGAAGCCGGAAAAGTCGTCAGCCTCAAAGACGTCGGCCTCTTCTCCGACGGTACCGCCGTCAAAGTCGTCGGCGAAGAAACCTTCCGCCTCTGCCGCGACCTCTTGGACGACATCATCACCGTCGATACCGACGCCATTTGCGGCGCCATCAAAGACATCTTCGACGACACCCGCAGCATCACCGAACCCGCCGGCGCACTCGCCCTCGCCGGCTTGAAAACCTACTCCGCCCGCAACCGCATCCAAAACCAAACCCTCATCGCCGTAACCAGCGGCGCCAACATGAATTTCCACCGCCTGCGCCACGTTTCCGAACGCAGCGAATTGGGCGAAGGCAACGAAGGTATTTTCGCCGTTACCATCCCCGAAGAGCGCGGCAGCTTCCTCAAATTCGTCAACCTGCTCGGCAGCCGCAACATCACCGAGTTCAACTACCGCTACGGCGACGACCAAAAAGCCCACATCTTCGTCGGCCTGCAAACCGCAGGTTCCCAAGACCTCGCCGTCATCAGCCGCCAATTGACAGAAGCCGGACTGCCCAATGTCGACCTGACTGACGACGAAATCTCCAAAATCCACATCCGCTACATGGTCGGCGGACGCACAACAAAAGTCGCCCACGAACGCTTAATCAGCTTCGAGTTCCCCGAACGCCCCGGCGCACTCGCCCGCTTCCTCAACCACATGCAGGGCGGCTGGAACATTACCCTCTTCCACTACCGCAACCACGGCGCCGACTACGGCCGCATCCTCGTCGGCATCGACGTCCCGCCCGGTGACAATCAAGCCTTCGAAAACTTCCTCGAAAGCCTCGGTTACAGCTATCAGGACGAAACCCAAAACGCCGCATACCGCCTGTTCCTTGCTTGATTGAAAGGGAAATATAATAAGGTCGTCTGAAAACTAGATATGGTTTTCAGACGACCTTAGCTTATAGGTAGAATAAAAAAATATTAGTTTATTGTTTTATAAAGATATTTATTTACTTAAATCTGCATATAACCCGCAAATAGAGCTTTAAACTATGCCAAGAGTCTCATGATTCTCGTTTTTTTATTAACTTAGGAGCTGATAGCTTATTATGATTAAATTTTCATATACACACGGCAAAACAAATATATCAATTGAAACATCAGTCTTTACCATTATGATGCTTATCAGTATGTTAAAAGAGTTATCTAATCACTTGTAAACTTAAATTAACTCCCTCCTGCGATGGAGGGATTTTCTATGATAGAAACAGCCTCCCTGCCGAATCCCGTATAATACCGACCACAAATTTTTACCGTTTCCCCAAAGGACAAATCATGAGCAATTACACCCGAACCTCGCGCGCTGCCGACAGCCTGCGCGACATCAAAATCACCCCTCACTTCCTGCCGCACGCCGACGGCTCGTGCCTGATCGAATGCGGCAACACCAAAGTTATCTGCACCGCTTCCATCGACGAAAATGTCCCGCCCTTCCTTCGCGGCAAGGGGCAGGGCTGGGTTACTGCCGAATACGGGATGCTGCCTGCGTCCACCGCCTCGCGTATGCGCCGTGAAGCTGCGGCGGGCAAACAGTCGGGGCGCACTCAGGAAATCCAGCGCCTGATCGGGCGCTCGCTGCGTGCCGTCGTGGATATGGAAAAACTGGGCGAACGCCAAATCTTGATTGACTGCGACGTGATTCAGGCTGACGGCGGAACGCGCACCGCGTCTATTACCGGCGCATTCGTCGCCCTGCAAATTGCGGTCAACAAGCTGCTTTCAGACGACCTCATCAGCGAAAATCCCATCCGCGAAGCCGTTGCCGCCGTATCCGCAGGTGTGGTGAACGGTGTGCCGCTTTTGGATTTGGATTACCCCGAAGATTCCGGTTGCGACAGCGACGTCAACATCGTTATGACCGCTTCGGGCAAAATCATCGAAATCCAAGGCACGGCGGAAGGCGCGCCGTTCAGCTTGGACGAATTGGGCAAACTGATTGCGCTGGCGCAGAAAGGCATTGCCGAGTTGACGGCGCACCAGCAAGCCGCCCTGTCCTCTTAAGTAAAAATAATCTAATTTATTGAAATAAAAGATTACTCTTAAAAACCAACCTTATTAAAAGCAGATTCAAGGTAAAACCCGTCAAGGTTTAAACACCTTACGGGCATCTTTACCCCGAATCTGCTTTTTTTCATCTTAAATCAATTCATTGCTTGAAATTGAGTGTCGAAACAAGGGCAATCAGCATGCCCTGCCCAACCTGCTTTTTATCTCTGAAAATTTAAAAAAAGCCTGCTTATCCAATACGATATTTATGACAAAAGATTTCAAAATCCGCCCCAAGCTCTGACGAGCGGTTCTAAAACAAGATTAGCGTTAGTTGTATAAATTCAAACACTTATTTAAAATATATGGTTCGCTTCGACTTGCCAAACCTATATTCGGGGCATCTGAATAATAAAAATTTCAAGGAACACTTATGCCGTTGCTGTCGATTGAATTCGCGGTATTTTTTATTGCTTTTTTGCCTATTTATTGGGCATTTGTCCGTATGCCGTCGGTGCAGAATGTTTTGCTTCTGCTGGCGGGGATGGGCTGGCTGTATCACTTGAATCCGATCTTTGCCGCCATAATTACCTGCTATTCGTCCTGCGTGCATTTGCTCGGTCTGTTGATGTCGTCTGAAAACGAAAACGTACGGAAATTCTGGCTGGGCTTCGGCGTAGCAACTGCTTTGGCAGTATTGTGTTTCTTCAAATATTTCGACTTTTTCCGCCCGTTTATCCGCCAATACACGGGGCAGAGCGAGATTGTCGATATCTTGATGCCTTTGGGGCTGTCTTATTACACATTTCAATCTTTGGCTTATTTGGTGTACTGCTGCCGTCATCCGATGGGCGACCGCTTTGCGTGGCATGAATTGCTGCTGCATTTGAGCTTTTTCCCGACGATTACTTCCGGGCCGATTATCCGTGCCGCGGCGTTTAAAAGCATAGACGGTGAACAGGCGGGGGCTTTGGAACAGATTCGGACGGCAGAACCGCGCGCATTGGTGCGCCCCGCGCTGGCGGTGTGCTTGATTTTGCTGGGCATTGCTAAAAAATGGTGGCTGGCGGGTGCGCTGGGAGACGGCTGGGTATCGCCCGTTTTCGAGAATCCCGCCCAATTTGACGGCTGGGGTGTGTTGTCGGGGGTGTACGGCTACACTTTCCAGCTTTTCTTCGATTTTTCAGGCTATTCGGATTTGGTAATCGGGATGGCGATGCTGCTCGGTTTCCGCCTGCCGAAAAACTTTGCGGCACCGCTGCGCGCGTTCAATATCCGCGACTTCTGGAACCGTTGGCACATCAGCCTTTCCACTTGGATACGTGACTATATTTATATTCCTTTGGGCGGCAGCAAACACGGCTTCGTCCTGACGCAGTTCAACTTGCTGCTGGCGATGGTGTTGTCGGGCGTTTGGCACGGCTACGGCTGGAATTTCCTGCTTTGGGGCGCGCTGCACGGCGTGGCATTAATTTTGCTCAACTGCGGCGATAAAATATTCGAGCGGGATGGCTCACGTCGTCTGAAAATCTTGCGCCCGCTTGCCTGGTTCGTCACTTTTCATTTCGTCTGCTTCACTTTCGTCGTGTTCAACACAAGCAGCCTCGCCGATACGCAGATGGTGTTTGATGCCTTGTTCGCGAATGAAACAGGTTGGGCTGCGCCGAAGCAGGCGGATATCCTGCTGCTTGCCGCGTTTGGTTTGATGATTTTGCTCTACCCGTATTTGCTTCGCCTGTTTGACGGCGCGGTGGCGGCGTTGGAAAAGATGCCGATGTGGCTTTGGTTTATACCGCTGACGCTGACGCTGGTGCTGATTATCGTATTGGCGCCGTCGGGCATCCCGGGCTTTATTTACGCCGACTTTTAAAAGGACAATCAGAATATGAAACGCTTTATTTCCCTGTTTGCTTCCCTTTTGGTTTGCACTTTCGGCGCGGCGTGGTTCAGCCAAGACTCCATCAATGCCTATTGGCAGCAGACTTATCATCAGGCTTCGCCGCTGGAGCCGCTGTCCGAATACGAATGGTGGCGCACGGGCGCGAAGCTGCAACAAGACGCGTACGCCTTTTCAGACGACCTCAAAGCACGTTTGACAGGACAGCCTGTGATTGCCGAACCGGAACCTCAAATCGCTGAAGAAGATGGGTCGTCTGAACAAAATGCGCAGCTTAATGCGTCCGAACCGCACGAAAAAAACAGTCCCGCCGACGGACGCCAACCTCAAACGGCACAACACGGCGGACAACCCGACACACACAGTCTCCCCATTGTCCCGCCTGCCAATATCGTTCTCGGACAAGGCGACAAAGTCTTTTTTGCGGGCGACTCGATGATGCAGGGCGTTGCGCCTTTTGTTGAAAGAAGCCTGAAAAAACAATACGGTATCCAGTCGGTGAACCTAAGTAAGCAAAGTACCGGATTGTCCTATCCCAAGTTTTTCGACTGGCCGAACACCATCGAGCAAACGCTGAAACAACAAACCGACATCCGCCTTTTGGTCGTCTTCCTCGGTCCTAACGACCCGTGGGACTTCCCGAAAGGCAAAAAATACCTGAAATTCGCCTCGCCCGAATGGTCGGAAGAATACCTCAGCCGTGTCAACCGCATCCTGACCGCCGCCGAGCAACACCATGTCCAAGTCATCTGGATGGGCATTCCTTATATGAAACAGGCAAAACTTAACAAGCAAATGCGATATCTCGACAAACTTTTAGCAGACGAGATCAGTCCAAAAGCCTTGTGGATACCGACCGACAAGCTCCTCAGCAACGGCTCCGACACCTACGCCGACTCCGTCAACATCAATGGAAAAATCATCCGCTACCGCAGCAAAGACGGCATCCACTTCTCTGCTGAAGGGCAAAAACTGCTCGCGGATAAAATCATGGAAAAAATCGTTTTTCAGACGACCCCTGAAATGAACGGCGAAGAACGCACGGAACAATTATCCGCACGTTAAGCCCGCATCGGCAGCAAAAGGACGGCGTTTTGTTTATCCAATGCCGTCTTTTTCGTTACAATAGCCCTCCGCCGCGTCAAAAGACGTCGTCTGAAACCACACACAGGAAACTCATGAACATCAAAACCCTGTCCGTATCCCTTACCGCATTGTGCCTGTCTGCCGCCGCACCCGCCGCCGATATGCTGCTGGAAAACTACGGCAGCAGCCGTCCCACATGGCTCTCCAAGCTCAAAAAACTTGACCGCAGCTCGGACGGCAAATTCCGCATCCTCCAAATCGGCGATTCACACACCGCCGGCGACCTTTTCACCGAACAACTGCGCCTGCGCCTCCAGCAAAAATGGGGCGACGGCGGCATAGGCTGGGTTTACCCCTCTACCGTCAAAGGGCAGCGCAGCGCAGCCGTCCGCTATGACGGCTCATGGCAGACCGTCAGCAGCCGCAGCGTTTCAGACGACTTCCCCTTAGGCGGCATCATCGCCAAAGCCAACGGCAGCAGCGTTACCATCAGCGCCAAAGACGGCAGCAGCGGCGAAAGGCAGATTTCCGTCTTCGCCAAACCCGTCCTGCCCGAACAAACCCTTTCATTCAACGGACGCGAAGTTCCTGCCGGAAACAGCGGCTGGCAAATCATCCGCAGCAACGGCCGCCTGCCGCTGACCCTCAGCAGCTCCATGCCTTGGGACATCGGCTACATCAATATCGAAAATCCCGGACGCGGCGTAACCGTTTCCGCGCTCGGCATCAACGGTGCGCAACTGACCCACTGGTCCAAATGGCGTCCCTCTTGGCAGGATGACCTTTCCCAAACCCGCGCCGACCTCGTTATCATCGCCTACGGCACCAACGAAGCCTTCGCCCGCGATTTGGACATCACAGCCACCGAACAAAGCTGGCGCAGCTACATCCGCCAAATCAAACAGAGCCTGCCCGACGCAGGCATCCTGATTCTCGGCGCGCCCGAATCCCTTAAAAGCACCTCAGGAAGCTGCGGCACACGCCCCGCCACTTTAAGCAGCATCCAACAAATGCAGCAGCGCATTGCCCGTGACGAAAAAATCATGTATTGGTCGTGGCAGAACGCGATGGGCGGCGAATGCAGCATGAAAAGCTGGATGAACCAAGGTCTCGCCGCCAAAGACGGTGTCCACTTCTCAGGCAAAGGCTACCGCCAAGCCGCCGACCGCCTCGCCGACAGCTTGATACAAATGGCGGATTAAACAAAAGGTCGTCTGAAAATTTTCAGACGACCTTTTTTGATGACGGCACTTTTCTATCTTTTCTTGAAGACGGTCAATCCGCCTCAACTGCTTATCGAACGGTTTTGCAGCGTTTTAGCCCGTTCCCAATAATCAGCATCGAATTTCCGTTTTCAGACGACCTTCGCTTACTCTTTGGCAAATTGCTGCGTAAAGCGGACAAATTCTTCTTTTTTCGCTTTTGCCTTGCCCGAGTCGATGGCTGCTTCGGCGGCTTTGACACCGTCCGCCAACGAAGGCACGACATTGCCGGCATAGAGCGCGGCGGCGGCGTTGAGCAGGACGATGTCGCGTGCCGCGCCATGTTTGCCGCTCAACACTTCATCCATTTTTTCCAAAGATTCTTGTGCGTTGGCGACTTTGATTTCGTCCAAATCGCGGCGGATTTCAATGCCGAAATCGGCTGGGCTGATGTTGTATTCGCGGATTTCTCCGTCTTTCAGCTCAGCTACGCGGGTTTTGCCCGTCAGCGTGATTTCGTCCAAACCGCCTTCGCCGCACACGACCAAAACGTGTTTGGAACCAAGCTGTTTCAATACGCGCGACAGGATGCCGCACAAGTCGATGTGGAACACGCCCAAAAGCTGGTTTGGCGCACCGGCGGGGTTGGTCAGCGGCCCCAAGATATTGAAAATACTTCTAAACCCGAGCGAACGGCGCACGGGCGCGACGTGGCGCATCGCGCTGTGGTGGTTTTGGGCAAACATAAAGCCCAAGCCTGTTTGACGGATGCTTTCGGCGACTTGCTCCGGCGTAATGTTCAATACCGCGCCCATCTGCTCCATCACGTCTGCCGCGCCGCTGGACGAAGAAACAGAGCGCCCGCCGTGTTTGGCGACTTTCGCGCCTGCCGCAGCGGCGACAAACATGGAAGTCGTGGAAATATTGAAGGTTTTTGCACCGTCCCCGCCCGTACCAACAATATCGACGAGGTCGTCTGAATTTTCCAGCGGCACTTTGGCGGCAAATTCGCGCATGACGGCGGCGGCGGCGGTGATTTCCGATACGGTTTCGACTTTAATCCGCAATCCGGTCAAGATGGCGGCGATTTGTTCAGGCGGCACCTGTCCGCTCATAATCTGGCGCATCAGGTCGGTCATTTCGTCGTAAAACAATTCGTTGTTGCTGATTAATCGTTCGATGGCTTGTTGCGGTGTAATCATGGTTCAATCCTTTTTACGGGTATTTTTACGTCAAACGTCGTCTGAAAGTTTTCAGACGACGTTTGGTTTAAGCGGCGGACGCTTGGAAGTCTTTAAATTCTTCCAAAAAGTTTTTCAACATATCGTGTCCGTGTTCGGTCAACAGGGCTTCGGGGTGGAACTGCACGCCTTCAATGGCGTATTCCTTGTGCCGCACGCCCATGATTTCCTGATCTTCCGTCCATGCGGTTACTTCCAAACAATCGGGCAGCGTATCGCGGGCGATGACAAGGCTGTGATAACGCGTGCAGGTGACAGGATCGGGCAAATCTTTAAACATGCCTTTGTTCAAATGGAACACGGGCGAAACTTTGCCGTGCATCAGCGTTTTTGCCCGCACCACATCCCCGCCAAACGCTTCGCCTATCGTCTGATGCCCGAGGCACACACCCATAATCGGCAGCTTGCCGGCGAAATGGCGCATGGCGGCGACGGAAATGCCCGCTTCTTTCGGCGAACAAGGACCCGGCCCGATAACGAGATATTGCGGTTTCAAAGCTTCGATTTCTTCAAGCGTAATATCGTCATTGCGGCGGACGACGACTTCCTGACCGAGTTCGGCGAAATATTGGACGATGTTGTAGGTGAAACTGTCATAGTTATCAATAAACAAAAGCATGGGGGTACGGCCTTTTAGGGTTGTTTGACGGCGGCAATGTTTTCGGGCGAATTGATAAACGCCCACATCTGCTCTTCGGTTCGGAAAACGCCGTTACGGACAATATAATGCAGCGGATGCTTAATCAGCGCATCCGCTTTGCGGACAAATACACGCATATTGCTGCTGTTTGCCGCCATTTCCAACACTTTGGTGGCAAAAGCGGGGCGGTGCAGCTTGTCGTGCATCAGCGGATGGCGGGCGATGTATTCGTTCAGAGGCTTGCCGCTGCTGTGGAAATCCGTGTGCAGCGGGTCGAGGAATACAATAAAAAAAGGCATCTTGCCCAAATAATCGTCTGCATCGTTCATAAGCGTTTCGGACGGAATATTTATATCGACATAATATCACAGTTAACCCCGATTCTTGATTCCAATCAGGTCGTCTGAAACATCGCTTGCCTCCTTCCGAAATATTCACTTAAAATCAGTCTTACATTCCAAAAAGAGATTTGCTTATGGGTTTCAAACTTACTCCGATTGATGTTGTAGAAAACATCAGCCGCGAAGATTTTTATCAGAATTATCTCAAGCCGCGCCGCCCTGTCGTGATCAAAGGACTGACCCGCAACTGGCCTGCCCGTGACAAATGGTCGCTGGACTATATGAAAGAAACCGTCGGCGATATCGTCGTCCCCTTGTACGACAGTGCCAAAGCCGACCCTTCCGCGCCGATTAACGCCGCCAGTACAGAAATGCGCTTCAGCGACTATATCGATCTGATCAAACGCGAGCCGACGGATTTGCGGATTTTCTTATTTGACCCCATCAAACACGCTCCCGCCTTACTGAACGATTACGTTTTCCCCAAAGAGCTGATGGGCGGATTCTTAGACCGTTACCCTACCCTGTTTTTCGGCGGTGCAGGTTCGGAAACCTTCCTGCACTACGACATCGATATGGCGCACATCTTCCATACGCATTTCGGCAAGAAACACATCATCTTGTTCGATTACAAATGGAAAGAGCGCCTGTTCCGCATTCCTTTCGCCACTTATGCGCTGGAAGACTACCACGTCGACAACCCCGATACGGAACGTTTCCCCGAGCTTGAAGGCATCGAAGGCATCGAATGTTTCCTCGAATACGGCGACACCCTGTTCATGCCGACCGGCTGGTGGCATTGGATGAAATACCTTGACGGCTCATTCTCCATCTCCCTGCGCGCATGGGATGAAAGCTGGGCGGTTAAGGCGCATAGCCTGTGGAACCTGACCGTACAGCGCAAGTTCGACGACTTCATGAAAGCCCGCTTTAAAGCACGTTACATGAATTGGAAAGAACAGCTTGCCTGCAAACGCGCCCGCCGCGCATGGGAACGCGGTCTGCCTCGTTAAAACACGCTTAAAGGTCGTCTGAAAACAGTATTTCAGACGACCTTTATCCGCAAATTGCCCCGTATCCAGCGCAAAACTTGAAGCAATGGATGGCATTGCTTACTCAATACCGACACGGCGCGTAAGGCAAAAATGCAACAAATGCGAGATACAAAGCGCATATTTTTTTAAACGTCGGCGACAGCTGAAACCAATCTGTCAAAGCGGGCGGATTGACCCTGCTCCTGCCTGCTTTGCCCCATTTTTTTAACTGGAGTGCATCATGCAAACACCTCTAAAATTCTTAACCGCCCTTATCTTAACGGCATCGGCATTCTCCGCATCCGCTCACGGCATGCATAAACATAAACCGCTGACCTTTGAAGAGCTGCCCAAAATCTGCCAACAATACTTCACGCGCGCGGAGAATTGTTACAAAAAGGCAGGCGCCAAATCCGATTTTCAGCGCAACAATACAAAATTCCTGTTTCAATCCCTGCCTGCCGCCGATTTAACGCAACGTGAAACCATGTGCAAAATTGCTATGGATTCTTTCGCCGAAAAAACGCGCTCGCTTCATTGCGAATAAGATTTTTGCCGGAAAGATATAGCAAAGGTCGTCTGAAAACGCATTTTGTGTTTTCAGACGACCTTTTTTTTCAGACGACCTTAAAAGAAGTAATTCGCCAGCAGCAAACCGAATACCAAGCTGAACGCCATGCTCAAGAGGCCGGGGATCATAAAGCTGTGGTTGAAAATAAATTTGCCGATTTTGGTCGAACCTGTGCTGTCAAAATCAATCGCCGCGATAATCGGACCGTAGTTCGGGATGAAGAAGTAGCCGTTCACCGCGACAAACGTGCCGATGATAATTGGAGCGGGAATGCCCAGCGAAATACCGATGGGGAACAGCGTGGCAACGGTCGCCCCTTGGCTGTTGACCAAGACGGACAAAACGAACAGGGCAAACGCAAAAGTCCACGGCGCGGTTTCGACCAAATGCGATACGGTTTCTTTGACTTCGGCCAGATGACCGTGCATCAATGTGTCGCCCAGCCATGCCACGCCGAATACGGCGATAACGGCGCGCATCCCCGCGTGGAACACCGAGCCTTTGGTAATCGCGTTACCATTCGGTTTGCAAAGCAGGATAATCAGCGCGGCAGCGGAAAGCATGACGATTTCGATGGTGTGCGCCATGCCCATCAGTTTCGGGCCTTCTTCCGTTTGGAAGGTCGGGCGCAACTCCGGTACGGCACCCATGACCACCACCAGCAATGCGGCGGCAAGGAAAATCCCGACCGAAAGTTTCGCCTCTTTGCTGACAGGCGCATTGGATACTTCAGTCGAATCTTTTTCGTTGGCTTCTACATATTCCGGGTCTTTCAGCAACGCCTGATAATGCGGGTCATCTTTCAACTCTTTGCCGAGCTTGTTGACGAATATGCAGGCAAGGCCGATACCTAAAATAGTTGAAGGAACAGTCACTTTCAGCACATCAGCCATCGTGATGTGTTGCGGTTCAAGGTAGGTCACGCAGGCGACGACCGCGGCCGCAATCGGGCTGGCAACAATGGCGAATTGCGACGCGATGACCGCCATCGTCAACGGGCGGGAAGGACGGATGCCGTTGCGGCGGCTGACTTCGGCAATGACGGGCAATACCGAATAAGCGACGTGTCCCGTGCCTGCCAGTACGGTAAACAGATAAGTCACCATAGGCGCGATGAAGGTGATGTATTTCGGATTGCGGTGTAAAACGCGGGTAGCGATTTTAATCATATAGTCCAAACCGCCGCTTGCCTGCATCGATGCGGCAGCGGAAACGACCGCCATAATCATCAGCATCACGTCAATCGGCGGACTGGTCGGCTCAAGATGGAAACCGAAGGCCAAAACCGCCAGCCCGATACCGCCGAGCACGCCCAAGCCGATGCCGCCGACCTGCGCGCCGATTAAGATACACACCAGTACGATGGCGAACTGGATAAAAAACATTGTGGACATGAACACTCCATTGTTTGTAAAAAAAATCTTGAAGAGGAAACGGATTAAAGCGGATATCGGCGGAAGCTGCTGTTGCATTACATCTGATATCCATATTTTTGTTTTTATTTTAAATACCAACACTTTATCCGATTAAATCGGGCGTGATTATAGAGTAAGCACTCGTTATTAACAATGTTTTACTGAAATTAAGACACCAAAGGTCGTCTGAAAACACCGAAATTCATTTTTCAGACGACCTTTTTTCAAGAAAGCCTGTTCAATGCAAGAATGTCTGGCTTGTTTTGCAGACAAGGATTTATGTTCATACAAAAATCTATTTGAAGCCTCTTAAACCGCCTTTCAATGAAATATCCCGCAATGCTCAATTCCCCATCCCAAGCTGCAACATCCCGATATAAATTTTCATTTTCTTGCATCCGGCCTTATCGAAATCAGCCGAAACATCCCCATAATACTGCCGTTATACCACTTCATATTTGAAAGAAAGCGATGACTGCCATCCTGATTATCCTCGGTCTGATTGCCATAGTGGTCGGCATTTTTGGCACGATTTACCCCGCCCTGCCGGGATTGGGCTTGATGTTTGTCGGCGCATGGCTATTGGGCTACGCCGGCGACTATCAGGTTTTTGGTTCCGGCACACTCATTTTCCTTGCCGTTGTCGCCATTTTCGGCACGGCAATGGATTATGTCGCGGGCGCGTTGGGGGCAAAATATACGGGGGCAAGTAAAACCGCCGTCTGGGGAGCGTTTATCGGCGGCATTGTGGGCGCATTCTTCGCCATCCCCGGCCTGCTGTTAGGCCCTCTGATTGGCGCAGCCAGCGGCGAATTCATCGCCCGCAAAGACAGTTGGCAGGCTAGCAAAGTCGGCATCGGTACGTTTATCGGCTTTATCATCGGTACGGTTGCCAAAATCGGCGGCGCGCTGACCATTATGCTGACTGTCCTATTCGTATGGCTGGCTTCGTTTTTCTAAGCCATATCTTCAAAACCAAAGGTCGTCTGAAAATTCAGACGACCTTTGGTTTTTGAACGCTTATTTGTTACAGCAGGCTTTGTATTTCTTACCGCTGCCGCAAGGGCAAGGGTCGTTGCGTCCGGTTTTATCGCCTTCACGGCGTACCGTTTGCGGTTTGTTGATGATTGCCTGCCAATACCAATAAATATCCAGCAACACATGCGGCAGCTCGGATTCGAGCTGGGCGAGTTCTTTTTCGGTCAGGTGCAGGATGATTTCGCCGTTTCTCTCTTCATCGTAAATCCCGCCCAAAGCCATAATCGGATAGAACAAATCTTCAAATTCTTCCTGATCAACCGCCTCAAACCAGTCGGTCGGAACGATATCCAAAGCATACAGATAAGCGTTGCACCAAGTATAAATATCGGGATTGGAGGCGGCATCTTCGTATAACCACAAATCGGGCAGCATTTTTTTACTGAGTTTGATGCGCAAATCCGCCGCCAAACCGATGACCAAACGCTCGATTTCGGTGCGCTCTTTGGCATCAAATAAGGATTCGTCGCCCAAAACTTCAGGCAGCCAGTCATTCGGGTTCAACGCATCGGGACCGCTCAACAAAGCCATCATAAACGCCTGCACCTCATCGCAGCGCATGGTGTTGTGGTGTTCCGATTTGGCATCGAGCAGCTCCATCAGGCGTACGCGCGACGCTTCGTCAAATGCTTGCAATTGCATGGTTATTCCTTAATTTTAAATGGTATGTTTATAGTGGATTAACTTTAAACCAGTACGGCGTTGCCTCGCCTTGTCCTGATTTAAATTTAATCCACTATATTCTCTAAGGGGTCGTCTGAAAACGGTTTAGGCGATGCGTTGGCGCATTTGCTCGAAAAGGCATACCGTTGCCGCCATGGCGACGTTTAACGACTCGGTCTGTCCCAACATCGGGATTCTGACGCTGCCGTCAACTTTTTCCAAAATTTCCCGACTCACGCCGCTGCCTTCATTGCCGAAAACCCAAGCGCAAGGGGCGTTTAAATCCAGTTGGTACAAATCGGAAGGGTTGCGCCCGTCCAAAGCAGTCGCCCATATTTTGTCCTGATAAGCATCCAGCCAATGCGGTAGAAAAACGCGGCTGTATATGTCCAGCAGAAAATGCGCCCCCATACCCGCACGCAATACTTTGGGCGACCAAATATCGACGCAGTCATTACCCAACACAATCTGCCTAATGCCCGAAGCTGCCGCGCTGCGTAAAACCGTCCCGACATTGCCCGGATCTTGCAACCTGTCCAACACCACGCAGTCGCCGCTTAAAGGCAAATCCCCTTGCGGCGGAATCTCTATCCAAGTCATCACATCGTCGGCATCGTTCAGACTGGTGATTTTAGACAAGGCTTCGTTTCCGACCCAAGTAATACCATCTTCGTCCAAACCGCTGATTAAATTTCGGATTTCAGGATGCGTGTTTTTACTTTCGGGCAAATACACTTGTTTGGGCGTATATCCCGCCTCTAAATAGACCTGCAAAAGATGCACGCCTTCCAACACGGTTTGCCCGTATTCCCGGCGTGCTTTAGATTGTGTCAGCAGCTTGGACAAATGCTTGAGCTGCTCGTTTTGCGCGGAGGTAATCAATTTCATGTGCCGCATTATATAGCGGATTCAAATAAAAAGGATACAGCTCAATACCGTCCGACTTTGTTCAACCTGCTTTTTCAGACGACCTCAAGATGCGTTCGGTCAAAAATAAAATCCCTGCCCGAATAGCTCGGGAAGGGATTTCTCTACTTGATGGAAATCTGTATCTCTATGCAGCTTAATGAACGACAGAATCCTGTTGAACCTGCGTCTCAGTTCGAACCGTAGTCTGACTCACACCTTTATCATTCTTTGCAGATTCAGGCATTACCACAGCGTCCGAAGCATTTTTGGCTGTCGGATTGGCGGCTACAGGTACGATATTTTCCTGTTGGTTTTTGGTTTCAACAGCTTTTTCAGCAACCATGCCTGAAGAGTCGCCCTTCACTTGCGGACCGAATTGCCATACGGCTACGGCAACCGCTGCCACGCTGGCGGCGACGGCGAAGGATTTGAAGAAGGAATTGTTCGCAGCCTGTACTTCCTTAACAACAGGCATCACAGCGGCAACTTCGGCTTCATGACGCTGTTTGTGTTCTTCGCTGATTTCCGCAAGCGTAGCGGTAAATGCCGCGCTTTGCATGAAATCTGCATCACGCCCTGTCCCTTCTTTATAGCGCATGCAATCGCCTAACAGATGGTACTCGTACCACGCTTCGGCAGCGGCATCGTCGGACAACAGACGGTCAAGCATCTCTTCGCTTACTTGGTCTCCATCCATCAGCATGGAAACATATTCTCTTGTTGTATCCATAGTTGTTACCATTTTTTTTACCACCTTTGATTTTCAGAGGTTTCCAGCAGCGGCCTCAAATCTTTTGCTATTACTTCCCGCGCCCTGAAAATACGGGAGCGGACCGTTCCTATCGGACAATCCATAATTTTGGCTATTTCCTCGTAAGACAAACCGTCCATTTCCCGCAGGGTAATGGCTTTGCGTAAGTCTTCGGGCAAATGCGAAATCGTTGATTCGACTGTTTGCAGGATTTCCCGATTGATCATTTCAGCTTCCGGCGTATGGTAATCCGCAATCTGATCCGATAAATCCAGAATATCCCCGTCTTCGTTAGCAGCCTCTGCACTGACGAACGGCTGCTTTCCTGATGTTACTAAGAAATTCTTGGCTGTATTGATGGCAATCCGGTACAACCAAGTATAAAAAGCACTCTCACCCCGGAAATTCGGCAAGGCCCGATAAGCCCTAATCATTGCCTCTTGCGCCACATCATTGACTTCGTGTTCGTCTTTGACAAAACGGGAAATCAATCGAACGAGCCGACGCTGATATTTGGACATCAGCAACTCGAATGCTTTTTGTTCGCCCTTCTGCGCGCGCTCTACCAAGGCCTGATCAATCTGGCGATCATTCATATCTTACCTTTTATAATAACTGCATTATAAGCTATAAAATAGTAAAGCGTGCCGTGCCAGTTAAAGACAACTGCCGCCGTATTTAGTTCCATTTATATCTCAAAAATTTTCCGTAAACCGGTAAAAAACCGTCAAACCCTTGAAAATCGTGGCTTACCGTAAGGTTAACAATAGCAATGCAGTTTCCGTCAGTATTTGTGATAATCGGCCAGCATTTTCTGACGAACGGTACAATATGGTTTTCTTGCAACACTTTCTTAACGTTTTTATACAAAAAACCTACATTCATCATATCATCACTGCCCGCCGTCCGAATGATCCCTTCTTCTTCCAAGACCGATTCCGGCAATCCGTTGCGGTGCGGCACCAGAAAAAAGCCGTTTTCTTGGAGAATATCTTTCAGACGACCTCTGACTTCTTTTCCCTTTATCCAATCCGCGTCTGCAAACTGGTTTTGTTTCAATATGAATAAAAAATCCCGGTATAAACATACCGATGTTTCGCCGAACTGCCATTGTGCAGTTTCTGCTTCCAACAGTATCCGCGCGAAATCCGCCAGCTTTCTCGGAGAACTTTCCACAATCTCATTCTCTTTAAAAAACCGCCAAAGAATCCGGCTGCGGCGCGCTTCGCTGAATGTCTGCCAGCGGCTGACTTGGAAGCGTCCGCTTTGGCAAACCGTCTGATAATCCGCTTCGACAACTTCGTCCAAAATCGCCAAATCGGTTTGCAAAGAATGAATGTTGGCACAAACATGACGGTCGAAATTCGGAATGCGCTCCCGCCAAACCGGCAACGCCTCGTAACGCATCCAATTTCTTAAAAAAGCTGTATCAGCGTTACTTTCATCTTCGATGTTCGGCAGGTTGCAGGCAGCGGCGTAGTTTTCCAATTCTTTTCGGGAAAACGTCAGCAGCGGCCGCCAAATTTGCGTTCCCTCATCCAGCTTGCGCCATTGTGGCATGGCGGCAAGTGCTTTGATACCGCCGCCACGAACCGCCGCGAGCATGAATGTTTCAATTTGGTCATCCTGATGGTGCGCCAACGCGATGATGCCGGAGGGGTCGTCTGAAAACGCCTGATAACGCGCTTTCCGTGCGGCGGCTTCAATTCCCAAGCCGTCTTTTTTGACTTCAACTTTTACGCTTCTGAACGGCACATTCCATTCTTGGCATAAGCGTGTGCAAAACACCAGCCAGTCATCCGCATTGCGGCTCAATCCGTGATGAACGTGCAAAGCGTGTACATTCAAACCAAGCTCTTCCCGCAAACATGCCAGCATATGCAGCAACACCACCGAATCCAAACCGCCGCTCAATCCGATCGTTACCGTACAACCATCAGGAAGCGAACGCGCCGAAAGACGCAAGGTTTCCAACAAACTGCGGCATTGGGGCGGAAGGTTTTCAGACGACGTCGGGTTCATATGGCGTAATCTATGCTTTGTCGGCAAGGTAAGTTTTGAGAAATGAAAAAGCAGGCAGGGGGGCTTCTGCCTGCTTTTCTGCACATTAATTGTTTACTTATCCGTAAACTTGCCGTAAGCCATGATCCGATCGAAACGGCGTGACAGCAAATCCGCCATCGGCATATTTTGCGCTTCGCGCAACTCGGCTTCCAAAACCGTTTTGACGTTTTTCATGGTCGTTTCAAAATCGCGGTGCGCCCCACCCAAAGGCTCGTTGATCACGGTATCGATCAAATCCAGTTCTTGCAGGCGTTTGGCGGTAATGCCCAAGGCTTGCGCGGCATCTGCCGCTTTTTCAGCAGTTTTCCACAGAATAGACGCACAACCTTCCGGAGAGATAACCGAGTAAGTCGAATATTGCAGCATATTGACGTAATCGCCGACCGCAATCGCCAGCGCGCCGCCGGAACCGCCCTCGCCGATAATGGTACATAAAACCGGCACACGCAGGCGGGTCAATTCGTACAGGTTGCGTCCGATGGCTTCGGACTGACCGCGCTCTTCCGCGCCGATGCCCGGATACGCGCCCGGCGTATCGACAAAAGTCATCACGGGAATATTAAATTTCTCGGCAGTCTGCATCAGGCGCAGTGCTTTACGATAGCCTTCAGGGCGCGGCATACCGAAATTGCGGCGGATTTTTTCTTTGGTATCGCGGCCTTTTTGATGGCCGATAACCATCACGCTTTGTCCGTTGAAGCGCGCCAAACCGCCGACGATGGCATGGTCGTCTGAATAATGGCGGTCGCCGTGCAACTCTTCAAAATCGGTGAAAATGGCTTGAATGTAATCTAAGGTGTAAGGACGTTGGGGATGACGTGAAACCTGCGAAATCTGAGCGGGCGTCAGCTTGTTGAAAATCGATTTGGTCAAGTCGTTGCTTTTCTTCTGCAATCTGGCGATTTCATCGGAAATATCGACGGCGGATTCGCCCTGCACAAAGCGCAACTCTTCGATTTTATTGGTTAATTCGGCGATGGGTTGTTCAAAATCCAAAAAAACTGGTTTCATAGGGTGAAGCTCTCGGTAGGGACGCTGCCGCTATCATACGCCAATCAGGCATATTTGGCAGCATTTCTCATTGAGGATATGCCGTGCAAAACGGCAGATAATCGGGCGGATGCCTTTTCAGACGACCTTTTGCGGATGATATAGTATATCTGCACTAAACAAATGAAGTGCCGTATCTTATGATAAACTTCCATTCAGTTCAATCATTTCAAACAGGCTATGAAAAACGAACACGACAATACGGCAATGCGGCTCGACAAATGGCTTTGGGCTGCGCGCTTTTTCAAAACCCGCGCGCTGGCTCAAAAACATATCGAATTGGGCAGGGTTCAGGTCAACGGCGCCAAAGTCAAAAATAGCAAAAACATCAGCGCGGGCGACATCATCGACCTGACGCTCAATTCACTGCCTTACAAAATCAAAGTATTGGCACTCAACCACCAGCGCCGCCCCGCCCCCGAAGCGCGTCAGCTTTACGAAGAAGACATGAAAACCGCCGCCGAACGTGAAGCGCAGAAACAACTCGACCAAGCAAGCCGCATCAGCGCGGCGTATCCCGACGGCAGACCGACCAAACGCGACCGCCGCCAACTCGACCGCATGAAGCGCGACAGCTGGTAGGGTTTTGTAAATTCTGTTTCAACTGCGATGTACAGCAGAACGGATATATTTGAAACTCCGCTAAAAACAAATCATCCGTTTTTTGTTATTTCACGCAAATAGCTTGACGATTTTACCGTCCGTTGTGTTGAGACTCCTGCCTGAAACCGCCGATTTCCGTAAAGTTGAAACGCATCAGAATCAGGTATAATCCATCCCTATTTCATTTTCAGACGACCTTGAGCCATTTAAGGATATCCCCATGAGCAAGAAACGCGTCCTCACCGGCGTAACCACCACCGGCATCCCGCATTTGGGCAACTACGTCGGTGCCATCCGCCCCGCCGTCCGCGCGGCGCAAAACCCCGATACCGAATCCTTCCTCTTCCTCGCCGACTACCACGGCATCATCAAATGCCACGAGCCGGAGATGATTCACCAATCCACCCAAGCCGTTGCCGCCACTTGGCTTGCCTGCGGACTCGACCCCGAGCGCACCACCTTCTACCGCCAAAGCGACATTCCCGAAGTGATGGAACTGAACTGGATTCTGACCTGCATCACCGCCAAAGGTCTGATGAACCGCGCCCACGCCTACAAAGCCGCCGTGCAGGCAAACGCTGAAAACAATCAGGAAGATCCCGACCACGGCGTAGAAATGGGTCTGTACAGCTACCCCATCCTGATGACCGCCGACATCCTCATGTTCAACGCCAATGAAGTGCCCGTCGGCCGCGACCAAATCCAACACGTCGAAATGGCGCGCGACATCGCCGGCCGCTTCAACCACCGCTTCAAAGAAGTCTTCACCCTGCCCGAAGTGAAAATCGACGAAAACGTCGAACTCTTGGTCGGCTTGGACGGACGCAAAATGTCCAAATCCTACGGCAACACCATTCCGCTTTGGGAAAACGACAAGAAAACCCAAAAATCGGTCAACAAAATCATCACCAACATGAAAGAGCCGGGCGAGCCGAAACAGCCCGACGAAAGCCCCTTGTTTGAAATCTACAAAGCCTTCTCCACGCCGTCTGAAACCGCAGCATTCACGCAAATGCTTGCCGAAGGCTTGGCATGGGGCGAAGCCAAAAAACTCTTGGCTGCCAAAATCAACGCCGAGCTGGCTGAACCGCGCGAACGCTACAACGCGCTGACCGCCAACCCTTCGCAAATCGAAGACATCCTGCAGACAGGCGCCGCCAAAGCGCGCAAAGAAGCACGCGAACTGCTGGATCAAGTACGCGACGCCGTCGGCATCCGCCCATTGAAGTAAATCTCAAAAGGTCGTCTGAAAAAGCAGCCCGCTATTTTCAGACGACCTTTTCCTGTTTAAAACAAGGAATATCCGATGAAAGCCTTTCCGATTCTCTTATCAGCCCTCCTGCTTGCCGCCTGCGGCAAATCCGAAGCTCCTGCCGAGCCCGCCCAAAATGCCGCCGAAGCTGCGCCAAAACCCGCGTTTAAAGTCAAATACATCGACAACAATGCCATCGCAGGCTTGGATTTAGGACAAAGCAGCGAAGGCAAAACCAACGACGGCAAAAAACAAATCAGCTATCCGATTAACGGCTTGTCCGAACAAAACGTCATCCAACTGATCGGCAACCACCCCAACGACTTGGAAGTCATCAGCGGCAAATGTATGGAAACCGGCGACAAAGGCGAGCCTTTGGGCTGGACTGAAAACGGCAAATGCCATGCCTTGTTTGCCAAACTGGTCGGCAACATCGCCGAAGACGGCGGCAAACTGACCGGCTACCTCCTCTCCCATGCCGCCCTGCAACCGTATCAGGCTGGCAAAAGCGGCTATGCCGCCGTTCAAAACGGCCGCTACATCCTCGAACTCGACAGCGAAGGAATGTTCTACTTCCGCCGCCGCCACTATTGATCGAGCGGGTGCCGCCCATGACCGTACACACCTTAATCCGCGCCCTGCCTAAAGCCGAATTGCACGTCCATATCGAAGGCACGTTCGAGCCGGAATTGATGTTCGCCATCGCCGAGCGCAACGGCGTTTCCATTCCCTATGCAGATGTGGACGCCGTGCGCCGCGCTTACGATTTTCACAACCTGCAGTCCTTCCTCGATATTTACTACGCTGCGGCGGCGGTCTTGCTCCACGAGCAGGATTTTTACGACCTGACCACCGCCTATTTCGCTCGCTGCCGCGAGGACAACGTCGTCCACACCGAAATCTTCTTCGACCCGCAAACCCATACCGCGCGCGGCGTACCGTTTGAAACCGTCATCAACGGCATTACCCGTGCACGTCTGGAAGCGCAGGAAAAATGGGGCATTTCCAGCAGATTGATTATGTGTTTCCTGCGACATTTGAGCGAAGAATCCGCGTTTGAAACGCTTGCCCAAGCACAGCCTTTCAGACGACATATCGACGGCATCGGACTGGATTCGGGCGAACTCGGCAACCCGCCCTCGAAATTCGAGCGCGTCTTCGCCCAAGCCCGCGCACAAGGTTTTCCCGCCGTCGCCCATGCCGGTGAAGAAGGTCCGCCCGAATACGTTTGGGAAGCGTTGGATTTGCTGAAAGTCGTCCGCATCGACCACGGCGTACGTTCCGAAGAAGACGAACCCCTTATGCAGCGCCTGATTGCCGAGCAAATGCCCCTGACCGTCTGCCCCTTGAGCAACCTCAAACTCAAAGTCGTCGGCGACCTGTCCCAGCACAACCTGCACCGTATGCTTGAGCACGGCGTATTGGTTACCGTCAATTCAGACGACCCCGCCTACTTCGGCGGCTATCTCAACCAAAATTTCATCGAACTTGCTGACGCATTGGATTTGAATGAAGCAGACATCCGCACCTTGTGCAAAAACTCGTTCAAAGCCTCGTTTTTAAACGAGGAAGAAAAAGCAAAACGGTACGCCGAAATCGACGGCATCCATGTTTAGACACAAAGCCGACCTGAAAAAGCAATCCGGTCGGCTTTGTTTTTATCTAAAAATGCAAATCCTCTAACCACAGCCAATTCCCTACCAAACCACTCAACTATCCGCCCGAAATCTGTTAAAATACCGACCTATCCTAATAAATACAGCATCAAAAGGCACACAATCATGGCTCTTTTGCAGATTTCCGAACCCGGCATGTCCGCCGCTCCGCATCAACACCGCCTCGCCGTCGGCATCGACTTGGGTACGACCAACAGCCTGGTTGCCACCGTCCGCAGCGGCAGCCCGGTCTGTCTGACCGATATGGACGGGCGCACCACCCTGCCCTCTGTCGTCCGCTACGGCGAAGGCGATGCCGTCGAAGTCGGCAAAGCCGCCCTTGCCGCCCAAAAAACCGACCCGCTGAACACCATCAGCTCCGCCAAACGCCTGATTGGCCGCACGCTTGCCGACCTCGCGCAGGACGCGCAATACCTGCCATACCGTTTCACGCCCAACGAGCGCGTGGTCGAGCTGAACACCCGCCAAGGTGCAAAAACGCCTATCGAAGTGTCGTCTGAAATCCTCAAAGCCCTCAAATCGCGTGCCGAAGAAACTTTAGGCGGCGATTTGGTCGGCGCCGTCATTACCGTTCCCGCCTATTTCGACGATGCCCAACGCCAAGCCACCAAAGATGCCGCGCGTTTGGCGGGTCTGAACGTATTGCGCCTGCTCAACGAGCCGACCGCCGCCGCGATTGCCTACGGGCTGGACAACGCCTCGGAAGGCACGTTTGTCGTTTACGACTTGGGTGGCGGCACATTCGACGTATCTGTATTGCAACTGACCAAAGGGCTGTTTGAAGTCAAAGCCACCGGCGGCAACAGCGCATTGGGCGGCGACGATTTCGACCACCGCCTGTTCTGCCACCTGCTCGAACAAAACGACCTTTCCAAACTCAACGAGCGCGACAGCCAGCTTCTGCTTTCCCTTGTCCGCGCCGCCAAAGAACAACTGACCGGCCAAACCGAAGCCGTCGTCGAAGCCACGCTTTCAGACGGCCGCAAAATCCATACCGTCATTACCCGCCAAGAATTTCACCACCTGACGCAAAATCTGGTGCAAAAAACCATAGAACCGGTCAAACAGGCACTGAAAGACGCGGGCGTGACCAAAGCCGACATCAAAGGCGTGATTATGGTCGGCGGTTCCACCCGTATGCTGCACGTTCAACAAGCAGTCGCCACCTTCTTCGGACAAACCCCGCTGAACAACCTCAACCCCGACGAAGTCGTCGCACTCGGCGCCGCCATACAGGCGAACGTCCTTGCCGGCAACAAAACCGACGGCGAATGGCTGCTGCTGGACGTTACCCCCTTGTCGCTCGGTTTGGAAACCTACGGCGGCCTCGCCGAAAAAATCATTCCGCGCAACTCCACCATCCCCACCGCGCGCGCGCAGGACTTTACTACCTTCAAAGACGGTCAAACCGCCATGACGATACACGTCGTACAAGGCGAGCGCGAACTCGTTTCCGACTGCCGCAGCCTTGCCAAATTCACCCTGCGCGGCATTCCGCCCATGACCGCAGGCGCGGCGCGCATCCGCGTTACCTTCCAAGTTGACGCCGACGGCTTGCTGTCCGTTTCCGCCCAAGAACAAAGCACCGGCGTACAGGCGCAAATCGAAGTCAAACCTTCCTACGGCTTGGACGACGACACCATCACCCAAATGCTCAAAGACAGCATGAGCAACGCCGCCGAAGACATGGCGGCACGCGCCCGTGCCGAAGCCGTGGTCGAAGCCGAAAGCCTGACCGACGCCGTCAACGCCGCCCTTGAGTTGGATAGCGATTTGCTGGATGCCGAAGAGCTTGCACAAATCCAGCGAGACATCGCCGATTTGCAAGGTCGTCTGAAAGACGGCAACGCCGAAGACATCCGCACCGCCGTCGCCAAACTCAGCCGCAGCACCGACAACTTCGCCGCCAAACGCATGAACCGCAACATCCAACGTGCGCTGACAGGGCAAAGTGTGGACGATATTTGATGGCAAACAGTTTCAGACGACCTCGAAAGACACAAAGGTCGTCTGAAAAAATTCAAACACTATTTTTCAGACGACCCCATCCCATGCAAAACCCCTCCATCCCCCAAGACTGGAACGTCTATTTCAGCCGCATTGACGACGCACCCGCCGCCTTACGCATCAACCTTGCCTTAATCGAAGTCGCGCCGCTGGCAGAGTATCCGCAGCATGTGCGCGTCAGTATGAAATTGGAACAAACCAACGAACACGGCTTCCCGACGCCCGAAGAAAGCGAAGCGGTTTACGACCTCGAAGACCAAATCGACCGACTGGCGGGCAACGACAACATTCCCGTAGGCATAGTCACCACAAACGGCGCGGCAAATTGGCATTTTTACAGCCGCGATGCCGAAACCTTCGCCCAAGCCTGCCGTACCTTGCTGACACAAAACGACCGCGTTTGCGACATCACAATCAGCGAAGATGCCGAATGGTCGTTTTATCAAGAATTCCTGTATCCGGACAGCTACGAGTTGCAAGCCATCCGCAACGAACAGGTTTTACGCCGTTTCCGACAAGACGGCGACCGCCTCGATAAGCCCCGCCCCATCGACCACTGGCTGTTTTTCCACACCGAAGCAGACCTGAACGCCGCAGCCGCCAAAGTCGGCACATTAGGCTATACCGTCAGCGACAGCGGCCGCATCGAGCAGGAAGAAGACCACCCGAGCTACCGCCTGCAACTTTCCAAAAACGCCCCGCTCACCGACATCGACAACGACACATGGGAGTTGATCGATATCGCCCAAGAAAACAACGGCGACTACGACGGCTGGGGCAGCATATTAGTCCAATAAAGCATCAGGTCGTCTGAAAACACACCGGCAGTCCCGTTCAGACGACCCGCATCCACTTTGACCTTAGGAGAACCCCATGAGCGAATCCATTGTTTACGGTATTGATCAGGAAAATGAACTCATGAACCGCGCCTTCGAACAGGCACGTTCCACATTCAAATATTTCTGGCGCGAGCTTTATTGGGAAAACCGCCGCATCATACCCGCCTTGGATTTTGCTATGGTCAAAGTACCTTTTTTCCAAGACAGCGAAGACGGCGAAATTTGTGAACATATGTGGATAAACGACATCTACTTCGACGGCCTCCACATTTACGGCACGCTGGTCAACGAACCCAACGACCTGACCAATGTAGAACAAGGCGAAAGCGTCTGCGTTCCGGTTGACGATATCAGCGACTGGATATTCCTGTGTAACGGCATCCCCTACGGCGGCTTCACCGTACAGGCAGTCCGCATCCAAATGACGCCGCAAGAGCGCGCAGAACACGATGCCGCATGGGGCATCGACTTTGGCGATCCCGAAGAAGTCTTGCTGGTTTACGAAGAAAAAGAACACCCCGAAAATCTCGACGAACATCCGATGTGCCGAAACTGTCTGGACGACTTCCGCCAACATCTGGCACAAAACTCGGATTACCTGCGCGAGCAAGACGAAGACGGCTACACACCGCTCCATCACGAAGCCATCGCAGGCAACGCGCCCCTGGTCAAAGCCATGCTCGAATTGGGTGCAGACCCGGCCGCCACCACGCAAGAAGGACTGACCGCCCTAGACTTTGCCCGCCTTATGGACTGGCAAAACGTCATCGAGATACTCGAACCACGCCACTAAACCATAGGTCGTCTGAAAACCGAAACACACTTTCAGACGACCTGTGCATTGATGAAATGAAGCCGTCTAAAAAAGAAAGAACAGTAAAAAATGTCTAATCGATTTCGACTAATAATACTGAGAATACTAAGTGTCGTTTGGTTTCTCGTTTGGCGATTGACCGTATCTATTCTAGTCGGAAACGCTGTGTTTCATTTTTTACCACCCGAACGCGAAACTTATACTCAAGACAGCAAAGTAAACCCCTCGTTTCAAATACCCGTTCTCACAACAGGCAGCAATAGTTGTACCGTGAAACGATGGGATGAGTTCAACGCTGATAAGGACAAGATTTGCACAAAAAGCCTTAAAGACCTGAATTGCCTCCCGCATACGAAAAGCGGTTGTGATTTCAAACAGGTAAATTCTCAAGAATACAAGTTCATTTTTTATGATTTATTTAAAACACAAACCAATCACTACCGTTTGACAGAAGGACATGTAGAACCTTTATCTTATACATTAGATACGCTTGACCGACGACTATCAGCAGGAATAAAAGCTACCTTAATTGTCTTACTCTTAACCTTAGCGCCTCCTTTTTACCGCCTGTGGCGACACGACAGAAAAATTCAGGCAGCAGCCAAGAAAGCAAGAATGGCTGCACAACATAAAGACTGACCACACTCAGCGTCGCACACCTCCTTGACCGACAAACAGTCATCAAGATATTTGAACCACTCCGCTAAACAATAGGTCGTCTGAAAATCAAAACACACTTTCAGACGACCTTCAGGCTACCGAACATGAGACTTTGGCACCAAACCCTCATCCCGCTGCTCCCCCGCGCCCAGCTTTTGGGACAACACCGCGAATGCGCCGCCTTACGCGGAGCAGGCTGGGGCAGGCCGCACGCGACGGTAAACTACGTCTTCACCCACTCGCCTGACAAACTCTATCTGTATCACGCGCTGATTATGGAAGAAATGGAAAAACGCGGCTACAAACCCGACCCGTTGTGGAAAGACCCGCTATACCGCGGCAAAGCGGTTGCCCCTTATGCCGCACACGATACCGAAGCCGCCGATTCGCCGATTTACCCCGAACACGATGATGCTTATCTGGACGAATGTCTGGAAAATTTAAAAAACAAAGGCATCGTGTTATAAACGGTTTCAGACGACCCCTTCATCACAAAAGGCCGTCTGAAATATAGTGGATTAACTTTAAACCAGTACGACGTTGCATCGCCTTAGCTCAAAGAGAACGATTCTCTAAGGTGCTGAAGCACCAAGTGAATC
>CAUOMQ010000009.1:0-32890 GCA_963456805.1 uncultured Neisseria sp. | reverse complement strand
TCTGTACTGTCTGCGGCTTCGTCGCCTTGTCCTGATTTTTGTTAATCCACTATATGTTGGCGGGCGGCTGGCAGGATAGGTGTTCCGTTTCGGCTGCTCCTTAGTTTAAATAATGTCCATTTTTCTATTTTCAAACAACGATGACAAATTCTTTTCTGATTGCCGGCGTTGACGAGGCAGGGCGGGGGCCTTTGGTCGGCAGCGTGTTTGCCGCCGCCGTTATCCTACCGCCGTCTTACCATTTGCCCGGTTTGACCGACTCTAAAAAACTCAGCGAAAAAAAGCGCGATACGTTGGCGGTCTTGATTAAAGAACAGGCGCTGGCATGGTGTGTCGCACAAGCCGATCCGCAAGAAATTTTCGAGCTGAATATCCTTCATGCCACGATGTTGGCAATGAGCCGCGCCGTACACGGGTTGGCGATCAAGCCCGATAAGGTGTTTATCGATGGTAACAGAGTGCCGAAGGACCTTGGCGTGGATGCCGAAGCGGTGGTCAAAGGCGACAGCAAGATCATGGAAATTTCGGCGGCTTCCGTTTTGGCGAAGACCGCGCGCGATGCCGAGATGTATGCGTTGGCGGAACGTTATCCGCAATACGGTTTCGACAAACACAAAGGCTACGGCACGGCGCAACACCTCGAAGCCTTGCAGCGATACGGCGTATTGCCTGAACACCGACGCGATTTCGCGCCCGTTAAAGCCTTGTTGGCTCAGGGAAAGCTCTTTGAGTAAACGTTTGCCTGATTTCTTTTTTCAGACGACCTCTGTCCGTATTTTTAAAATTTGTTTTTACCCGAACTTCTAAACTTACCGCGTGAAATGCAGCAAGGACACAAAGCCGTCCTTGCCTCAAACAAGGTCGTCTGAAATTTCAGACGACCTTTTCATATACCCGCAACACGTTATTCATCAATACTCCGCCGAATGCCAAAACGGCTGCCCCACGGTCGGCGTACTGGCTTGTGCTTTGGTGCGCGCCTCGACCGGTTCGGCTTCAAATGCCAGCCGTCCGGATTTGACGGCGAGTGCGAAGGCGCGCGCCATGTTGACGGGGTCGCCGCTGCGGGAAACAGCGGTGTTCAGCAATACGCCGTCAAAACCCCATTCCATCACTTGCGCCGCCTGCGAAGGCAAACCCAAGCCCGCGTCGATAATCAGCGGCGTTTCGGGCAGGCGTTCGCGCAGGACCTTCAGCGCATAGGCGTGAACCGCGCCTAAACCCGTGCCGATCGGCGCTGCCCACGGCATTAGCGCCTGACAGCCCGCGTCGAGCAGGCGGCGGCAGGCAATCAGGTCTTCGGTGCAATAAGGCAGTACTTTGAAGCCGTCTTTAATCAGGATTTCTGCCGCTTCGACGAGCTGGAAGACGTCGGGCTGCAACGTGTCGTCATCGCCGATGAGCTCGAGTTTGATCCAATCGGTTTCAAATACTTCCCGCGCCATCTGCGCCGTCGTTACCGCTTCCTGCACGCTTTGGCAGCCTGCGGTGTTCGGCAGTACGGGTACGCCGATTTCTTCCAAAAGCGACCAAAACCCCTGACCGTGTGCCTCGCCGCCGCTTCCCGCACGGCGCAGTGAGACGGTAATCATCGCGGGACGGGCGGTTTGGACGGATTGTTTGAGGATTTCAGGGGTCGGGTAGGCCGCAGTACCGAGCAGCAGCCGTGAAGGGAAAGTTTCTCCGTATAGGGTGAGCATGATGGGTTCCTTTGTAAGGTTGTTTTTGGAGACAGGGGGTGTCTGAAAAGGTAAAACCGCTTATCCGCCAACTACGGGCCGCACAATATCGACTTTGTCGTTTTCGTTCAAAACCGTTTCCGCATATGCGCCTTTGGCGACAAATCCGGTATTCACCGCTACGGCAAAAGGCTTTTGCGGCGCGGTTTGGGCGATGAGGTCGGCGATGGTTGTGCCGTGAAGTTCGGCGGGTTTACCGTTTAAGATAATGTTCATGGTTTCTCGATATTTCGTAGGTAAGTTTCTTTATTCGCGATGCGCCTGCCCTTGCTTGAACCCGTCACCCCATTCCTTCAATGCCGTCAGCACGGGGGCAAGCGTTTTGCCGTAGTCGGTCAGGCGGTATTCCACGCGCGGCGGGACTTCGGGATACACCGTGCGCGAAATGATGCCGTCGGCTTCCAATGCGCGCAGTTGCGCGGTCAGCGTGCGTTGCGACACATCGGGCAGGATGCGGCGGATTTGGTTGAAGCGCAGTGTGCCGTCCGTGTGCAGGCGGTAGAGTATCGTGCCTTTCCATTTGCCGCCGATGACGGAAAGCGCAGCTTCCACCGAGCAGCCTTCGGCACAGTCGTAGCTTGGGTGCGGTGTGCGGGGCATGGCAGTATCCTTTATGTAACTATCTGAAAAACAAGTGCGTTCTTGTTAATGATATGCTTCAGGCGCATGATACACGCTTTCAGACGACCTAACAGGAGAACATTATGAAAGCCATCGGTTTCAACCGCCCTTTGCCCGTTTCCAACCCTGAAGCCCTGCTCGACATCGAAATGCCCGAACCCGAACTGCGGACGCACGATATTTTGGTTGCCGTGCAGGCGGTTTCGGTTAATCCTGTCGATGTGAAAGTTCGGGCGGCACATACGCCTGCGGCAGGGCAGTACCGCGTATTGGGTTACGACGCGGCAGGCATTGTTCAGGCGGTCGGCAGCGAAGTGCGGAATTTCAAAGTCGGCGACGAAGTGTATTACGCGGGCGCCATCAACCGCCAAGGTTCGAACGCTCAATTACAAGCGGTGGACGCGCGCATTGCCGCCAAAAAGCCGCGTTCGCTGGATTTTGCCCAAGTTGCCGCGCTGCCACTGACGGCGATTACCGCATGGGAAACGCTGTTCGACCGCTTGGACGTCAACAAACCCGTGGCAGGCGGCGCAAATGTGCTGCTTTTAATCGGCGGCGCAGGTGGGGTCGGCTCGCTTGCCATCCAGTTTCTGAAAAAGCTGACTGACATTCAAGTCATCGCCACCGCCTCCCGCCCCGAAAGCCGCGCGTGGGTGAAGGAATTGGGGGCGGATTTCGTCATCAACCATCATGAAAACATGGCGGAACAGGTTGCCGCGTTAAATATCGGCGCGCCATCGTTTGTTTTTTCCACTAACCATACTGACCGCCATCTGCCGCAAATCGTGGAACTCATCGCCCCGCAAGGCAGAATCGCGCTGATTGACGACCCCGAAACGTTGGACGTGAACCCGCTCAAAGGCAAAAGCCTGTCGCTGCATTGGGAATTTATGTTTACCCGTCCGCTGCGCGAAACGGCAGACATCGAACGGCAGGGCGAAATCCTGGCCGAAACCGCGCGGCTGGTGGACGAAGGCATCATCCGCCCGACCGCCACCCAAGTCCTGCACGGCATCAATGCCGCTAACCTGCGCCACGCCCATGAGATGCTGGAACGCGGGGATATGGTCGGCAAACTGGTGGTGGAAGGCTGGGACAACTGAATCCGCCGATTATTTTTGCGCCGTTATGCCCGCTTCTGCCTGTATGGCATCCGAAATGACGGCAATCGAATATCCTAATTGAGCTGGTCGTCTGAAATTTGGTTTTCAGACGACCTTATTCATTCCACAAATCCCGAAACGCTTTAACCACCGCTTCGGGATTTTCTGCTTCGGTAACGGCGCGGACGACGGCGAGTGAAGAAACGCCGGTTGCCAATACATCTTCGGCGTTGTTTAAATCGATGCCGCCGATGGCGACGACGGGCGTGCTGCCTGCCTGTTTCACATATTCGCGCAGTTTGTCCAAGCCTTGCGGGGCGGTGGGCATTTGCTTGGTTGTGGTCGGGAAAATCGCGCCGCTGGCGACGTAGCTGGGGTGTACGGACAGGGCGCGGTCGAGTTCGGCGACGGAGTGCGTACTCAAACCCAAACGCAAACCGGCGGCGGCGATGGCGGCAAGGTCGGCGGTGTCCATGTCTTCCTGTCCGAGATGCACGCCGTATGCGCCCGCTTCTATCGCCTCGCGCCAGTGGTCGTTGATGAAAAGCTGCGTGCGGCCGCCCCGACAGGCGGCGACGCAGCGGGCGATTTCGCGTTTCAATTCATCACCGTGCAGGGTTTTGCAGCGCAGTTGCACCGTGTCGGCACCTGCTTTGACCATGCGCTCCACCCAATCGGCAGTGGGAACGACGGCGTAGAATTTGAGCGGGGATTTTAGGGGCGGGAAGGTCATGGGGTGTCCTTTTAAGTTATCGCTGATGGCGTTCCTGCAGGCGTTCGGTATGCGCCCGCAGTTTTTCGCCGTCGGCTTGGTATTCGTTTGAAGACAGCACGGCAGTTGCCGCTTCTATTTCCTGCGGCAGCAATAAGGTCGTCTGAAAACGTCTAATATAGGATGCTGCCTGTCTGATACGGCAGACATTCGGCGGCATTTGCGTTTTCAGTTCACAATCGCCGAGAAAAACCACCATCGAATGAAATTTTTCTTCCGGCAGTTGCAGCAGTTCGGATAATGCCTTGATGTGTGCGTAATTTTGGCGCAACGGATTTTGAAAGTAGTGTTTCTGCTTATAGACGACTTGCGTCCATTTCGATTGCTTCTCGCTGCCGAAAATCCAACCTGTGTAATTCTTGGTTTCTATGACAAATATCCCAAAAGCCGAAACATAAATATGGTCGATTTGCGTCGTGCCGCTGCGGGACGGAATAATCAAATCGTGAAATTCGATATAGGTTTCTTCATCCAAATTTTTTCCGATTACTGAACGGACTGCCCGTTCGCCTATGCGTCCTTTCACTTTGGGGTTTTGGAGCAGCGCTTTCAAAAGAAGCAGGGGAATGATGAGCAGGAAAATCCAAAAGATACCTGACAGGTTTCCTATTGCTTGTTCAATCATGACGTTTTCCTTTTTGTTTTATTGTTTAATGAAAGTGAGCCTGGTATAGCCATCTGATGAGGTCGTCTGAAACTCATTTCCTGCGTTTCAACAAGGCTTTTGCTTCGGGATAATCTTTCAAGCGAAACGGGTTGTCGTTCCAAGAGCCGCTTTTCTGTCTTTTGGGTTGTTCGGCAAGTGTGCTGCGGATTGCGTGGCGCAGGTGGGTTTCCAGTAGCTGCGGTGTTTCTTCTCCGACAGGCAGGGCGTAGAGCCGTTTGCCGTCCGCGCCGGCGAGAAAGCGTTCGCCTTCAACGGTGTTGCCTTTGCCGTCAAACAGGACGATTTCGTAATACGGATAGCCTTGCACGGGCTGAGACACGATTTCAAAGCGGTAGGCAGCGCGTTCTTCGGCAGTTTTGTATGGCGAATGGTGAACTGCTTCCAGTCCGACAATCAGGTTTTTGTAGCGGTTGATACGTTGCAGAATATCGCGTTCGGCAGCGGTGTAGGCAAACGGGTGCGGATAAAATTTGCCGTTTCGTTCGATGTCGGAAGCGGCGCGGCGAGTGTCGCTGGGCGCAACGGTATTGCCGCGTGCGTCCATCATGCCCCAAGTGCCGCCCTGTACGGTAGTGTGTTCTTCGTCTACGCGTACTTCTCGACAGCCGTCGCAAAATGCGGCATAGCCGTATTCAAACTGTCCTGCCCAATCGTGTTGGGCGGGCGTGACCAAGTTGCCCGCGCGGTCGGCAAAACCGACCTTGCCGTCTTTTGAAACATAGCGGCGTTTGCCTTCTGAAAAATAGTCTGCGGCCAAGTCGTACATCATCGGTTGATATAAAAACTTGCCCTGCCGCGAATGCAGGAAGAAGGGCGAATAGGCAACTTTGCCTCGGACTTCTCGGCTGTTGTCGGTAAACAGCAACTCGCCGTCGGCGGTTTCGCCGTGTTTGACGTGTTCGCACATAAATTCGCAGTGGTATTGCGCAGGGACGATGATTTTGCCGCTTGTGGTTTTCGCACCGAATTTGCCGTTTTGTTTGAAATAAATGATTTTCTCGGCAGAACGCGGTTTGGGGTCGTCTGAAATCTTGGGCGCGGCAAGGGCGTCGGAGTGGGCGAGTAAGAGTGCAGGCAGTAAATACAGGGATTTCAGATTCATTGGAAACCTTGCTGATATTAAGTAGATTGATGACGATGAGGCGTTGGCGCGTCTTGTCATATTATATTCATACAGGCTGGTGTCGGGGGATGCCGATTTGCTGTAAAACCTATGCCGCGGCGTTTTCAGACGACCTCAAACTTATTTTTCAATATACGCCAAACCGCTTTCTTCATCACGTTCGGGCGCGTCTTTTCCGTCAAACAGTGCCACTGCCAATCTGACGGCGGCGGCGGTTACGGCGGGGGAAATCATGAAGCCGTGGCGGAAAAGGCCGTTGATTTCAATCAGGCGTCGGGCGCGGCTGTAACGGATTTCGGGGTTGTGATGGTTGAGCGTGGGGCGTAGGCCGGTGGCGATTTCGAGGATGTCTGCTTCGCCGAAGGCGGGATGGACGGCATAGAGTGCGGACAAGAGTTCCAATCCGGAACGTACACTGGCGGGGGCTTGGCTTTCGCTTTCGATTTGGGTCGCGCCGATGACGAAGACGTGGTTTTCTTTCGGGGCGATGTAGAGCGGATAACGCGGGTGGAGCAGGCGCACGGGGCGGTTGAGCGTGATTTCGGGCGTATAAACCCGCGCCACTTCGCCGCGTATGCCGCGCAAGGTGCTGGTGTGTTCGGGGGATTGGTTCCACGCGGTTTTTGCACCGTAACCGCGGCAGTCGATCAGCCAGTCGTATTGGGCTTGCAGGTCTTCGGGGGCGCATTCGTGTTCCCAATGGCAAGGGACGTTCAGCCCGTCCAAAGCGTCGGCAAGTGCAGACAAGATTTGCCGTCCGTCGAGCTGGCCTTCGGTCGGCAGGTAGATGCCGTCTGAAAAACGTCCTGCGAGCTGTGGTTCGCGTTCGGCGATTTCATCGGTGCGCCAACGGACGATTTCGTCATCCGCTACGCCGCCGCGTTTGAGGTGGCGGACGAACTCGCTGGATAAAGGCTTGTCCTGCCCGTGCCACACGATCAGGCTGCCGTTTTCCTGCATCATGGTCGGCGTTTTCAGACGACCTCGGATGTTGTGCCACAGCGGAACACTCTGCCTTCCCAGTTTGATGACTTCAGGCGTGGCTTCGACCGCCTCCGAAGCCGGTGCGAGCATGGCGGCGGCAACATAAGCGGCGGCGTGTTCGCCTTTGCGCCCCCCTTTGTCAAAGAGGGCAACCGATAAACCTTGTTCTGCAAGTTGTAAGGCAGTCAGACGGCCGCAGAGGCCGCCGCCGAGAATGGCGATACGGGGCATGGTGGATTCCTTTGTAGTATGGTGCAATCGGGAAGTCGAAAGATAAGACGGGAGCGGAATCCACCGAATGGCGGGAAATGCGGGAAAGGGAACGGAAGCCTTTTCAGGCGTTTGACAGCTTGTTTCCTACGCAGGCATTACCCCGACAGGTTCTACGGATTCCGCTGATGCGGTCTCAGCTGTTTGCGGGAACAAGCAGCACTCCGACAAGAGGTTTCCAGTTTACATAAAATCGATTGCTTTGGCAAAGTCAGGTCGTCTGAAAAATGGGTTTCGTATTTTCAGACGACCTGTTGCCAGGCATTTGGGTTGGTTGAGGAAATGGCGTTAGGGAGAAGCGCATCGGCATGATTGATATATACTGTCGCCAATGAACAAGGGGCTTTGCGATGAAATTCGTTTTTGCGAAAAGCGCCGAAGTAGGTTTATTTATAGTGGATTAAATTAAATCAGGACAAGGCGACGAAGCCGCAGACAGTACAGATAGTACGGCAAGGCGAGGCAACGCCGTACTGGTTTAAGTTAATCCACTATAAATCAGGATTGGATTGTCAGGATTACCATGTTTCAGCTTGCCTATTTTCAAATGGTCGGTGCCGGCAAAGCACGCAATCAGGATACCTTGTTTGACGGCACGGCGGTGCGTCAGGTCAGGCTGCACAAAACCCGCGTGTCTGAGGCGGACGATACCGTGCGGCTGGCAGTGGCAGATGGTGTATCCAGCAGTCCCGCCGCGCATCTTGCCAGCCGGTTTTGGTTGGACGCCTTCGTGCGTGAGGGCGATGCCGAAGGGTGTTTCCTGAGAAAGTTACACGGCAGCTTCTGCGACACGCTTGCCGAGGAATATTTCGGTTCGTCCTCGACTTTCGCTTCGGCAGTCGTCGAGTCGGACGGTTTGTGCCGCATCTGCAATGTCGGCGACAGCCGTGTTTACCATATATCGGCAGAGGGGCGTTGGCGGCAGGTAAGCCATGACCACACGGTGTTGGCTGATTTAATCGAGCAGGGGGAAGCGCGGGCAGATACGGAATACGCCGATATGTACTATGCTTTGGCGCATTGCCTGATAGCGGATGACGAAGAAACCCATTTCAAAATTTTTACCGATTCATTTACTCTGCAAAGAGGCGAGGCAGTTTTGGTTTGTTCTGACGGTCTGCACGACGCGCTATCTCATGAACGCTTGGAAGCATTATGGAACGCTTCCCCATCTTTGCTAGATAAGTTGGAAGCCTTACGTCGGGCAGTAAAAAGGGTTCCCTATCATGACGATTGTTCGGTGGCGGTATGCCTGCGGCAAAGATAGTGAACCAATCCTAAAATCGGTTACGCAGTTTCTTGAGAATATTTCAAAGGATTGGGGTAAAGGGTCGTCTGAAAAGGGATGCTTAGATCAATTTATATATACCGCATCACATATTTCAACCATCTCATCAACGCCGCCAGCAGTATGCCGATCGACAATCCCACCAAGGCTGCCTGCCACGTCCCTTTGATCAGTAGCACGCTGACCAAACCGCCGATTGCGCCGCACAGATATTTGTCGCGCCGTTTGAATTTAAACGTCTGCTCGGCTAAATCTTCTTCGATAAAACAAATTGCGAAGAGTGTAGCCAATGCCAGACAGAAGCCGATAATAGGGAGCCAAGGTGTATCAATGTGACCAAGGACTTTATCCAGAATCATATCTCCGCCGTACATCAGTCCGAGAACAGTGGCGATAACCAGCAATATCACATAGCCCGCCATGTTGCCGGTGACGAGCCAGTCAAGAATTCGTTCGCATAGTTTTTTGAGAAACTTCATGGGGTTTTTTGTGTTGGTAAGTGCAGAATGCTGCTTTTGTTTGAATCAATAATCAATCTGTTGAGACATAAATTGCCTAATAAGCAATTGCAATAATCAAAAATTTTATTTTAAATTATAAATGTGGTAATGGTGTTGCTAGAGCGGGATTGATATAATTTCCGGCTTAACAAAGAATAGCTTGGAGAAGTCTGATGTCCCAAACCCACAACGAAAATTCCCGCGTCAAAATCCCCGCCATTTTGCACCTGATGCGGTTGGGCTACGATTACCTCTCGCTCAAAAACGAAAATTGGGACAAACCAACCAACATCTTCCCCGAAATCTTTATAGAAAGCCTCTGCCGCATCAATCCCGATTTATCGCCGGACGATGCGCGCCGCCTGCTCGCCGACATACGCCTAGAGCTGGATAACGAAGACTTGGGGCAAAAATTTTACGAACGCCTCACCAATCAATCCGGCGGTAAGAAGCTGATCGACTTCCAAAATTTTGATAACAACAGTTTCCACGTTGTAACCGAATTGCCTTGCGTCAATGGCGACGAAGAATTCCGCCCCGACATTACCCTGCTGGTAAACGGCATGCCTTTGGTCTTTATCGAAGTCAAAAAGCCCAATAACAAAGGCGGCATCGGCGAAGAGCGGGAACGCATGGGCAAACGCGCGAAAAATCCCAAATTCCGCCGTTTTATCAACATCACCCAATTCATGATTTTTTCCAACAACATGGAATACGACGACGGCGCAACCGAGCCGGCGCAGGGCGCGTTTTACGCCTCGTCTGCTTACGGCAAGCCAGTGTTCAACTACTTCCGCGAAGAGCACAAATTAAATCTTGCCGAATTATTGAACACGCTTTCAGACGACCTCGAAAACAAAGTCCTGCAAGACAACAACCTGCCCGTTATCAAACACAGCCCTGAATTTATTAGCAATAAATCGCCCGATACGCCGACCAACCGCATCCTGACTTCGCTGCTTTGCCGAGAGCGCCTCGCCTTTATCCTGCAACATGGGCTGGCTTACGTCAGAAGCAACCAAAGCATGATACAAAAACACATCATGCGCTATCCGCAACTATTCGCCACCCTCGCTATTGAAAAATATCTGGCAAACGGAGGCAAAAAAGGCGTAATTTGGCACACCCAAGGCTCCGGCAAAACCGCGCTTGCCTATTACAACACCCGCTACTTGACCCACTATTACGCTAAACAGGGCATCGTGCCGAAATTCTATTTCATCGTGGACAGGCTCGATTTATTGAAACAAGCGCAGCGGGAATTTACCGCCCGCGACTTAATCGTCCATACCATCGACAGCCGCGAAGCCTTTGCTGCCGACATCAAATCCGCCCAAACCCTGCACAACCACGCAGGCAAGGCGGAAATCACCGTCGTCAACATCCAAAAATTCAAAGACGACCCCGATGTTGTCGCCCGTAACGACTACGACCTCGCCATCCAGCGCATCTATTTTCTTGATGAAGTACACCGCAGCTATAATCCCAAAGGCTCGTTTCTTGCCAACCTCAATCAGTCCGACGTAAACGCCGTCAAAATCGGGCTGACCGGCACGCCGCTTATCGGTGTAACCGCAGGCAACGTCAACACCCGCGAGCTCTTCGGCGACTACATCCACAAATACTATTACAACGCCTCCATTGCCGACGGCTACACCCTGCGCCTGATTCGCGAAGCCATCAGCAGCCAATACAAAGCCCAATTGCAGGCTGCACTGGCGCAGCTTGAAGTCGAAAAAGGCAGCTTTGACCGCAAAGAAATCTACGCCCATCCGCACTTCGTCCGCCCGATGCTCGACTATATCTTGGGCGACTTTGCCAAATTCAGAAAAACCAACCAAGACGACAGCCTCGGCGCCATGGTCGTTTGCGACAGCTCAGAACAGGCGAGGCAACTCTTTGACCATTTTCAGACGGCCTCAGACCACAATCTCACCGCCGCGCTGATATTGCACGACGTCGGCACTAAGGACGAACGCGATCAATGGGTTAAAGACTTCAAAGCAGGCAAAACCGACATCCTGTTTGTGTACAACATGCTTTTGACCGGTTTTGACGCGCCGCGCCTGAAAAAACTTTACCTAGGCAGACTAATCAAAGCCCATAACCTTTTACAAACCCTGACCCGCGTCAACCGCACCTACAAATCTTACCGCTACGGCTACGTTGTCGATTTTGCCGACATCGAGCGCGAATTTGACAAAACCAACCGTGCCTATTGGGACGAACTTTCTAACGAATTGGGCGACGAAATCGGCAGTTACAGCCAACTTTTCAAAACTGCCGAAGAAATCGAGCAGGAAATTGCTGACATTAAAAACGCCCTGTTTGATTTCGATACCGAAAACGCCGAAGAATTTTGCCGCCAAATCAGCCAAATAGAAGATAAAAAACAGCTTCTTGCCCTAAAAAAAGCCCTGCAAACCGCCAAAGAGCTGTACAACGTCCTGCGCCTGCAAGGCAGCCACGAATTTCTCGCGCATCTGGATTTTGACAAGCTCAATCTGTTGTACCGCGAAACCGCTGCCCGCCTGGATACCTTAAACCTTGCCGAAAAACTACAGCAAGGCGACACCGCCCATTTGCTCAATGAAGCATTGGAAGACGTTTACTTCCAGTTCGTCAAAATCGGCGAAGCCGAACTCAAACTTGCCGACGATTTGAAAAACATCATGCGCAAAGTGCGCGAAGGGCTGGCGGGCAACTTCGACCAAGAAGACCCCGAATACATCAGCCTGCGCGAAGAGCTGGAACGCATCTTCAAGAAAAAGAACCTCGCCGAAGTCGGGCAGGAAGAAATGCAGGCAAACATCGCCACACTCGAAACCGTCTATGCCCGAATCAAAGAGTTGAACCGCCAAAACGACCTCTTGCGGCACAAATACAGCGGCGACGCCAAATACGCCCGCACTCACAAGCGGCTTATGGAAAACCCCGCCCTCTACGGCGACAAACTCAAACTCTTTAACGCGCTAAGCGGTGTAAAAACCGATGCCGACCAAAAAGTGCTGGATATGGAGCAGATTTTGGACAACCAAAATTACTTTGAAAAACAAATGCAAGGCATCGTATTAAAACGCTTTAGAACGGAAGAGCAATTTCCAGTTCAACCCGCAGACATCCAAGCCATCAACCGTCTGTTGGTACGGGAATATTTAAAAGAAAGCGGGCGGATTTAAGGAAGTGGTTTCAGGTAGCCTTTACGGTCGTATTGCATACGTTCGAAGTGGACAATAAAAGTGCGGTCGGATTTTGAAATGTTTTTTCAGACGACCTTTGAAGAGTTTTAGAGATGAAGTTAAGATGAAAGAAGAGTTAAAAATAAGATTTTTATCTGATTTGATTGATTTTAAAAATGGAAAATCAATTAAACCTTCTAGTGGGAATATCCCTATTTATGGTGGAAACGGCATTCTAGGGTATAGCGAAAAATATAACTATAACAATATATTGATTATTGGGCGTGTTGGTGCTTACTGTGGAAGTATTCACTATCACAAAGAAAAATGCTGGGTTTCTGATAATGCCATAGCAGGCGAAGTAAAAAGCGATTATTCGATTGACTATTTGTACTATTTGATGAAATCGCTGAATTTAAATGACAGACAGGTCGGTTCAAGCCAACCACTTTTGACACAAGGAGTTTTGAATAATATTTCTGTAAAGATATATGAATCTTCACAAACCCAACAATCCATTGCTGCCGTCCTATCCGCTTTGGACAAAAAAATTGCCCTGAACAAACAAATCAACGCGCGCTTGGAACAGATGGCGAAAACCCTGTACGACTACTGGTTTGTGCAGTTCGACTTCCCCGACGCCAACGGTAAACCCTACAAATCCTCAGGCGGCGAAATGGTGTTTGACGAAACCTTGAAACGGGAAATTCCGAAGGGGTGGAAAAGTGGAAATATTCTAAATATAGCTAATTTATTAGGTGGAGGAACACCTAGCAAATCAAGTCCGGAATATTGGAATGGGAACATTCCTTTTTTTACTCCTACGGATTGTGATAATTCTATTTTTATCTTAGATACAGCAGATAGGATTACAGATGCTGGATTATGCAATAGCAGTACGCGATTATTTAAAAAACACTCTATTTTTATAACTGCTAGAGGTTCAGTAGGTCGATCATCAATTAATGCTGTTCCAATGGCAATGAATCAATCTTGTTATGCCTTTCAAGCAAAAGAAAACGTAAGTTATACGTTTTTATTTTTCTTGATTAGGGAATTAATAATGATTTTAGAGGTAAAGGCAACAGGGTCAGTTTTTAATTCAATCGTTTCAAGTGATATTGAAACTACTAATCTGGTAATTTCGAACAAAGACTTAATTATGAAATTTGGAGAATATTGTGAGCCTTTATTTAATCAAATCGAAACAAATCTAAAACAAAACCACCAACTAACCCAACTACGTGATTTCCTACTGCCCATGCTGATGAACGGGCAGATATCCGTGGCGGAATAAGCCGGATTCAAGAATCCGACCGATACAATAAAAAGAACGAGATAAAAAATGACCGAACAACACTTTACCGAACAAACCAAAGCCCTGATTGACAGCTTGAAAACCATTTGCGCCAACTATGGTTTGGGCAATGACGGCAACGAATTTAAAATCATCAGTCAGGCGTTTTTGTATAAATTCTTAAACGATAAATACGATTTTGAAGTTAAACAAATTCGCAAAGAAAACCCTGATGAGGAAATTGAGTTCATCAATATGGATATTGAGGGAAAAACAGCCGTTTTAAAGCCCGAGCATTCCATCAAATATTTATCGGAGCGACAAAACGGCGCGGATTTTGCCAAACTCTTTGACGATACGCTCACCGATATTGCCGCGCAGAATGCGGAGCTGTTTTCGGTGAAAACCGAAGGCGGGGCGAAAATTGTGTTGTTCGAGCGTATCAGTCAATACATTACTGACGAAGGTCGCCGCGATGATTTCTGCCGCGCGCTGATTTCCAAGCTGGCGGGTTTTAGTTTCGAGGCGATTTTTGCGCAAAAATTCGATTTTTTTGCCACGATTTTTGAATACCTGATTAAAGACTACAACAGTAATTCTGGCGGCAAATACGCCGAATACTACACGCCGCACGCCGTGGCGCGGATTATGGCGGATATTTTGGTGCCGGAGGCGGTGCGCGGGCAAATCCGCAGCGTGGACGTTTACGACCCGTCGGCCGGTTCGGGAACGCTGCTGATGAATGTCGCCCATGCCATCGGCGAAGATAAATGTATGATTTATACGCAGGATATTTCGCAAAAATCGTCCAATCTTTTGCGGCTGAATCTGATTTTGAACAATTTGGTGCATTCCTTGAATAATGTGGTTCAAGGCAATACGATTTTGTCGCCCGCCCATAAAGACGCTTCAGGCCGTCTGAAAAAATTTGATTTCATCGTTTCCAATCCGCCGTTTAAATTGGATTTCAGCGATTTTCGCGACCAATTAAAAGGCGAGGAAAACCGCGAACGCTTTTTTGCCGGTATCCCGAAAATCAAAGCAAAAGATACGGATAAGATGGAAATCTATCAGCTTTTTATCCAGCATATCTTGTTTAGCCTGAAAGAAAACGGCAAGGCAGCGATTGTGTTGCCAACGGGCTTTATTACCGCCCAATCGGGCATCGACAAAAAAATCCGCGAACATCTGGTAGAAAACAAAATGCTCGCCGGTGTGGTGTCCATGCCTTCCAATATTTTCGCCACCACGGGAACCAACGTTTCTATTCTGTTTATCGACAAAGCCAATAAAGACGAAGTGGTGTTAATCGACGCATCGGGCTTGGGCGAAAAAATCAAAGACGGCAAAAACCAAAAAACCGTACTCTCCCGCGCAGAAGAACAAAAAATCTGCAATACCTTCACGCACAAACAGGCAGTGGAAGATTTCAGCGTGGTGGTCAGCTACGATGAAATTAAAGCCAAAAACTACAGCCTGTCGGCGGGGCAGTATTTCGAGGTAAAGATAGATTATGTGGATATTTCCGCCGATGAATTTTCGCAGAAAATGGCGGGATTTTCGGCGGATTTGGACAAACTCTTTTTAGAATCTGCCGAATTGGAAAAAGAGATTAAAGAAAAGCTGCAAACGCTGAAATTTAACGGGTAAGCGTAAGTCTGCACAAAGCGGGTTTGTGTAAAGGATGAGTGATGTTTTAGTATTACTCAAATGAAATTAAAGTAGAAAGCGGTCTGCACTTTGATAAATGCAAGTGCAGACCGCTTTTTACATTTTGGCTCTGCAGAAACTTCGTTGAAGCCCAAGCTTTCAGACGACCTTTGGCGGCAGGTATTTACTTGCTTCGCGCAAGCTCAGTTTGGCCATTTTGTGCCGGTGTCGGTTGATAAAGCCTTGTACCCATTCGGGGTTGGTTTTGCTGTAATCGCGCAATGCCCAGCCTATGGCTTTGTTGATGAAAAATTCTTTTTGCCCCAGATTGTTGCAGATGATTTTTTCCAGTAGTGCGGTGTCGGTGCGTTGTTTGCGGAGCAATTGGTGGTCGATGGCGACGCGGCGCAGCCAGATGTTGTCGTCCGTGCTCCATGCCAATAGGACGTTGTTGACTTCGGGGTGGCGCAGGGCAATGCCGCCGACAATGCGGTCGAGGACGTCCGAACTGTCCCACCATGATTTTTCGGTAATCAGCGTTTGCAAACGCGGGATGTCCTGCGGGGTCAGGTGCTTCTGCATTTTTTTCAGGTATTCGAGCGCGGCGTATTGCAATTCGCGGTGCGGGTCGTCCCAGCAGCGGCGCACGAAATCCCAATCGACCGGCTGTTTGGCGGCGCCTTTGAAAAACGGGCTGCACAGGCGGGCAAGCTGGGGTTTGCCGATGCCCAAATAGGCAAAGTGGTGTTTCATGTATGCCTGCATCGGTACGGCGCGTTCGGGGTTGGCGTGTTGTTGCAGGACGGCGAGCAGGGCGGGGTAGTCCATACGTTTTTCCTTTTTGCAGGAGATGGCAGGGTTTGGGGTCGTCTGAAATCTTGGTCTTTGTTCTGCTTCCCTTTCGCCGCGCTGGTTTTTAGCGGAAACATTTTCATCCTAAATGTGGGTGCAGCGCCTCTCGAAAAATCTTGGCGAGTTGTCTGGCTGAATCTGTTTTCTGTTTTTCTTTGATATGGCGGGTTCTTTAGAAAGGATTTGTTTTCAGACGACCTCTTCTTCCAAATCGCCTTCGCGGGTTTCGCGCAGGTGTTCGCGCAGGCGTTGGAGTTCGTGTTTGTCCAGCCACTTGCGGCGGCTGCGTTGCAGGAGGATGACGAGTGCGGAGATTTCGTTGCGCATATTGGTGCTGAGCCAGAGGAAGCCCTGCCATTCGTAATGGAGGCGTGCGGCGAGTTTGCCCAGCTCGGGATTGATGGCGGTGTCGATGCGGATGCGGCGGGCGTAGTGGCCTTTGATGAGGCGGACGGTCAGGCGCAGGTCGCGTTGGAGGCGGTTGAAATGGCGGTCGAGGAGGCGGATTTCGTGTTCGTTGAGGGTGGGGGCTTGCAGCTTGGCGGCGGTGGTGAGGAGCAGCTCGGTGGTGTTGACGATTTTGCGGTGGGCGTGCTGCATGGCTTCCATCATGGCGGGGCTGATGTGGCTTTCGCCCGAGGTGGCGGCGAGGTGGCTGCGGCTTTTGACCATGCGGGCGTTGATTTGGCGCATTTTGACCATGTTTTGCTCCAGCCGCTCGCGGGTCATGCGTTTGCCGTTGCTGATTTCGGCAATCATTTTGCCGCATTCGGTCAGGTTGTCGGCAAGCATAAACCGCCACATGAGGGTGGAACGCAAGGGCAATAGTTTGGCGGCGACGATGGCGATGGCGGCGCCGATGAGGACGTTCATGGCGCGCATGAGGCCGCTGTCTAGCCAGTTGTTGCTGTTGTCGCCGATAAGCATGCACATGGTCAGTCCGGCAAGCATGGGGACGTAACCGTTTTTGCCGACCGCACCCCAGCCTGCGGCCGCGCTGGCGGTGCCGACGGTCAGGTAAAAGAGGATGCCGCCGTGGAAGTAGTGTTGGTTGAGCCACAACAGGGTCAGACCTGCGCCCAAACCGATGACGGTACCAAGCATGCGTTCGACGGCTTTGGAGTAAATCGCGCCTTGAAATTGGAGCATGCCGAGTACGACGAATACGGTCATGCCTATCCATTCGCCGTGTTGGAGGTGGAGGAGTTTGGCAAGCAGGGTGGCAAACAGTACGGCCAGTCCGAGCCGGACGGCGTGTATGTGGCGGCGGTAGCGGTAGCGTTCGTAGGAGTTGAGCCAGCGTTTGACGAAGCGTTCGCGTTGTGAGGCGTTCATGATTGGGGCTATCTTGTTGAGATTTTTGGGTTTATCGGGCGGTATTGTAACGGGAATCGATAGGGAGATACAGGTTTCTGAATAAAGGATTTTCGGCAGGGCTGAAACGGATTGGTTTGGGGAGATTCGGTAAAAGGCAAAAGGTCGTCTGAAACGCTGTATGGTGTTTCAGACGACCTTTTTAACCGGGCTATGGGTTTACCAAATATCGGATTTGATTTTGCGTTTCAAGCCCGGATGTTCGGAAAGTTTGAAGACGGGGTCTTTGCCCATTTTCAGTTTCGCCGTGTAGTCCCTCAACAGCAGGAAGGCAAGCGGAGAGAGGATCAGGATGGCGACCAGGTTAATCCATGCCATCGTACCCATCGCCATATCCGCCATATCCCAAACCAGCGGCACGTTGGCGACTGCGCCGAAATACACCCAGCCCAAAACGAGTATACGGAAAAGGGCGGTCAACAGCCAATGGTTTTTGATGAACTGCACATTGGACTCGGCATAGGCATAGTTGCCGATGACGGTAGAGAAGGCAAACATAAACAGAATGATTGCCAAGAAGTCTGCGCCCCATGCACCGACTTGGCTGATAATCGCTGCTTGGGTCAGCTCTGCGCCGTTCAAATTGCCGTAAGGTTGTTGGTAAACCAAAACGATAAACGCCGTGCAGGAACATACGATAATCGTATCGACGAATACGCCCAGCATTTGAATCATACCTTGGGAAACAGGGTGTTTGACTTCGGCTGCCGCTGCGGCGTTAGGTGCAGAACCTTGACCTGCTTCATTGGAATACAGGCCGCGTTTGATACCGATCATCATGGTTTGCGAAATCAAGCCACCGAGCAGGCCGCCGCCGGCTGCTTTAAAGTTGAATGCGCTGTCAAAAATCTGACCGAAGACGTGCGGAATCAGGCTGATGTTGGTGACGATGATGTAGAGCGCCATCAGCAGATATAAAGTCGCCATCAGCGGAACAAGCATTTCGGCAAAGCGGGAAACGCGGCGGATACCGCCGAAAATAATTGGCGCAGTCATGATGACCAATGCGACACCGACCGCATGTTCGTCCCAGCCCCATGCGGCTTTGGCGGTTACGGCGATGGTGTTGGTTTGAACGGCTTCATAAACGAATCCGAAGCAGAAAATCAGGCTCAATGCAAATACGATGCCCAACCATTTTTGACCCAAACCTTGGGTAATATAGTAAGCAGGACCGCCGCGAAAATGATGGTTGTCGTAATCGCGGATTTTGAACAACTGCGCCAGTGAAGATTCGACAAACGCCGAACTCATACCGATCAATGCGGTGATCCACATCCAAAATACCGCGCCCGGGCCGCCACTGCTGATGGCAATCGCCACGCCCGCGATGTTGCCCACGCCTACGCGGCTGGCAAGTCCGGTAACGAAAGCCTGAAACGGCGTAATACCGTGCGGATCGTCGCCTTGTTGGCGCCCGCCGAGCATCTCTTTGATACTGCGTCCGAGCAGGCGGAATTGTACGAAACCGGTGGCAACTGTGAAAAACAGCCCTGCACCCAACAGGACATACACCAGCCCTGTCCACATCGGATCATTGATTTTCTGAACCAATTGGTGCAGCGATTCGGTAAAGTTGTTATCCATAAAAACCTTTCTGAGTTTGAATGACGGACGGTTTGCCGCCGTTCGGAAGTAGTGCATTGTAACAGACTGTCAACAAATTGAAAAAGTTTTATATCGGCGTGAAATAATGTATCTAATTGGTTGATATTCAATAATTAAAATCCTTGATTAGGTGCGGGTGAGGCCGGATTCGCTTTCCTGTACGAAGCGGACAAATGCCTGAAAGAGGTCGTCTGAAAACGGGTTGGGCCTGTCTCGGAACTGCACGCAAAGTGCCGTATATTTCCCAACTGTTACCGCTTGTTATTCAATTGCGCCGAAAAATACGGTTTACGTTAGAATGCCATCCGAAATTCCGGCTGTATGGCGATAAACGCGGCAGTCCGGTTTCAGACGACCTTTGTGCCACAAACAGGAAAATCTATGCATGCTACGATTCAAAGCCGTTTCGCGCCGATTTTATACGTCGTAATATTTTTTGCGGGCTTTCTGACCGCCTGCCTTTGGTTTAACCCCAAAGACTATCTTGCTGATTTGGCGCCCGTTGTTGCCGCGGTTTGCGCCGTTGCGCTGGTGTGGTTGGCATGGACGGCGGTTTCGGTCATTGCGCGGAAAAAGAACGAATGGCTGCGCAGGGAAAAATTGATACAGCAGGAAAAAGTCCATCCCGTCTTGCATGCTTCCCTGCAAAGCGTGGAAGAACAGCCGGAGATGCTGGCATTGACTATCCGCAACCATGGCAAAGGCATGGCGAAAAACATCCGCCTGCAAGTGTCGTCCGTGTCCGATAAAGCGGCGGAACGCGCTATCGTTGAAGCGGTCAGCAAATTGGTTATCGTTGGCGACGGCTTGGATATGCTGGCTTCGGGAGAAGTGTACGGCAGCGTCTTTGGCGACATCCGCGAGCTGTCGGCAAGTCTGCCGGAGAAAAAATTCGGCGGCATCATGAAGCTTGTCATGACGTATTGCAATGTGTTCGGCGAAACCTGTATCTCCGAAACATCTTTGGATTTAAGTCTGCTCAACGCGGTGGAGCTGTCCGAAGCCGAACACAAACCCAGCAAATTATTGTATTGATGCTGGCTGAGTCCGACACCAAAGGTCGTCTGAAACGCATTTTTGCGAAGCAGGTATAGTGGATTAACTTTAAATCAGGACAAGGCGACGAAGCCGCGGACAGTACAGATAGTACGGAACCGATTCACTTGGTGCTTCAGCACCTTAGAGAATCGTTCTCTTTGAGCTAAGGCGAGGCAACGCCGTACTGGTTTAAAGTTAATCCACTATAAAAGAGCTTCTGGAAAGTGAAAGCCGTTTCAGACGACCTTTATGATTGTCTTTACGCGCCAACCTCTTTATAATGCGCACACTCTTACGGGAGTAGTCATCTGATTTTCACTGACAATCAGAGCCGTTATCAACATAATTGACCGAGTTCGACAAAGATCGGTCATGGTGGCGGCATCTTCCTGACAACAGGAAGACAGGCAAGACGTAAGCGTTGTCCATACCCTTGCGGGCGGTATGTGCAACGCTTTTTGTTTTTGCCCGCTTCGGTTGAGTATCTTATGGAAGCATTTTTCTCTTCAATACTGGGCGTTGCCATTGCCGAAATCGGCGATAAAACGCAACTGCTCGCCCTTTTCCTTGCCGCACGTTTCGCCCAGAAAAACGCGGTAGTCTCCGGCATCTTCATTGCCACTTTACTGAATCATTTGGTCTCCGCATTTGTCGGCGTATGGCTGGCGGAAACCGTTTCCCCCGATACCGTCAAATGGGCGGTCGGCATCAGCTTCATCGCGGTCGGCTTGTGGCTGCTTCTGCCCGATAAAGATGAAAATCCCGACAGCCGTTGGCTTAAATACGGCGCGTTCGGGGCGACGGTTTTTCTGTTTTTCATGGCGGAAATCGGCGACAAAACCCAAATCGCCACGGTCTTGCTGGCGGCAAAATACCAATCCTTATCCATGGTCGTACTCGGCAGCGTTGCCGGATTGATGTTGGCAACTGTCCCAGTGGTTTATCTGGGCGATATGCTGATGAAAAAAATCCCCGCCAAAGCCGTGCGGATTTCTGCCTGCGTACTGTTTTGCGTATTGGGTGTCATCACTTTGGCGGGCGGCGGCATTATGTTGAAATAGGTCGTCTGAAATGTGGGAAATCTTATTCAGACATCCGGATTTTGTCGCCGTCAACAAACCTTGCGGCGTATCCGTACATCAGGAGGAGGGCGAAGTCAGTTTGACGCAGACGCTGGCGGCGCAGCTCGGTCTTGAGCAGGTTTGGATGCTGCACCGCTTGGACAAGCTGACCAGCGGCGTGCTGCTGTTTGCCTTAAACCCGCAAAGCGCGTCGGTGCTGGCGCAGCAGTTTGCCGCCAAAACCATGCGTAAAACTTATTTGGCGCTGGCAACGGACAAGCCGTCTAAAAAGCAAGGTTGGATTAAAGGCGATATGGAAAAATCGCGGCGCGGCACATGGAAACTGACGCGCGGCATGGAAAATCCCGCCGTAACCGAATTTGGCAGCCACAGCTTAGAACCCGGCCTGCGCCTATTCGTCCTGCATCCGCATACGGGCAAAACCCACCAACTCCGTGTCGCCATGAAAAGCTTGGGCAGCCCAATTTTGGGCGATACGCTCTACGGCGGGAAGCATGCATCGAGGATGTTCCTCCATGCGTGGAAAATCAAATTCGACTATCAAGATCAGACGTTTGAAATTGTTGCGCCTTTGAGTGAGGAATGGCCGTTTAGGAATATTGATTTTTTGTGAACATGAGTCGCCTGAAAACCTGCTGCAACAGCGTTTTCTTTTTAGTTTTTCAAAACGTAAGCCTGACGGTTTGTCGTCTTCTCTTCATGAAAGAGGGCGGCAAGCCGTCAGGCTTATTTTTTCAGTCATGCTTGATGTTTGGGTGCGCTAAACAAGGTCGTCGGCAGTTTTCAGACGACCTTGGGTTTGAATCCCGTTTAGGCTAATTCTCGGACGAACACTTGCGAATTGCGGCCGTTGGCGAGGTAGTCGCGGCGGCGTTCTTCGGGTAATGCGTCGGGAGAGGTCGTCTGAAAACCGCGTTCGGCAAACCATTCGCCTGTGTGGGTGGAGAGGGCGAACAGGTGGCGGATGCCCAAGCTTTGGGCTTTTTGGAAGAGGTGGTCGAGCAGCATTTCGCCGTAGCCGCCGTCGCGGGCTTCGGGGGAGACGACGAGGCAGGCGAGTTCGCCGATTTCGGGGTCGTCGAAAGTTTTGAGGGCGACGCAGCCGTAGATGTTGCGGTCGTGTTCGAGGACGGAGAAGCCGGAGATGTGGTTTTCGAGATATTCGCGGCTGCGGTGCAACAGGATGCCTTGTTCTTCCAGCGGGCGTATCAGGGCGATGATGCGGGGGATGTCGCGGCTGTGGGCTTGGCGGATGGAGACGAAGGAATCGCGGGCGATGGCGGTGCCGCAGCCTTCGCGGGTGAAGAGTTCGCGCAACAGTCCGCCGTCTTCGCGTCCGCTGAGGATTTGAACGCGGCTGACGCCGTTTTCGACGGCGTTGACGGCAGCTTGGAGCAGGCGCACGGGAACGTTGTTTGCGGTTTCTATCAGGTGGCGGACTTCGCCTGAGGATAGGGTGGACATGAGGACGCCGTCGGCGTTGCAAATGCCGGCTTCTTCGGTCAGGTACACGAGTTTTTCGGCTTGAAGGGCGACGGCGACGGCTTCGGCGGCTTCACTCATGCTGAGGTTGAAGGTTTTGCCTCCGTAGGAGTGTCCGAGCGGGCTGATGAGGACGATGGCGCCGTCGTCAAGGCGGCGGTTGATGGAGTCGGTATCGGTTTTGCGGACGATGCCGGTGTAGCCCATGTCTATGCCGTCAATGACGCCGAGCGGACGGGCGGTGAGGAAATTGCCCGAAGCGGTGGGAATCGGTTTGTTGCGCAAGGGGGCGGATGCGCTGCTGCACAGGGCGGCTTCGATGTCGCTGCGTATCATGCCGACCGCCTGCTTGGCGTCGCGCAGGGTGGCGTCGTCAGTAATGCGGCGGTTGCGGTGGTATTGCGGAACGAATTGTCTGTCGGCGGCGAGGCAGTTGAGGAAATGGCGCGTGCCGTGTACCAATACGAGCCGCACGCCCAATCCGGCAAGCAGGTGGAAATCGGCGGCGAGCCGGTTCAGGGTGTCGCCTTCGAGCAGGCTGTCGGTAATGCCGATAACCAGTGTTTTGCCGCGCAGGTAGTGGATATAGGGCGCGGCTTCACGAAAATCGGCGACAAAGCCCGGAGATGTGTTCATAACAAGACCAGATAGAAAAGCTGCATGATGAGGACGGTCAGCGCAACCAGTACCGCCAGCGTCCAGTTGAAGCCTTCTTCGGATTTGGCGGGTTTGGCAGCGGCTGCCGCCATCAGGGCTTGAAATTCTTCAGTCCGCCGTTTTTCATCTTCGGCTCGCCGTGCCGCCTCTTCTTTGGCTTTTTTGGCACGTTCGGCGCTGTCGAGCAGGCTGGCGATTTCGTGGCGGGAGAGTTGTTTGCGGTTGCGGATGTTGCCGCCCATGTCGTGTACGAGACGGACGTCGGTAACGGCGTTGGGCAGCGTGTCGGGATTGGCGGGGGCGGAAGACGGCGCCAGGCTGTCTTTGGCTTTGAACAGGCCTTCGCATTTATTGCAAACGACAAAGCCTTGTGCGACGTTGAGCTGGGTGTCTTTGACCCAAAGTGAGGTTTTGCAGTGTGGGCAGATACAGGCGGGCATAGGGGTTTTCCGTGTAAAGTGTGGGATGTGTTGTTTTAATGTGTGTTTGATTGGGTTGGGTCGTCTGAAAAGGGATTGTCCGTTTTCAGACGACCTTTTGTTTATCGTATTTTAGGCGACGCCGTAGCGTTCGCGGTAGGCTCTGACCGGCTCGAGGAAGCCGCCGAATTCTGCATTGTTTTGCAGGAGCGTGAACAGGTCGTTCAGGTTGGCAATGGCGACGACGGGTAAGCCGTATTGTTTTTCCACTTCCTGAACGGCGGACAATTCGCCCGTGCCTTTTTCCATGCGGTCGAGTGCGATGGCGACGGCGGCGGGCGTTGCGCCTTCCGCTTCAATCAGTTTGACCGATTCGCGCACAGATGTTCCCGCAGAAATCACGTCGTCGATAATCAATACGCGGCCTTTGAGCGGCGCACCGACCAATACGCCGCCTTCTCCGTGGTCTTTCGCTTCTTTGCGGTTGTAGGCAAACGGCACGTTCACGCCTTTTTCCGCCAGCATCATCGCCGTCGCCGCCGCCAAAATAATGCCTTTGTAAGCCGGGCCGAACAGCATGTCGAATTTTACGCCGCTCTCGATAATCGCCTGCGCGTAAAACTTCGCCAGTTGCAGCGTCGATGCGCCGTCGTTAAACAGTCCGGCGTTGAAAAAATAAGGCGACTGACGGCCTGCCTTGGTCGTAAATTCACCGAATTTCAATACATTCTGCGCCAGCGCAAACTTGAGGAAATCTTGACGGAAATCGGACATTTTGCTTCTTTCGAAAGATATTGATTTATAAAGGAAGAGATTATAAAGGATTCATGAGGAAAATGCAGGTCGTCTGAAAAAGTGAGTTGATTTTATGTGTTTCCTGCCAATAAATTGTTAACTTAGTCATAATTTAGTTATATTTTGTTTGTAAATTTACTTGAATTAACTATTACATATGGGTCGGCTTACCTTTTTAGTATAAAATGTCTAAGTCATTGATTCAGGTGCATCGTAAGCACAATCAAGACTTGTTCCCGAATACAGAAACTTCGAGATTCAATTTAAAAAAGGATGATACGACATGAAAAAAGTACTTGCATTGATTTGTACAGCAACTTTGGCTGCCTGCGGAGGTGGGGGCGGTGGTGGAAATTCCACTCCTTCTTCACAATCTACGCCTAACGCAGGTCCAAGCAACCCATCAACGTCGCAGAAGCCTGCAACTCCCCCATCAACGACAACTCCTGCAAAACCTGAGACGGGTAAAACGCCTACTGCTCCTAAAACTCCTGCTACTCCGACGGTTCCTACCGCCGCACAGCAAACAGTTGGCGGTAATAGCATTGCCATCGATAATAGCAACATCAAACACATCCGCGTTGACGGTGTGGATTTCGACTTGACCCAAAGCGGCGGTATTTCTTTGAATAATTGGAAAGGCAAAGTTCCTGGTTTCATTTCAGGAATTGCATCCGGCGAGCCGAAATCCGTACAGAAATTCTTGGTCAATACCGCTTCAGCAAACGCTACTGCCGGCGTGTTGGAAGTTAACGGCAAAAAACAAGCTTTCTTCAGCGGACACTTTACGCCCGCAGCCGAGCTGCCTAAAGGGCAAGTTCATTACAACACCAGCGTTGCCTCTATACATAGCGGCGCAAATTACGATATTACCCGCACAGAGTTGACTGCCAATTTTGACAGTAAAAAATTAACAGGCACTATCTCTCGTGATGCTAAATTTGGCGACAACATTGCTGTTAATGCCCAAATTAGCGGCAACAAGTTTGAACAATCCGGTGCGACCCAAGTCAAAGGCGGTTTCTTTGGCAAAAATGCAGCGGAAGTTGCAGGCGGATTCTCTAGCGGCAATACGGTAGGCGCATTCGTCGGCTCGAAGAAATAATCTTCCGGTAAACGGTATTGCAAATAAAGGTCGTCTGAAAACAGGTTTTCTGGTTTCAGACGACCTTTTGCTTTTGTACGCTTTTTAATTTTTTGTATTTGGCTATTATCTGTGTCAAATGGTGACGGCGATATATGGCAGGTTGATACCGAAATTCTCAGCTTCTATCAGATAGATTGATCGAGAAGAGAAGAGGTAGAAAAGGATTCATGAGGAAAATCTAGGTCGTCTGAAGGGGAAGTTGTGGCAAAGTGAAAAGAAGCCAAATCTCGATTTTTCAGACGACCTTTGTATCAACGTTAATCCGACAAAATAAAAACCCCGCAGGGAAGCGGGGTTTCTGGGATGTTTCGATTAAGGCTTAGCGTAGCCGTGTACGCCGTTGTATGGAGAAGGAATCCAGCCTTCATCCACTGCAGGACGTTCGCCTTGACCTTCAATTGTTTGACCCGGGGCAACTTGTTTGGTAACAGTGCTGCGGATTTTCACATCAACGCGACGGTCAGGCTCGATACATGCGATCAAAGCAGCGCGTTTTTTGGCTTTGGATACTTTTTTGCCCAGTTTTGCTACTTCTGCTTCACAAGTAGCAGTCATTTGAGCTTGAGACTCACCAAGACCTGTAGCGGAAACTTTGCTGGAAGGAACGCCACGACCTACCAAGTAGTTGGCCACTACGTTGGCACGACGTTCAGACAGGTTTTGGTTGTACTCTTCAGAACCCATGAAGTCGGTGTGACCTTCGATACGTACGGTTTGTACGTTTTCGTTGCTCAGGCGTTGAGCCAGGCTGTTCAGGTTTTCTTGAGCTTCAGGACGCAGGATGTCTTTGTCGAAGCCGAACAGGGTTTTCGCAGACAGGGAAACAGTTTCGTCAACGTATTCGGGAGCTTGTTGAACTGCGGCTACCGCTTCGCGGTCACCACATTCGACACGACCTTGGGTTTCTTTGTCGAAGTAGCTGTTTTTCCAGCACTCGCCGTAGTTGTTACGGACGACTTCTTGAGATTGGCTGCTTACGGTGTAGCCGTGTTTGGTGTGCGCTTCACTTGCCATTGCAGTGCCTGAAGCAACCAATGCAACGAACAATGCGCTTAATTTCAGCTGTTTGGTCATTTTATTCCCTCATCAAAATTGTTATGCGGCGGATACAGGAAGCAGCCGCAGCAAATTACCAATATACAGGCCGCAGCATAAAACAGCGGCAAATCGGATATATCAGTTTGCACTATAAAGAAGCATGGCACAGACTGTCAATACTCGATGCCTTGATAAAAACATGAAACTGCTTGCCTCCTAATGGTGAATCATGCCTAAAAATCAAGCTTGTGTCATTTATTTATCAGGAAATTCGGGTCTGTTTCTATTTGCAGTTGCGGAAACGCAACAAGAGTTTGCGTGCTGTAAAGACGGTTTTCATAGTTTATATGTATAGTTTTATTGAAAACAAAAACTTCCTTGTGCGTTTTTTGGATGTCCGACAAATCCGGCAAAATATGTTAAATTATGTGCCGCTTGTCGTATAAAACATACAAACACAATACAACCGGACTACCTATGAAATTACAGCAATTGCGGTATGCGTTGGAGGTGTACCGCCATAATTTGAATGTATCTGAGGCTGCGGATGCGCTATTTACTTCGCAACCGGGTATTTCCAAGCAAATCCGCCTTTTGGAAGAAGAACTGGGGGTGCAGATTTTTATACGCAGCGGCAAGCGTGTGGTGTCTGTTTCCCAGCCGGGTAAGGCGGTGTTGGAAATTTCGGAACGGATTTTGCGCGATGTCCAAAATATTAAGAATATCGGCAGCGAGTTTACCGATCACGACAGCGGTGCTCTGACGATTGCGACGACGCATACGCAGGCACGCTATGCGCTGCCTTTGATTGTGGCGGATTTTGTGAAGCGTTATCCGAGGGTCAATCTGACGATCAAGCAGGGGAGCCCTGCCGCTATTGCGCAAATGGTCAGCAATGGCGAGGCGGATATTGCGATTGTGACGGAGCGAATTGACGATCATCCCGAACTGAGCAAGTTGACGTGTGATGAATGGAACCATGCGGTCATCGTGCCGAAAGAGCATCCTTTGTTGGAATGTATGAATCCTTTAAGTATTGAGGATTTGGCTTCGTTTCCCCTGATTACTTACGAATTTGCATTTAATCAGGGCAGCAGTATTGCGCGTGCTTTTAATAAGGCGCATTTGGATAATCCGGATGTGGTGTTGTCGGCAGCGGATACGGATGTTTTGAAGACTTATGTCCGACTGGGGCTTGGGGTCGGGTTGATGGCGAAGATGGCATTTGATCCGGAGAAGGATGCGGATTTGGAATTGGTCGATGCGGCGCATCTGTTTGAGCCTTCGCCCATTTGGATTGCAGTACGCTCGGATACTTATCTTCGCGGTTATACCTACGATTTTATCGAAATGTTCTCGCCGAAGCTGACGCGGGATGTGGTGGACCGTATTCTTTATACGCCGGTGGTCGAAGATTTCTCTATTTGAATTTGGATATGGCAAGAGGTCGTCTGAAAAGCAGAAATGTTTTTCAGACGACCTTTTTTAGTGCGGCTGATATTGGCCGGGTGCTTTGAAATTCAATGTCTTAAGCGCAGGCAAAAAAACGCCTCCTGCCGGGAGCTGGCGGAGGCTATCCAAGGAGTTTTAAAAGTAACCCTAAAGAACTATGAAACTAGTCAGAAAGAACTATATTACTAATCTGAACGGTTTGCAAGTTCGTCGAGTGGTTTTAAATTAACTTTACGTCCGAACAAGGCTTGGATTTCAGATTGGTGGCTGATACCGATGACGAGGGTGTCGGATAAAGCACGTTTGAGGGTTTGCATCAGCGCCAATGCGGATTCGCCGTCGAGCTGGTTGGTGGCTTCGTCGAGGAACAGGATTTGCGGTTTGTGCAGCAGCGCGCGGGCGAGGCTGAGGCGTTGCTGTTCACCGCCGGAAAGGATGCCGTGCCATTCGTATGGGTCGTCTAAATTATTTTTCAGGCGGTCTAGTCCGACTTGTTCCAAGGTCGTCTGAATAAGTCGGTCGTCTTGGCAGGCGGGGTGGGGATAGCTGACTGTGTGGCGCAGGGTGTCGGCGGGGAGATAGGGGCGTTGGGGCAGAAAGAGGAGGCTGCCGTCGAGGGCGAAGCTGCCTTGGTAATACGGCCACAAGCCTGCGAGGGCGCGCAGCAGGGTGGATTTGCCGATGCCGCTTCTGCCTTCGAGCAATACCCATTCGGGGGCGTGGGCTTCGAGGTTGATGTCGGTAAGCAGGGGGCTGCCGGTTTGTGTGTGGACGGTGAGGTTTTGCAGGACGAGGATGCCGCTTTGGCGGCGGTTATTTAAAGTCAGGGCGGGTTCGGAGGCTGGACGGACGGAGCTTCTGCCTTCCTGTTCTACTTGTTCCAATGCCGTCTGAAAATCGGAGAGGCGTTCGACGACTGCCGCCCATTCGATGAGGCGGCGGTAGGAGTCGGTAAACCAGCCGAAGCTGTCTTGGACGCGGGCAAACGATGTGCGGGTCTGCATCATGTCGCCGAAGGTCATGGTTTTGGCGAGGTACATGGGCAGGGTGGCGAGGATGGGGATGAAGATGCTGATGCGCACATAGGTCGCCCAGAAGGTTTCTTGGCGGAATTCGCAGTTGGTAAGCCGCCGCCAGTTGTCGCGGATGCGGAGGTAGCGGTGTTTCAGACGACCTGTTTCGGCTTCGCCGCCGTTGTAAAAGGCGATTTGTTCGGCGTGGTCGCGCACGCGCAGGAGGGCGGCGCGATAGTCGGCTTCTCGGTGCTGGCGGTCGATGTTGAGGTTTTTGAGTTTGCGGCCGACGAGGTGGGCAATCAGGGTGCTGATGACGGAATAAATCAGGGCAACCCAGACGAGGTAGCCGTGTATGGTGATGTCGCGCCCGCCGATGTTGAAGGTCTGCACGCCGGAGAGCGTCCACAATACGGCGACGAACGCGCTGAATTTGGCAATATTATTGATGAAGGAGCGGAACAGTCCGATGCTTTTGTCGGCGAGGAGGTAGATGTCTTCGGCGATACGCTGGTCGGGGTTGTCGGGTTCGCCGGTCAGGCGCAGGCGATAGTGTTTGTGGCCTTCGAGCCAGTTTTGCTGGAATTGTTCGGTCAGGTGAGTGCGCCAACGGAAGATGAGGCGTTTTTGCAGCCAGTCGCCGCAGACGATGCAGCCGATAATCATCGCCATGTAGCCGAGGTATTCGACGATGAGTGCGGGCATAGACGCGCCGTCAAACGCGGCGAGCGCGTCGTAGAAACGTTTGTCCCACGCGGCGATCCAAACGCTGATGGTGATGGAACAAAGGGTGAAGCCGATGAGGACGGCGAGCATCAGCCATTGGATGCGCCCGTGCGCCCCTGTCCAGAAAGGGCGGGCGAGTCGGAAGAATTTTTTGAGGATGTTCATGGGGGTGTTTGTATCGATAATGAAAGGCCGTCTGAAATCGGGATTGTACTTTCAGACGGCCTCATTTCATACGGCGGCTACATCTTCCACTTCAGGCTGAACACGGCATTGCGCGGTTCGCCGTAGAAGTTGCCGCTGTTGGCGGCACGGCTGTATTGGTTTTCGTAGTAGCGTTTGTCGGTCAGGTTGTTGACCGACAGCCCCAGTTGCAGGTTTTTGGTCGGGCGGTATTGGACGTTGGTATTCCAAACCGTGTAGCCGCCTTGCTTGATGGAGCCGTAGGAATTGGCGGTTTTGCTGCTGCTCTTTACCCCCAGGCCGACCGTCCATTTGCCGTCATCCACCGGCAGGACATAGCTGGTGTAGAGGCGGAACATATGTTTCGGCGTATGGCTGCTGAAGTTGTAGCCTTTTCGGCGCGATTCAACATTGTTACCGACGCTGTTGCGGTTGGTGCTGCGGTTGAAGGTGTAGCCTGCGTAAACCTGCCAACGGTCGGTCAGGCTGCCGGAGATTTCGGCGTCCAAACCGCGGCTGCTTTGATCCAGCGGTTCCCAATAAGGATGTGGCTTGGCATTGACGCGTTGGTTGTTGTTGTCTTTGTCGGTGCGGTAGAGGGCGACAGAAGTATTCAGACGGCCTTCGTTCCATTCGCCTTTCCAGCCGATTTCGTAGTTGCGCCCCATAATCGGCGGCAACAGGTTGTCGTTGTAGTCGCGGTTCATCGTTTGTTTGAAGATGGATGTGTAGGCGGCGTAAACGCTTTGTTTAGGCGTGATGTCGTAAGTGATGCCGGCATAAGGAACGAAGCGGTTGCGTTTGAGCGAGTCTGATGAACCTGCTACCCCGTCTTTGAAGTCGCGATCCCAATAGTAGTCGCGTTTCCAGCTGGTATAGCGTCCGCCTGCGATGATGTGCAGTTTGTCGGTAGGATTGATGCGCGCGCCCAAACCGAAGGCGTGAGTGCGGTAGCTGCCGTTGCCGCCGCGTGACTTGGCGGTATCGGCATTCCAATCGGGTTTGGCTTTTTCGCTGCCGTTGAACGCATCTGCGTTATAGGTACTGCTGTCATCAAACCAGCGGTTGCTTGAGTTCACCTTCTCTTTGGAATAGCTGTGCATGAAGAAGAGGTCGTGGCTTTGGCCGAAGGCGAAGATACGGCCGGTCAGGTTGTTTTGGAAAGTAAACTGGCGGCTGTCTGTGTCGTAACGGTCGAAGCTGTAAGTTTTGCCCAAACCGTCTGCGCCTATGCCGTTGTCTGTGCCGCCCAGAGTGTAATACTCTTTCGAGCCGGTGTTTTTGCGCCAGTCCAGCTTGCTGCTCAGTTTCCAGTTGTCGTTGAAATAATGTTCAAACTCGGCAAAAAGGTTGTGTTTTTTCAGACGAGCTTCGTTCCAATCTGCGCCGAGATAGCGGCTGCGTTTCCATTCTTTGCCGTCAGCGCGCATGGGCAGGCCGTCGGGATCGGGCGTTTTGGTTTGGTTGAGATAGCTCGCGCCCCAAGTGAGCTTGCTGTTGTCGCCGATGTCTTTGTCCATCACGCCGTAAAGCAGGATGTCGCGGCCGCCGGATTGGTCTTGGAAGGTTTTGTTGCTGCCAACCGAGCCGACAAAACGTCCGCGCAGGCCGTGTTCCGGACTTAACGCACCCGACGCGTCAAACGTACTGCCCACTTTGCCCCATGTGTTGACTGTCAAATCGGAGGAAAGCTGGCGTTTGGAGGTCGGTTTCTTACGGACGGCGTTAATTGTGCCGCCCGGTTCGTTGTTTGCCTGCGTCAGCCCGGCCGCGCCGCGTACCACTTCGATGCGGTCATACATCGCTATATCGGTTACGCTGGTCGGGTCGCCGGACGGACCGCCCAAGCCGAATCCGCCGGGCGAGCCGATTTGAGTGGCAATACCGTCCTCCTCAAGTTGCTCGATAAAATAGCCGCGCGACATAAAATGCGTGCGCCCGCCGCTCTTGAAGACGTTGACGCCCGTAGCGTTTTGCAACGCGCCTTCGAGACTGGTCACGCCTTGGTCTTCAAGTTGTTTTTTGGTGATGACGCTGACGGATTGGGGAATTTCCCTCGGAGAAAGCACCAATCCCGTAGTCGAGCGCATCGCGGATACGGTGTAGCTGTTTTGATTTTCGGTACGCAGGCTGCGGTTTTTGCCGACCACATTGACCTGCTTTAATTCCACCTGCTGCACTTCTTCAGCGGCTTGAACGGCTTGCGGCAGCGTGGCAAGACAGAACGCCAAGGTGCTGAGTTTGAAAAGATTCTCTTTGTTTGTATAGTGGATTAAATTTAAATCAGTACGGCGTTGCCTCGCCTTGCCGTACTATTTGTACTGTCTGCGGCTTCGTCGCCTTGTCCTGATTTAAATTTAATCCACTATATTGTTCATTTGGTTGATTCCAGATAAAGCTGTTGTCGTAAAATGTTTATTTTTATTTGATATTTATAACCATAAAAACTATAAATATTCAAAGTATTATGTTTTTCAGACGACCTGCGTCAGATAAAACGGACGGATTTTATCAAATCCCGGCGGATAAAAAAATGTTGCCGCCGGGCGGAGTACCCAATGGCAACTACTTATCCAAGGTTGCAAAGATAGATATAAGGAATTAGCTGAAAATTAGTTATAAAGAACTATAAACCATCTGTAAAAAATGGCAACCGTTTTTTCAGACGACCTCACGTTTTTTCACATACTCTTGCCATAAGTCAAAATTCTGGCCGGCAATAAAATACCCCTTCTTCTGTTTGGCGGAAGAGGGGGTATCTGCGTATCAGTCAGTTTTATAGTGGATTAACTTTAAACCAGTACGGCGTTGCCTCGCTTTAGCTCAAAGAG
>CAUOMQ010000008.1:0-34332 GCA_963456805.1 uncultured Neisseria sp. | reverse complement strand
GAATCGGTTCCGTACTATTTGTACTGTCTGCGGCTTCGTCGCCTTGTCCTGATTTAAATTTAATCCACTATATTGAAGCTTAGTCAGATGGGCATTCTGTCTGCCGTTATTTGAATAAAGGTCGTCTGAAAAACGATTTGGCGAAATCCGCTCTATATGGTAGCGAAACGCGCTGTACTCGTTTTCAGACGACCTTGTGACAAAACGTAAGGTTTATTTTGCCGCTTTGTTGCTGTCGATAATCTTCAGTCCGGCTGAAACCAGGCTGCCGATGTCGGCGACGTTGGCAGGCATAATCAGCGTGTTGCTTTCTTTTGCCAAATTGCTGAAGGCGGCGACATATTGCTCGGCAACTTTCAGGTTGACGGCTTCTGAGCCGCCTTCGGAACGGACTGCCTCGGCAATTTTGCGGATGGCGTCGGCGTTGGCTTCGGCAACCAGACGCAGTGCTTCGGCTTCACCTTGTGCGCGGTTGATGCGGGCGATTTTTTCACCGTTTGACGCGTTGATGGCGGCTTGCGCTTCACCTTCAGACTGTTGGATTTCCGCTTCACGCTGACCGCTGGCAAGGTTGATTTGCTCGATTTTACGGCCTTCGGATTCGGCGATGCGGGCGCGTTTTTCACGTTCGGCGGTAATTTGCGCCTGCATAGAGCGCAGAATTTCTTGCGGTGGAACCAAGTCTTTGATTTCGTAACGCAATACTTTCACACCCCATGCGCCTGCCGCTTCGTCAAGCGCGGAAACGACGATGCTGTTGATTTCGTCGCGCTCTTCAAACGTTTTGTCCAACTCCATACGGCCGATAACCGAACGCAGCGTGGTTTGGGCAAGTTGGGTAATCGCCATGATGTAGTTGCTGGAGCCGTAGGAAGCGAGTTTCGGATCGGTTACTTGGAAGTAGATGATGCCGTCAACGGTAAGCTGGGTGTTGTCGCGGGTGATGCAGACTTGGCTGGGAACGTCCAAAGGCACTTCTTTGAGCGAGTGGCGGTAGGCGACGCGGTCAACGAAAGGAATCAGGATGTTCAGACCGGCGGTCAGCGCGTTGTGAAATCTGCCGAGGCGTTCGACGACGTAAACTTCCTGCTGCGGCACAACGATAAAGGCTTTGAAGCCGAAAATTACGACGACAAGCAACAGGATGACGGGGAAACTGTATAAAAATTCCATTGTTTTTTCCTTATGCGGTGAGAGCAAAAATTAATATTAATAGGTGAATATTTTCAGGAAGGGTAATCAATTCGCCCATGATGCTCCTTTCGATTTTATTAATCAATTGAAACGAATAAGTAAAACATTACCGTTTTTACCGGTAATCACGGCGGTAGAGGTCGTCTGAACGGCATCGGCATTTTCAGCCTGCGCCTGCCAGTACGTTCCCCGATACGAAACTTCATAGCAATCGCCGTGAAGGCGGCGGAGGATTTGAACGGTCTGTCCGATGTCCAAATCATCGTTCAATTCTTGGCGGGGCGCAGTTTTTTTGAACTTGCTGTGTACCACCCAGATACCGACGGCGGACAAAACGGCTGCCGCAGCAACGGCAATCGAATTATTACCGGTCAGCCAATACACCAATCCCGCGCCGAACAAAGCCGCGCTGACAACCAAGAGATATACAGTACCGACAAACAGCTCGACAATCAGGACGGCGGCGGCAACGATAAACCAAGTAGTCATATAGATTCCTTAAGATTCGGGTGGGACAGGCTCAATCATAACGGCACAACGGCTGACTGACAATTCAATCATGACAATATTTTATAGTGGATTAACTTTAAACCAGTACGGCGTTGCCTCGCCTTGTCGTACTATCTGTACTGTCTGCGGCTTCGTCGCCTTGTCCTGATTTAAATTTAATCCACTATATTTTATGCGTCCGGAGGAAATAGAAGGTCGGCAGAAAAGGCGTCATCTCCATTTTGCTGCGTTATAATCATTTTTCACGATCATGAAGGCATCAATATGCAAACTTGGCACGAAGCAATCGGCTCGGAAAAGTCCGAACCCTATTTTCAACACATCATCGAAACCGTCAAAAAAGAGCGCGGCATGGGGCGGATTATCTACCCGCCTGCCGAAGACGTGTTCAACGCCTTTAAAGCAACCGAATTCGGTAACGTCAAAGTCGTGATTTTGGGGCAAGACCCGTATCACGGCGCAGGACAGGCGCACGGGCTGGCGTTTTCCGTCCGCGAAGGCGTCGCCGTCCCACCCTCGCTGGTCAATATTTACAAAGAGCTGGCGGACGACATCGAAGGCTTCCGTATCCCGCAACACGGCTATCTGCAACATTGGGCGGAGCAGGGCGTTTTACTGCTCAATACCGTCCTGACCGTCCGCGCGGGACAGGCGCATTCCCATGCCACATTGGGTTGGGAGCGCTTTACCGACGAGGTGGTCAACCAAATCAACCAAAACCGCGAACACGTCGTCTTCATGCTTTGGGGCAGCCATGCGCAGAAAAAAGGCGCGTTTATCGACCGCAGCCGCCATCTCGTCCTCAGCGCGCCGCACCCCTCGCCGCTGTCAGCCTATCGCGGTTTTTTCGGCTGCAAACACTTTTCCCGAGCCAATGCCTATTTGCAGGAAAACGGGATAACGCCGATAGATTGGCAGGTATAAAACAGGTCGTCTGAAAACGGCAGCCATAGCAAACCGGACAATCCACCCACCGTCTGAACAAGCCTTCCTTTTTCAGACGACCCCTTCCCCAACCCATAGGAGAACACTATGCAGGTAACGACTTCAGCCATTGTCAACGGCGAATTTGAAGACAAATACGGCAAGCGCGGCAGCCAGTTCAGTCCGAACAACATGCCGACTTACTCCATCCCCTTTGAAATCAGCGGCGCGCCCGAAGGCACGAAATCCTTTGCCGTCGTTCTGGAAGACAAAGACGCCATTACCGCCAGCGGATTCGTGTGGACGCACTGGCTGATTGCCGACCTCAAGCGCACCTCCGTCGCCGAAAACGAAAGCCTGACCGCCACCGACTATACGCAAGGCGCAAACAGTTGGGCGAGCCTGTTGGGCAAGTTGGACATCGAAGAAGCCACGGGCTACGGCGGCATGTATCCGCCCAACTGCCGTCACCGCTACGAACTCATCGTTTACGCACTCGACACCGTATTAAACCTGCCGCGCGGCTTCCGCTTCAACGACCTGCATTTCGCCATGCAGGGACATATCTTGGACAGCGCAAGCGTAATGGGAACATATGATGTATAAAGCCTAAGCCGCTTGTTTGAAAAAAGGTCGTCTGAAAATTTTCAGACGACCTTTTGTTATCAATGATGGCCGCAACCGCCGCCATGACTTTCGCGCAATGCTTCGGCGGCTTGCTCGTCGGCATGGTAGCTTGAGCGGACCATGGCGCCGATGGCGGCGTTGGTGAAGCCCAGTTCATACGCTTCTTTTTCGAAGATTTTGAACTGGTCGGGCGTGACGTAGCGCAAGACGGGCAGGTGTCCGTCTGAAGGCTGGAGGTACTGGCCGATGGTAATCATTTCGATATTGTGCGCCCGCATATCGCGCATGATTTCGCGCACGTCTTCGTCTGTTTCGCCCAAGCCGACCATGATGCCGGATTTGGTCGGGATGTGCGGCATCATTTCTTTGTAGCGGCGCAGCAGGTCGAGGGAGTGCTGATAGTTGGCACCTGGACGGGCTTTTTTGTACAGGCTCGGATGGGTTTCCAAGTTGTGGTTCATCACGTCGGGCGGGGTTTCGGCAAGGATTTTCAGTGCGATATCCAAGCGGCCGCGGAAGTCGGGAACGAGGATTTCGATTTTGGTGTTCGGACTGGTTTCGCGGATGGCTTTGATGCAGTCGGCGAAATGCTGTGCACCGCCGTCGCGCAGGTCGTCGCGGTCAACGGAGGTGATGACGACGTAACGCAGGTTCATGGCTTTGACGGATTCTGCAAGGTGTTTCGGTTCGTCGGGGTCAAGCATATTCGGGCGGCCGTGTCCCACGTCGCAGAACGGGCAGCGTCGGGTACAAATATCGCCCATAATCATGAAGGTCGCTGTGCCTTTGCTGAAACATTCGCCGATGTTCGGGCAGGAGGCTTCTTCGCAAACGGTGTGCATTTTTTGCTCACGCAAAATATCTTTGATTTCAAAGAATTTGCGTGACGGCAGTTTGGCGCGTATCCATTCGGGTTTTTTCAGTTTTTCCTGAAGGGGGACGACTTTGATGGGGATGCGGGCGGTTTTGTCCGCGCCTTTGAGTTTGACGCCGCGTTTGGGATCGTCAACTTTGATTTCGCTCATTAATTGTTCGCTTTCGGTGTGAGTTGTGTCTCGAGGTGTGCGGTCAGTTTTTGTGCAACCTCGTCCAAGGTGGGACAGGGTTGGACAAAATCCGCGATTTGCGTCATTTCCATGCCGGCATAGCCGCAGGGATTGATGTGGGTAAACGGGCTTAAGTCCATGTTTACGTTTAATGCCAGGCCGTGATAGACGGAACCGTCTTTGATGCGCAAACCGAGTGAGGCGATTTTGCGCTCACCGACATAAACGCCGGGGCGTTTCGGGTCTGCCGCCGCTTCGATTCCGTATTCCGCCAACGTGGCGATGATACTGTTTTCAAGCGCGGAAACGATGTTGCGGACGCTGGTTTTGCGGCGTTTGAAGTTGATCATGGTGTAAATGACCAACTGGCCGGGACCGTGATAAGTGATTTGTCCGCCCCGGTCGATTTGGACGACGGGTATGTCGTCGCGGATCAGGAGGTGTTCCGGTTTGCCTGCCAGCCCTTGCGTGAAGACGGGCGGATGCTCGACCACCCATAATTCGTCTTCGGTATGTTCGTCGCGGGCTGCGTTGAACGCTTTCATGGCTTCGAAAGTCGGTTGGTACTCGACCAAGCCTTTATGCACGATTTTCATATCAGTACACTACTTTCACCATTTCGTGATCGGTCAGGGCGCGGTAGATTTTGTCCAGTTGCTCTTTGCTTTCGACGTTTACTTTGACGGTTGCGCCGGTATAGTTGCCCTTGCTGCTTTGACGGGTGGTGATGTGGTGGGGTTCGGTATCGGGCGCGTGCTGGCGGACGGTTTCTAAGATATTTTTTTCAAATTCGGGATGCGCGTTGCCCATGACTTTGATGGGGAATTGGCAGGGGAATTCGATGAGTGAGGTTTGGTCGGTCATGGCTGACTCCTGATGTGCTGTATGCCGAGAGGTCGTCTGAAAAGTTTCCAGCCTTTCAGACGACCTCGAACGGCGTGTATTTTATCGCAAAAAGTTGCCGATAAAAATAGAAGCGTACATCGGCTTTTTCAAGTCTTGAAATACGCTTTTCCATCCCAATTTAAGCCACATTCCGAATTTATTACCAAGTAGAGAACAATATGCCGACAAAAGAAAAACATTTTGAGGAATACAGCGCACTGGCAACCCTGCCTTTACGCGATGTCGTCGTTTATCCGCACATGGTGTTGCCGCTGTTTGTAGGCCGCCCGAAATCCATTGCGGCATTGGAAGCGGCAATGGCGAATGACGATCCGGTATTTTTGCTGGCGCAAATCGACCCGAACACCGAAGATCCGACTGCGTCCGATTTGCACCGTACGGGTACGGTCGCGCAGGTTTTGCAGGTGTTGAAGCTGCCTGACGGTACGGTAAAAGTGTTGGTCGAAGGTATCCGGCGCGGCAGGGTGTTGACCATTGAAGAGAGCGGCGGACTGTTCCTGTCCCATGTCGAAGCTGTCAACGAGTATGCGGATGCGGACAATCCCGATATTGAAGCCATTCGCCGCACGCTGCTTACCCAGTTTGACCAATATGCCAAGTTAAATAAAAAAATCCCTGCCGAAATCATCAATACCATCAACGGCATCGATGATAACAGCCGTTTGGTGGACACGATTGCAGCGCATTTGCAGTTGAAACTGGAGCAGCGCCAACAGATTTTGGAAACCTTCGGCATTATCGGTCGTATGGAGTTTCTGCTCGCCCAGTTGGAATCCGAACTGGACATCATGCAGGTCGAAAAACGCATCCGCGGCCGCGTCAAACGCCAGATGGAAAAATCCCAGCGTGAGTATTATCTGAACGAGCAAGTGAAAGCGATTCAGAAAGAATTGGGCGAAGAAGACGAACGCGGCGAATTGGATGCATTGGAAGCAAAAATCAAAGAAGCGGGCATGACCAAGGAGGCTGAAGAGAAATGTCTGTCCGAACTGAAAAAGCTCAAAATGATGCCGCCTATGTCTGCGGAATCTACCGTGGTACGCAACTACATCGATACTTTGCTTGAGCTGCCGTGGAAGAAAAAATCCCGCGTCAGCAAAGACATCGCCAAAGCCGATTTGGTGTTGAACGCCGACCACTATGGCTTGGAAAAAGTAAAAGAACGGATTTTGGAATACCTTGCCGTCCAAAAACGTATGGACAAGCTCAAAGGTCCGATTCTGTGTTTGGTCGGTCCTCCGGGGGTGGGTAAAACCTCTTTGGGCGAATCCATTGCCAAAGCAACAGGCCGCCAATACGTCCGCATGGCTTTGGGCGGCGTGCGCGACGAAAGTGAAATCCGTGGCCACCGCCGCACCTATATCGGCTCTATGCCCGGCAAAATCCTGCAAAACATGGCTAAGGCAGGCGTGAAGAATCCGCTGTTCCTGCTCGACGAAATCGACAAATTGGGCAGCGACTTCCGAGGCGATCCCGCCAGCGCGTTGCTTGAGGTGCTTGATCCTGAGCAAAACAACAAGTTTGCCGATCATTATGCGGAAGTGGATTACGATTTGAGCGATGTGATGTTTATCGCCACATCTAATAGCTTGAACATTCCGACCCCGTTGCTCGACCGTATGGAAATCATCCGTTTGTCCGGCTATACCGAAGACGAAAAAATCAATATCGCCATGCAGTATCTCGTGCCGAAACAAATGAAACGCAACGGCGTGAAAGAAGGCGAATTGGTGGTCGAGGAAAGCGCGGTGCGCGATATTATCCGTTATTACACCCGTGAAGCCGGTGTACGTTCGCTCGATCGCGAGATTGCCAAAATCTGTCGTAAGGTGGTGATGCAGATTACCTTGAGCGAAGATAAGAAGAGGTCGTCTGAAACCAAGAAAACCAGCAAAGCCAAGCCTAAAGCGGTTAAAGTCAATGAGAAAAACCTGCATGACTACTTGGGCGTGCGCCGCTTCGATTACGGCGTTGCCGAAAGTGAAAACCGCATCGGACAGGTTACCGGTTTGGCGTGGACGGAAGTCGGCGGTGAATTGCTGACTGTCGAAGCCGTGGCGTTGCCGGGTAAGGGCGTGATTCAGTGTACCGGCCAGTTGGGTGATGTGATGAAGGAATCTGTCTCCGCAGCATGTTCTGTTGTCCGTTCCCGTGCAGAATCAGTGGGTTTGGCTCCTGATTTTTACGAGAAAAAAGACATCCATGTTCACGTTCCAGAAGGCGCAACGCCGAAAGACGGTCCGAGTGCAGGTATCGCCATGACCTTGGCGATGGTATCTGCCTTCACCAAAATTCCGGTGCGCGCCGATGTGGCAATGACAGGCGAAATCACCCTGCGCGGCGAAGTTTTGCCAATCGGCGGTTTAAAGGAAAAACTGTTGGCTGCCTTGCGCGGTAGCATCAAACACGTCCTGATTCCGAAAGACAACGTCAAAGACTTGGAAGAAATCCCTGAAAACGTGAAAACCGGCCTGACCATCCATCCGGTCAAATGGATAGACGAAGTCCTCGCTTTGGGCTTGGAAAGTCAGCCGACACCTTGGGTTGCGCCTTTAAGTACCGAAGAGGCGCAGGTTGAAGCCGCCAAGCCTAAGTCAAGGGCGAAAGCGACCAAACACTGATTTTGTAAAAAATGTGTTGCAAAAGATGCGGGTTTGCCTTGAAAGCCTGTAAAATAGGGCAATTCCGCATTTTTTGCTTGACACGGTATTTTCAGAATTGCTATAAAGCGCAAAGGTACTTAAAAGTACGAAGCCCCGAGTATTCGGGCATTTCATTATTTTCAACGATAGGAAGGGACTGATTGTGAATAAGTCTGAATTGATCGAAGCAATTGCTCAAGAAGCCGGCATTTCTAAAGCTGCCGCCCAAAAAGCTCTGGATGCCACTACCAATGCTGTAACCAACGCTCTGAAAAAAGGCGACACCGTAACTCTGGTCGGTTTCGGTACTTTCTACGTTGGCGAACGCGCAGAACGTCAAGGCCGCAACCCTAAAACCGGCGAGCCTCTGACCATCGCTGCTGCTAAAACTCCTAAATTCCGTGCCGGTAAAGCATTGAAAGATGCCCTGTAAGCATAGATAGGCATTAAGCCTGATAAAAATCGACTCCGATATAGGAGTCGATTTTTATTTTGTGCTGTTTTTGTACATTTAACATAGAAATAAATCTAGAAATAAATCGAATAAAATTTGTAAGCAATGCCGCCTCGTGCCGTTATGTTCATGGTTTTGAGATGTTCGGAAGAATTTTGACGTCATAAATTAGGCGTAAAGCGATACATTTCCAGAAATGTCTTTTGTTTGTTATACTTTCGGCGTTTAACTTTTGCAATTGTTTATAAGGAGCGCAAAATGGCAGATTTTAATAAAATCTTGACGCCGGGTGATGTCGATGGCGGCATTATTAATGTTGTGAACGAAATTCCTGCAGGCAGCAATCATAAAATCGAATGGAACCGCAAATTAGCGGCTTTCCAACTCGACCGTGTTGAACCTGCAATTTTTTCCAAACCTACAAACTACGGTTTTATCCCTCAGACTTTAGACGAAGATGGCGATGAATTGGATGTTTTGCTGGTGACAGAGCAGCCATTGGCAACCGGCATTTTTCTGGAAGCGCGCGTCATCGGCGTGATGAAATTTATTGATGACGGCGAGGTTGACGATAAAATCGTTTGCGTTCCTGCCGATGACCGCAACAATGGCAATGCGTACAAAACATTGTCTGATTTGCCGCAACAATTAATCAAGCAAATCGAATTCCATTTCAACCACTACAAAGACTTGAAAAAAGCAGGTACGACCAAAGTCGAATCCTGGGGTGATGTTGAAGAAGCGAAACAAGTCATTAAAGAATCGATTGAGCGTTGGAATAAACAAGCTTAATTGAGAACAACAAGCAAAAGGTCGTCTGAAAATATTTTCAGACGACCTTTTTGTTTTTTATGACTATGGCGCGAGCTTGGCATTTGCCTGTTTGGCAGGGGAATTTTTTGGTATGATTGCCCCTTATATTTTCTATTGATAGGTTTGCACTATGTCTGTCTATACAAGTGTTTCTGATGAAGAAATGCGGGCGTTTTTGACCCAATACGATTTGGGCGGTTTTGTATCGTTGCAGGGAATTGCGCAGGGGATTACAAACAGCAATTATTTTTTGACCACCACGACGGGGCGTTACGTTTTAACGGTATTCGAGGTATTGAAGCAAGAGGAATTGCCGTTTTTTCTGGAATTGAGCCGGCATCTGAGTAGCAATGGCGTAGCTTGTCCTGCTCCGATTGTACGCAAGGATGGTAAGCTGGATTCTGTCTTGGTGGGCAAACCTGCCTGTCTAGTTACTTGCCTGAATGGCTCGGATACCGGCTGGGCAACGGAAATGCAATGTTTCAATACAGGGGCCATGTTGGCAAAAATGCATATTGCCGGACAGAGTTTCCCGCAAAAAATGGTCAATCCGCGTTACGACCGTTGGTGGCATGATGCTTGCAGTCAGCTTTTGCCGGTATTGAGTGAAGATGATGCGGCTTTGCTGCAAAAGGAGATTGCTGATTTAGATGGTAATCTGGGTAATAATCTGCCTTCAGGCATTATCCATGCCGATTTGTTTAAGGATAATGTTTTATTGGATGGTGAGAAGGTGGCGGGCTTTATCGATTTTTACTATGCCTGCAACGGAAATTTTATGTACGACCTGGCCATTGCCGTCAATGACTGGGCAAGAACAGCGGAGAACAAGCTGGATAGTTCCTTGCAAGATGCTTTTATCAGGGGGTACGAAAGCATCAGACCTTTGTCTGATGAAGAACGCGAATATTTCCCGATTGCCCAAAGAGCGGGCTGTATCCGGTTTTGGGTGTCGCGTCTTTTAGACTTTCACTTTCCGCAAACCGGTGAAATGACGTTTATTAAAGATCCCAATGCTTTTAGAGATTTGTTGCTGAGTTTGAATTGATGCATATGCTAATACTTGGTATTTGAAATGTAATGTATAGTGGATTAACTTTAAACCAGTACGGCGTTGCCTTGCCTTAGCTCAAAGAGAACGATTCTCTAAGGTGCTGAAGCACCAAGTGAATCGGTTCCGTACTATCTGTACTGTCTGCGGCTTCGTCGCCTTGTCCTGATTTAAATTTAATCCACTATATATTTGGTCTTAAAACTGCACCTGAAGTTGGATGGGATGTCCGACTTTTAGGGTGCAGTTTTATTTTTCAGACGACCTTTTTCAGTCTTTCTTCTTCAAGCGATGGCTGACGGTATTGAAAAAGCCGCGCAGGATGTCGATGTCTTCGGTTTGCGTGTTGGCGCGGCCGAACAGGCTTTGCATTCGGCGCATCAGGCGTTCGCTGTTGCGGCGGTTGAAGAATCCGATGTCGTCCATGACGTTTTCCATGTGGGCGACCATGCCTTTGATTTGTTCGTGTGTAGCGGCGTGGTCTTCTTGTTGCAGGTGGGTCATGGGCATATCGGTCTGGCTGAAGATTTCGTAACACACGACCTGAACGGCTTGGGCGAGGTTGAGCGAGAAATAGTCGGGATTGCCGTTGATGGTCATCAGGCGGTTGCAGGCCTGCACTTCTTCGATACTTAAGCCGAAGGTTTCGTTGCCGAAGACGAGGGCAACTTGTTCTCCGCGTTGTGCCGCCTGCAATAATTCGGGAACCAGTTCGCGCGGGGTTTGCAATGGCGCGGTGATTTCGCGGCGGCGGCTGGTAAGGGCGCAGGCAAGTGTGGTGTCGGCGAGGGCTTCGTCGAGTGTGGCGGCAATCACGGCGTTGTGCAATACGTCTGCCGCGCCGGAAGCGAGGATGAAACTTTCCTCAGGCAGTTGGAAATCTTGCGGGTTTTCGGGGTTGAAAACGGGCGGTTGCCCGGTCATCGGCGTGGACATCAAATTCGGGGCGACGATGGTGAGTTTGTGCAGCCCCATGGTTTTCATGGCGCGGGCGGCGGAGCCGATATTGGCGGGATGGCTGGTGCGGGTGAGGATGATGCGGATGTTGCCGAGATAGTCGGGCAATTCGGGCTTGGCTGAAGTCATGTTTTGTTTTCGGTTTGTTCGGGAATCGGGTATAATGCGCCATCTTTTTGTTTTCAGACGACCTTTCGCCTTGGAGCTTGAGAGGTCGTCTGAAATGTTCTTTAACAACGTCGGAAACGTACAAACGTTGCGTCCGGTGCAGATGCGCCGGACGGTATTTTACCTGATTTAGAAAGAAAACCCATGAATCCGTTTTTAAATACCGCTTTCAAAGCCGCCCGTAAAGCCGGGCAGATGATGAACCGCGCAAGCGGCAATCTGGATGTCGTCAAAGTTGACAGCAAGGCATTCAACGATTTCGTTTCCGACGTTGACCGCAATTCTGAAATGATTTTGGTGGAAGCGCTTAAAGAAGCCTATCCGCATCACAAAATCACTTGCGAAGAAGGCGGTTCTCACGGCAAAGCCTCTGCGGAATACGAATGGATTATCGATCCGCTCGACGGCACGACCAACTTCTTACACGGCCATCCCCAATATGCGATTTCTATGGCACTGCTGCACAAAGGCGTGTTGCAGGAAGCTTTGGTGTACGCACCTGAACGTAACGATGTTTACATGGCTTCGCGCGGCAAAGGCGCGTTGCTCAACGAACGTCGTATCCGCGTTTCTTCCCGCATTGAGTTGAACCGCTGCTTGATCGGTACCGGCTTCCCTGTTGTCGATCAAAGCATGATGGACAAGTATCTGGCTATTTTGAAAGACTTTTTGGCAAAAACGGCCGGAGGCCGCAGAGAAGGCGCGGCTTCGTTGGATTTGTGCGCTGTGGCGGCCGGCCGTTTGGACGGTTTCTTCGAGTTCAACCTCAAACCTTGGGATATTGCCGCAGGCGCGCTGATTGTGCAGGAAGCCGGCGGTATCGTTACCGATATGTCCGGCAATGAAGGCTGGCTGGAAAGCGGCGATATTGTGGCAGCCAATCCGAAAGTGCTGGCGCAAATGTTGCAAATCATTGGCGGACATCTGTAAACAGGAGGTCGTTTTTAATACGGTGTCGTGATTTAGCAATAGTAGGAATATCATCCATGTTACTTTCAGGAGCAGATAACTACCTTTTATCGCAATCTGAAAACAGGGATTCCGATTAATGATAATATGCTCAAAGAATTGATTTGCAATAGGCCTCCCCTCTGCCAATCTGATAAATGACGAACCGTATTGTTGTGAATAATATGAAGAAAAAAACTTTTTTGAATCGTACCAAGACATCCGTTTTCCGCACCGGGCAAATTGCTGCCGCGGTGTGCGCGGCAGTATGCGCGGCAACGGCGCAGGCTTATCCTTTGCAGGCTATTTTAAGGGATGCCATGGTGTCCGACCCGATTGTGAAGGAAGCGAAAGCAACCGAAGATTCGGCCAAAAGTACGACGAAGGCGACCCGTGCGCGCCATTATCCCGTATTGACGCTGACGGGTACCAAAGTTTTGGCGCAGAAAAACAAATATTCCAGCAACGATATGAATGACGGTGTCGGCATACGCGGAACTTTGAATGTATATTCATGGGGCGCCATCAATGCGGCGGTACGGCGCGATAAAAACAGAGAGCAATACTACCATCATCGTTATTTCGAAAATCAGGAACGTCTGGGCAGCGACATCGGCAAACTCTATTTGACCGCATTGCGCGCGAAAGAAATCCTGCGTATCAACCGTCAGAGCTTGGTCCGACATAATAATCTTCTGAAAGATTTGAATATTATCGTGAAATACGATAGCGGTCGCCGTTCCGAACTCATTGAAGCGCGTGCGCGCCTGTTGCAGGTCGAATCATCCATCGCGCAACAACAACGCACGATGGAATTGGCGTTGAGCCGTTTGTCCCGCTACACCGGACGGCAGTTGACGGCAGAGGATTTGGAAGATCCGTTTGCCAACGACAGCGCGGAATCATTGGTCCGCCGTTTCAAAACAGCCGATAACAATACCAATCCTTCCTATCGGGCGCAGGTGGCAGAACGCGACAGCGTGAAGGCAGATTTGGACGTTTCCAAAGCAGAGCGCCTGCCCGCCGTGAATCTGGAAGGTAATGCGAACCGCGACAACAGACAGCTTTATTTAAATGTGGCATGGAATGTCTTGGACGTTGCCGCGCGCCATAATGTGCAGAAAAATGCCGATGCCCTGATTGCCGCCGAATCGAAATCCGAGCAGATTATGCGCGACATCACCGAGAAAACCCAAACCGCCGAAATCGACATGCGCGAGAGCGAACGCCGTGCCGATATTGCCGCACAACATATTGCCGCTCAAAAAGATGTGGTTAAAACTTACGAGCTGCAATTCAAAATTGCCCGCCGCACGCTGACCGACGTTTTGGGCGCATACAACGAATTGTCCAGCATTGAGCAGGAAAACATTTCGGCGCGCAACGACTTCCGCGATGCCGCGTTGGATTATCTGGCTGCGCAGGCGCAAATGGCGAATTGGGCAGGCTTGAAGCAATAACATAAAATCTTAACATCATTACTCATTACGCGAATTATCATGAAAGCAATCATTGAACATATTGTGTTGGTTACCCGTCTCTTAGGGGCGCCTGTGTCAGAAGCCGCGCTGACGGCAGAGGTGGTGCGGGATAAAAAACTCAATGTCAACTATCATTCCCTCGTCGAAGTCTTACGCAGCCACGGCTTTGAAAACACATTGTCCAAGCGCAATCTGGAAGACATTCCATCGCTTGCCGTTCCTGTGATGATCATTCTTCACAACGAAGAGGCAGCCGTCATTACCAATATCGAAGGTTCGGGTCGGAACAGGAAATATCATATCCGTCAGGTAGATGGCTTGGAGCAGCAGCTTGATCATGACCAGCTTTCCGGTCTGTATCTGGGTTACTGCTGGTTTATCAAGCCCAAAATGGCGGCGGATACGCGTTCCGAACTGCCTGAATACCACCTCCCCAAGGCATGGTTTTGGAAAGTCATTTGGCGTTTCCGCAGCTATTACTATCAAGTGATTTTGGCGACCGTCATCATCAACTTCCTCGCCTTGGTCAGCTCGTTGTATGTCATGAACGTGTACGACCGCGTCATTCCCAACCAAGCCTATGAAACCCTGTGGGTTTTGAGTATCGGCGTTGTCCTCGCTATTTTGTTTGAATTTGCCGCCAAGATGATACGCGGCCATTTGACCGACATCGCCGGTAAAAAAGCCGACCTGATTATCAGCTCCGCCTTGTTCCGCCGTGTGATGGCATTGCGCCTTGCCGACCGTCCCGCTTCGTCCGGCTCATACGCCAACAACCTGCGCGAATTTGAATCCGTACGCGAATTCATGACCAGCGCGAGTCTGTTGACTTTGGTGGACTTGCCTTTCCTGTTGCTGTTTATCTTTGTTATTTCGATAGTCGGCGGCAAACTGGCATTGGTTCCTTTGGCGATTATTCCGATTGTCGTCATTGTCGGCTTCATCGTTCAACGCCCCTTGTCGCGCCACATTAACGAATCCATGAAAGAAAGCTCGCAACGTTCAGGCCTTGCCGTAGAAGCCATCGAAGGCATCGAAACCCTGAAAACCAACAATGCGACTTCATGGGCGCAACAACGCTGGGACGAATACACCGCCAAAACCTCCGCTTCATCCATCAAAGTAAAAGATACCAGCAACTTCATGGTCAACTTCGCTGTTGCCATGCAGCAGCTCAATACTGTCTTTTTGGTCGTTGTCGGTACCTATCTGATTCATGCCGACAACCATGCGGAACGGATTACCATGGGTGCGTTGATTGCCTCCGTTATTCTGTCCGGCCGCGCGTTGGCGCCGTTGGCTCAAGTTGCCGGCCTTGCTACCCGCTTCCAACAGGCGAAGCTGGCGTTAAGAGGCGTGAACGACATTGTTTCCCGTCCGATCGAACGCAGCCCCGAACGCAAATACATTACTTTGGACAACGTTCAAGGCAATATCGCCTTTGAAAACGTAACGTTCAAATACAAAAACGAAAGCAACAACGCAGTTGACGAGTTGCGCATCAACATCCGACCCGGTGAAAAAGTCGGTATCCTCGGACGTATCGGCAGCGGTAAAAGTACCATGCTGAAGCTGGCGAGCGGTCTGTACGACACCGAAAAAGGCAACGTAACCCTCGACGGCGTCGATATGCGCCAACTTGATCCGAATTTCCTGCGGAACCAAGTCCTCCTGTTCAGCCAATCTCCACGCCTTTTCTTGGGAACATTGCGCGAAAACATGGATTTGGCGCGTACCGACAGCTATTCGACCGACCAAGACCTACTGACCGCACTCAAACGTTTCGGTCTGGACCAAATCATCCGCAACCACCCGAGAGGCTTGGATATGCCTTTGGGTGAAGACGGTTTGGGTCTGTCCGGCGGTCAAAAACAAATCATCGCCCTCGCACGCATGACGTTGCGCGACCCCAAAGTCGTCCTTTTGGACGAGCCGACAACCAGCCTCGACCAAGGTACCGAACGCATGGCATTGAACGCGATTGCCCACTGGGGACGCAACCGCACCATGCTCTTGGTCACCCACCGTCCGCAAGTGCTGCAAATCGTTAACCGCATCATCGTAATGGAAAACGGCAAAGTCGTTATGGACGGCCCGCGCGATTTAGTGTTGCAAAAACTGATGCAAAACGAGCAAAACAAAGTCAAAGCAGCACAACAAGCGCAAGAAAACCAACGTTCCGGCGAAGCGGCGCAAGCATGACGAAAAGGGAAAAGGTCGTCTGAAAACACAAACAGAAAGCGTTTCAGACGACCTCTTTGAAAACAACAAACAGATACCGAAGATTCATCATTATGAGCGAAAACAACGTTAAATCCAAAGACCTGCATCTCATTAACGATTTGAATGCAGCCTTGCAAAAAGAAAAACACAGCGGCCAATTTTGGGTCATCATCCTGTTTTTCCTGCTGCTCGTCGTCTTTGTCGTATGGGCATACAACAGCACCGTCGAAGAAGTAACCCGCGGCAACGGCAACGTTATCCCCAGCAGCCGTGAACAAGTCATCCAAAGTCTGGACGCCGGCGTCATTACCCAAATGATGGTTAAGGAAGGCGATTTGGTCGAAAAAGACCAAATCCTGCTGAAGCTCGACGATACGCGCAGCCTTGCCGTATTGCGCGAAAGCGAAGCCAAAGTCCAGAACCTCGAGGCCACCATCGCCCGCCTGAAAGCCGAAGCTTACGGCGGCAAACTCACGTTCCCCAACAGCGTCAGCCCCGAACTCCGCCGCCGCGAAACCGCCGCATATAACGCCCGCCGCCAAGCCATGACCGATGCCGTACAAAGTCTGGTACAAAGCAAAGCGGCGCTTGATCGCGAAATCGCCATTACTGCGCCTATGGTGGCACAAGGTGTTATGTCCGAAGTCGAACTCCTCAAAATGCGCCGCGAATCCAGCGATCTGACCCTGCAAATTGCCGAACGCCGCAACCGTTACAGAACAGATGCCAACAACGAACTCGTGCAATCCGAATCCGAGCTGGCGCAATCCAAAGAAAACATGGCCATGCGCGCCGACCCAGTTGACCGCTCCCAAATCCGCTCCCCCATGCGCGGCATCGTCAAAAACATCAAAATCAATACCATCGGCGGCGTAGTCAACCCGGGCGAAGAAATCATGCAAATCGTCCCCGTTGACGACAAACTCCTTGTCGAAGCCTATATCCGTCCGCAAGACATCGCCTTCGTCCGCGCAGGACAGCCCGCACTGGTCAAAGTCAGCGCATATGACTACTCCATCTATGGCGGATTGGAAGGCAAAGTTACCCTTGTCGGTGCAGATACCGTCAGCAACTCCATGCAAAGCCGTGCCAACGATCTGAAGCTCGACCCCAACCAAGTTTACTACCGAGTCATCGTCCAAACTGAGAATAACGCCCTGAAAGACAAAAACGGTAAAGACATGCCGATTATTCCGGGCATGGTTGCCACAGTGGACATTAAAACCGGCGAAAAAACCATCTTCCAATACCTGATCAAACCGATTACCCGTATGAAACAGGCATTGAGCGAGCGTTAATTTTCCGAATCAAACTTGCTTAACAGTCAAAAGGTCGTCTGAAAAACTGGGCTGCGCCCAAATCTTGGACGTTCATAAAACCCTATTTAGGCGCTCTATATAAGCTGGGTTCTGTATACGACAGGGCCCAGCTTTTTTCACTTTCAAACTGTAACGCTCCCAGATGCAGTAATCCATACAATCATATTCGTCCACCGTCAATTCTCCTGAACGGCAGGAGCATTTCGTTTAATACCGCAAAGAAGCCCTCCATCTGCGTTGCCTTATGCGACTGTATAAATAATGGGATGCGGTTTGTTATTTGAAGCGTAACTTTGGTCGTAAAAACTGCACCCGTATGTTTGGATAGAATATCCAACTTTTGGATGCAACCCGGTTTTTTCAGACGACCTTTATCCGTTTTAGCGACGGAATTTGCCGTGGTCGAAATCATCAAATGCTTCATAAGCCGCTTGGCATTGGATGCGTTGTTCTTTATATGGCAGTTGGCGGAAGGCTTTCCGGGCTTTGACGTTTTCTTTCAGCTCGGCTTTGTTGCCTTTGGATTTATACCATGCAGCGCGACGGTCAAGATATTTTTTGCAGACAGGATGCAGCTTGCTTTGTTTGGCTTGGGTTTGAGCGTGGTGGGTTTTATGATGTTTGCGGATGGCTGCATCGGCAGGTTGGGTTGCAAAACCCAGTATCAGTGCTGCAGACAGGGCGGGAATAAGGCTTTTCCTCAATAACATGGCGGACTCCTGTTTATTTAAAGGGTGCATTTCATTATATTCATGGCTTTTGTAAAAAGGAAATTTGGCAGGATGGGTCGTCTGAAAAAGCAAGCGGGGTATTTAAAGCATTTTGACGAAACCCATCTTCCATTACATATTATCAAACAGAGAAAATAATAAACTACATGAATTATCACGTTTCAGACGACTTTATGTTGCATATGTCATCCATTGTCATGCTGTTTATTTTCAAAATTTAACACAAATCCGAATTTGCCTTATTTCATAAGCGCATAGCCGAATGAGGGTTTTGATGCAAAAAAACACATCTTTGCGGTAAGGCTTGAATCATAGGGAAAGAGGTCGTCTGAAAGAAAATTGGGAAAAGCCCGATTTCAAAACAGCGGCCTTGTCAAGACTGGATAAGCGACGAAAAATACACTATATTGTGCCACTCGATATTAATACATACTGTATCTTGTGTTTCAGGATGGAGAAAGCTCACGATGAATGCACCGACTGATTTGAAAGTAACCAAGCGCGACGGACGTTTGGAAAATCTCGACTTAGACAAAATCCACCGTGTCGTTACTTGGGCGGCGGAAGGCTTGAAAAACGTCTCCGTATCGCAAGTCGAGCTCAAATCGCACATCCAATTTTACAACGGCATCCGCACCGACGACATCCACGAAACCATCATCAAGGCGGCTGCCGACCTGATTTCGCAGGATACGCCCGACTATCAATATCTCGCCGCGCGTCTGGCGATTTTCCACCTGCGTAAAATCGCTTACGGCGAGTTCGAACCGCCGCATCTCTTCGACCACGTTAAAAAACTCACTGATACGGGCAAATACGACCGCCACATCATCGAAGATTACAGCCGCGAAGAGTTTGATGAGCTGAACGCCTATATTGACCACAGCCGCGACATGACCTTCTCGTATGCCGCCGTGAAGCAGCTCGAAGGCAAATATCTGGTGCAGAACCGCGTTACCCGCCAGATTTATGAAACGCCGCAGTTCTTATACATTTTGGTGGCGATGTGTCTCTTCAGCAAATATCCGAAAGAGACCCGTTTGGATTACGTCAAACGTTTTTACGACGCCGTTTCCACATTCAAAGTATCGCTGCCGACCCCGATTATGAGCGGCGTGCGCACGCCTACGCGCCAATTCTCAAGCTGCGTATTGATTGAATGCGACGACAGCCTGGATTCCATCAACGCCACCACCAGCGCGATTGTGAAATACGTTTCCCAACGTGCGGGCATCGGCATCAACGCCGGACGTATCCGCGGTTTGGGCAGCGAAATCCGCGGCGGCGAAGCGCAACACACTGGCTGCATCCCGTTTTTCAAAATGTTCCAAGCAGCGGTCAAATCCTGCTCGCAAGGCGGCGTGCGCGGCGGCGCGGCAACCTTGTTCTACCCCTTGTGGCACATCGAAGCTGAAAGCCTGTTGGTGTTGAAAAACAACCGCGGCGTGGAAGACAATCGCATCCGCCAGCTTGATTACGGCGTGCAAATCAACCGCCTGCTGTATACCCGCCTGATTAAAGGCGGCAACATCACGCTGTTCTCGCCCAACGAAGTCCCCGGCCTGTACGACGCGTTCTTTGCCGACCAAGACGAATTCGAGCGTCTCTACACGAAATACGAGCAAGACCCGACCATCCGCAAACGCACCTTATCGGCTACCGATTTGTTCTCCACGCTGATGCAGGAACGCGCCGGAACGGGACGCATCTACATCCAAAACGTTGACCACTGCAACACGCACAGCCCGTTTGACCCGCGCGTCGCGCCCGTGCACCAGTCCAACCTGTGCATGGAAATCGCCCTGCCGACCAAACCGCTGGACAACATCAACGATCCGAACGGCGAAATCGCCCTGTGTACCTTGTCCGCCTTCAACTTGGGCGCATTAAACAGCTTGGACGAACTGGAAGGACTTGCCGATTTGACCGTGCGCGCGCTTGATGCCTTGCTGGATTACCAAGACTATCCGGTCGAAGCCGCCCGCACCGCGACCATGAACCGCCGCACGCTCGGCATCGGCGTCATCAACTATGCCTACTATCTGGCGAAAAACGGCGTCCGTTACAGCGACGATTCCGCGCTTGGTCTGACCCACCGCACCTTTGAGGCCATGCAGTATTACCTGCTTAAAGCATCGGTGAACCTCGCCAAAGAATACGGCGCATGCCCGCTGTTCAATCAAACCGTTTATTCGCAAGGCAAACTGCCCATCGACACCTACAAAAAAGACTTGGATGCCGTGTGCAGCGAACCGCTGTTGTGCGACTGGGAAAGCCTGCGTGCCGACATCGTCAAATACGGCCTGCGAAACTCTACCCTGACCGCGCTCATGCCGTCTGAAACCAGTTCGCAAATCGCCAACGCCACCAACGGCATCGAGCCGCCGCGCGGATTGGTAACGGTCAAAGCATCGAAAGACGGCATCCTGAAACAAGTCGTGCCGGAATTTGAAACCTTGAAAGACGCCTACGAAACCCTGTGGCAGCTTCCGGGCAACGAAGGCTATCTGAAACTTGTCGGCGTGATGCAAAAATTTGTCGATCAGGCGATTTCCGCCAACACCGCCTACGACCCGGGCAAATTCGAAGGCAACAAAGTTTCCATGAAGCAAATGCTCAAAGACTTGTTGACCGCCTACAAATACGGCGTCAAAACCCTGTACTACCACAACACCCGCGACGGCGCGGACGATACGCAGACTGATATTCAGGATGATGGCTGCGCAGGCGGGGCTTGTAAGATTTGATAAGGAGAGATTTCAGACGACCTGTAGAGTTAGAAGGTCGTCTGAAAAACATTCAGAGAGTAATGCCGAAAGGAACAATGATGTTTTTTCATGTTTTGGTAGAAACAAACGAACAAGATTACTATGGCAGAAACAAAACATACCATGAACTGGATATACAAAGTAAAGAAAGGTTATTAGATGAATTTGTAAGACCGTATTTAAAAGGACAGCCGTTATTTGTAAATGGTTATCGGATAACTGATGTCCGCCGATTTATTGTAAAGCAGTCTGATGAAAATACAGAAGTAATTGTTAAAGCAGTTGAAGATCGATTAAGTGTAGAAAAGAAGAATTGGTTAAAAGAGGAAGCAGCAAGAGAGGGTCGACATACAAAAGAGATTATGAGAGAGGTGTGGGCAAGTAGTGATCAATATACAGAAAATATCACTAATAATATTTTGAAAGAAGCTGAACATTCATTAGATACTGACGGTTTAGGATTAAAAAAAGAGATGCAAACTTCTTCTAACAAAGTTTTCATTGTTCATGGTCGGGATACTCTTCTCCGCACGCAAGTAGAGAATGTACTAAGAGCATTAGGACTAGAACCAATTATTTTGCAAGAGCAAGCCAATATCGGGAAAACAATTATTGAAAAAATTGAAGAATGTACAGATGTAGGTTTTGGTATTGTTCTTTATACGCCATGCGATGAAGGTCGTCTGAAATCAGAAGATGGAGAGCTTAAACCCCGCGCAAGACAAAATGTAGTGCTTGAACATGGTTATTTGATGGCGAAGTTAGGGAGAGAAAGAGTTTGCTGCTTAGTTAGTAAAAATGTTGAATTTCCATCAGATATTCAAGGTATAGGTTATATATCAGCAAATGATATTGACCAATGGAAATACAAAATTGCCAAAGAGTTAAAAGCGGCAGGATTCGATATTGATATGAATGAACTTTGAAATAATAACCCCCAGATCTATGCTAGTTTTTCAGACGATCCTTGATTAATCTAAAAGGTCGTCTGAAACCCGAATTTCTAAATTTAAATCAACCCGAGTAAAACCATGTCCTGCGAACACCTAGTCATGTCATACAGCACCTTTTCCAAAACCAAAAACGACGCGCTTAAAGAGCCTATGTTTTTCGGTCAGCCGGTGAATGTCGCACGTTATGACCAGCAGAAATACGAAGTATTTGAAAAACTGATTGAAAAACAGCTGTCGTTTTTCTGGCGGCCGGAAGAAATCGATGTGTCGCGCGACCGTATCGACTACGCCAACCTGCCCGAACACGAAAAACACATTTTCATCAGCAATCTGAAATACCAAACCCTGCTCGACTCCATCCAAGGCCGCAGTCCGAACGTTGCCTTACTACCTTTGGTGTCGATTCCCGAACTGGAAACTTGGATTGAAACGTGGAGCTTCAGCGAAACCATCCACTCGCGCAGCTATACCCACATTATCCGCAATATCGTCAACGATCCGTCAGTTGTGTTCGACGACATCGTGCAGAACGAATACATCATCGCCCGCGCCGAAGACATCGCCTGCTATTACGATGATTTAATCGAATACACCCAGTATTACAACCTGTTGGGCGAAGGGACGCACAATGTCGGCGGCAAGCTCGTTAACGTGTCTTTGCGTGAGTTGAAGAAAAAACTCTATCTCTGCCTGATGTGCGTCAACGTGTTGGAAGCCATCCGTTTCTATGTTTCATTCGCCTGTTCGTTTGCCTTTGCCGAGCGCGAGTTGATGGAAGGTAACGCCAAAATCATCAAACTGATTGCCCGCGACGAAGCCCTGCACCTGACCAGCACCCAGCATATGCTCAACCTGATGCGCGCCGGTTCAGACGACCCTGAAATGGCAGAAATCGCTGTCGAATTGCAGGACGAATGTTTCAAACTCTTCAAAAAAGCGGCGGAGCAGGAAAAAGAATGGGCTGCCTATCTGTTTAAAGACGGTTCGATGATTGGTCTGAACAAGGAAATTCTGGCGCAATACGTCGAATACATCACCAACCTGCGTATGCAGGCGGTCGGTCTGCCCGCAGGATTCGAAGGTGCGACCCAGAACCCAATTCCGTGGATTAACGCGTGGCTGTCGTCCGACAACGTGCAGGTCGCGCCGCAGGAAGTGGAAATTTCTTCTTACTTAATCGGTCAGATCGATTCGGAAGTCAGCGCGGACGATTTGGGCGATTTCGAACTGTAATCAAACTCTGCGGTTTTTCCGCATTTCCATTATCAGAGGTCGTCTGAACAGGTGTAAAAACGAAATGAAAGATTTCGGTTACACCGTGCAGACGACCTTTCCCGCTTAAACAGATAACAATGGCACTCATCAGTACACACGACAAAACCTTCGAGCTTCAAGAGGGCGAAACCTTATTGGAGGGCTTGGAGCGCACCGGCCACGAGGTCGAATACCAGTGCCGCAGCGGCTATTGCGGTTCCTGCCGCGTCAAAATATTGGACGGCAGGGTGTCCTACGACGATTTCCCGCTCGCCTTTGTCGCGCCCGGCGAGATTCTGCCGTGTTGCTGTCGGGTGAATGAGGATATTAAAATCGATTGCCGCGCTCGGAAGAGCGAGCCGGATTTATTCGATGTCGGCTTGTTTGAAGAGCGGGATTGAGTCGATTGAAACCCAATTGTATTATTTTTAGTTCTTTGCTTTAATAATAGGCTCTTCAAATCTAGGTGTAATCATATGAATGTCGCTAAGGGTTTATTGGTTTCAGTTTTATGTTTGAGCTCGAGTTTGCTTGCTGCTCAAAGTCATCATTCCCAATGGAAAAAAGTTTATGAAAAGGATTTGACGGATTTTGAATTGAGTCCGGAGGGAAGCGGGTTGGTATTGTTTGCCCAACCGCAAGGACGTTGCAGAATGGATGTTGATTTTTATGGGGAAACGGGACAGGATAAATACCAGTATGAATTTACCCGAGATCGTTTGACGGCAGGTTTGCATCGTGAATACCGCTATACCGTTGCATCGTTGTCGGAAGTAACCAAAGATAAAATAAAATTGGTGATGAATGAGAAGCTGAATCCTGCCTCAGACTCGGTAAAGAAAGAATTTCGGGATATCTATCAATACGTTCCTAATAAGGTTTTAAAAAAATATTGTTTTTGATTTTAAATGAGGAATGGTGGATTCATGAGATAACTTATTGTGGTTGAAAAGATCAAAATGAGGGTGTTTAAGACAGTCAACTATAAATACAAAATCATGTAAACGCCAATTGTTACATCTAAATTTCGACATTATTCTTTAAACATTATTCTACTAAGAAAATACCAAATAAAAGAAAGTAAAGATTGAATTTGGAAGTAGGAGGGGAATGTTGCTCACATCTAGGCACTAGATAGTATTTATTATAATTTTCTAAAAATGCCCCCCCATCGTACCAGTAGTTTTTAGGGCACTCTCCAAAATCCAGCCCTGTGTAGTAATGCCAGTTCTGTTGTTAATAAACATTGTGTAGTCGTAATTTTTATAATGTTGATAAACAACAACATGATCCCCTTTAATAATAAAGGTATCTTTTAATTTACAAGAAGAATGCGGAGCAGAATGAAAATATAGCCTACCTGGTTTGATAACAGTCTTACCAAGAGCTGGAGCGTAAACTGCTCCCTTGGCTTCTGCTATTTTATTAAGCGAGTTGCAATTATTCTGTTCTGCTTGAGCAAGTTGTGTTGTTGTTAATGCGAGAAAAATAAAAAAAATTTCTTTCATTGTAATGACCTTATTGAATTTCTGTAAATTATCATTCAAAAAGCTGAATTTCATTATTTCATTCCAAATATTGCGTTTTTTAATTGTAACCAAGCGTATATTTTACTTCATTATTTATCCAGCAGGCAGATTGTGTTCGTGGACATCGGATATCTTCACAATAAGCGTTGTTTCTATAAGATGTAAAACCTCGTATTTGGGCTACTTAGGGAAAACAATAGAAACGCAGACCATCATAATTTCATCATAGAGGTTCTCTTTTTTGTTAAGATTTTGTAATGTAAATGAACCGTTGTATTCAGAATTGAGTAAAGTTTGCTAGTAAAGGCAACTTCTCCACTTTGTTCAAACAGATATGACGTATCTAGGATTCAGATTGTTAATAATTTAAGGGTCATATAAGGTCATCTAATGTGTTTTTTAGACGACCTTAACTAGAATTAACTGCAGCTTTTGCTAGCAACAATTTGCTGGTATTGTTTCCGAACACTTCTTCCGTCATTGATGATGTCATTGATAATACAACGGTTGCCAGTGCAACTGATGTCATATTTCAAGTTATTTTTCAGTGAGCCGTCAGAGAAGGTAACTTGAACGAGATTGCCCGATAAGGGGGTAATTTTCAGTTTACTGATTTTGCTGTCTCCATTACCGAGACCTTGATCATAATGTTCTGCCATATCGCAAGTATCGCCTGTTCTTCTTTCAATGCTTTCGATGATGTGGTAAGCCTGTTTAATAGTCTTTTTGAATTCAGGTGAGGCATATTTGGAGTAGGTTTCACCTGTTGCGTAACCTTGCGCATCGGTCCTATAAAGTTTTTTGACCAAATTGATTTTTGCAGCATTACTTCCGTCAGCAAATGAGAGAGATGGTACCATTAGTGTTGCAAACAACAATACCCATATTTTTTTCATAAACGTTCTCCTAAAGTTAAATAGATGGTTTTACTGCATTCCACTGCAATAACGAACAGAATGCAGGTAAGATTATATTTATTTGATTGGTTTTTGTAAACTAATGCAAAGTGTTATTTGATTTTGTAAGGTAGGAAATCTATGAAAGCGTCTGAAATTCTCCGTTTGGTGCATGAACATCATGATTAACCGGAGCAGAAAATAACTGAAAAATTGAAGATGTTGGTAAGCCATTGTGTCAAAATCAAACGAGGTGAAACAGTAGTTAATATTTTTGTTTGGAGCAAATTTCGGTGATATTCTGATTTACGTGACTTATTGCCTGATAGTAACAGCAATTAGGTGGATTCATTCGTTGAAAAGTTAAAAAATAGTACTATCAGTAAGGCAAGAGGTCGTCTGAAAACTTTTCAGACGACCTCTTGCTTTATTCATCCCGTCGTTTAATGCAGATGCTCGTAAATGGTCTCCGCCAATGCTTTGCTGATGCCTTCGACTTGTTCCAAATCTTCTTTGCTGGCGGCAACGACGCCGCGCAGGCCGCCGAAGCGGGTGAGCAGGGCTTGGCGACGTTTGCTGCCTACGCCGGGGATGTCGCTGAGGGATGAGGTAACGCGGGCTTTGTCACGTTTTTTGCGGTGGCCCGTGATGGCGAAGCGGTGGGATTCGTCGCGCACGGTTTGCAGGAGGTGCAGGGCGGGACTGTTGGGCGGCAGGCGGAAGGTTTCGCCGGTGAACGGGAGGATGAGTTCTTCCATGCCGGCTTTGCGTTCGGGGCCTTTGGCGATGCCGACCAAAGGGATGTGCAGCCCGAGTTCTTCCCATACGGATACGGCGATGCCGATTTGTCCTTTGCCGCCGTCAATCAATACGACATCAGGCCATTTGATGGCCTCGCCGTTGGCTTCGGCTTCCTGCATTTTGCCGTAGCGGCGGGTGAGGACTTCGCGCATGGCGGCGTAGTCGTCGCCGGGTTTGGCGGTGGTGATGTTGTAGCGGCGGTATTGCGAGGGTTGGATGTTTTGTTCGTCGTACACGACGCAGGAGGCGATGGTGGCTTCGCCTTGGGTGTGGCTGATGTCGAAGCATTCGAGGCGGTTGAGGTCGTCTGAATTCATGTTCAGGATTTTTGCCAACTCGTCGATGCGGTGTTGCTGGCTGCTTTGTTGCAGGCGGCGTTGGGCAATCGCCATTTGTGCGTTTTGTTCCGCCATTTTCAGCCAGACTTTGCGTTCGCCTATGGTTTTGGTTACGAACTGCATTTGTTTGCCGTGTTCGCCCTCTAAGGCTTCTTTCAATGCGTCGGGGACGGGGAAGTTGCTGATGATGATGTCGGGTTTGCTTTTGCCCAGATAGTGTTGGGCGACGAAGGCTTCGGCGTAGTCTTGCCCGTTTGGTTCGGGGTCGTTTTTGGTGTCGGGGAAGAAGCTTTTGTCGCCGACGTGCCGCCCGCCGCGTATGCTGACCCAGTGTACGCAGACAAGGCCGTCTGAAACGGCGAGCGCAAGCAGGTCGATGTCGTTGGGATTGTTCGGGTTTTTGCTGTCGATGAACTGGTTGCTCTGCATGATGCCGAGTGCCTGGATTTGGTCGCGGTAGCGGGCGGCTTCTTCAAATTGCAGGTTGGCGGCGGCGGTCTGCATTTTGTGTTGCAGGGTGCGGGTCAGTTCGTCGGTTTTGCCGTTGAGGAAGGTGGCGGCTTGGCGTACGCTGTCGCGGTAGTCTTCTTCGCTGATGTGTCCGACGCAGGGCGCGGTGCAGCGTTTGATTTGGTAAAGCAGACAAGGGCGGTCTCGGTGTTCGAACACGCTGTCTTCGCAGGTACGCAGCATGAAGACTTTTTGCAGGACTTGTATGCTGTCGCGCACGGCGTTGCTGTTGGGATAGGGGCCGAAGTATTGGTTCGGCTTTTTCAGCGTGCCGCGGTAATACGCCATCTGCGGATATTGATGTCCGCTGAGCATGAGGTAGGGATAGCTTTTGTCGTCGCGGAAAAGGATATTGTATTTGGGCGACAGGGCTTTGATGAAGTTGTTTTCGAGAATTAGCGCTTCGGCTTCGGAACGGGTGATGGTGGTTTCAATGTGGTGAACCTGTTTCACCATCAATGCGATGCGTGGGGAATGGTCGTTTTTCTGGAAATAACCGGACACGCGCCGCTTGAGGTTGACCGCTTTGCCGACGTATAAAACGTTGCCGCCTTCGTCGAAAAAACGGTACACGCCGGGCAGGTTGGGCAGGTTTTTGAGGAAGAGAGGGATGTCGAAGTCCGTGGTCATGGGGCGGATGGTAGTGGGCAGGTTTTCAGACGACCCGATTATAAATCAGAACGCTTGGAATAATGGAACATAAGCAGCTGGTTCATGAGGATGGAAAAGTACCAAATATGGACTAATTTGTACCGTCTAAGCTACCCAAAAGACAAATCGGTCAAAAAATGCTATTCTTATCGCTTTCAACCTATCTGTTTGTAGCAATGAAAAAGTATCTTATTTCGACCGTAGCCGTAGCCATCGCCGCGGGCCTCGGTGCGCCTTACTACTTCGGCATCAAAGCAGAAGAAACCCTGACTGCACAACAAAAGCTGTTGCAGGAATCAGGTTTTCTAACCGTAGAATCCCACCAATATGATCGGGGCTGGTTCGGTGCGACCGAAACTACGGTCATACGCCTGAAACCGACATTGCTTCAAAATACCCAGCAATATCTGCCCGATAATCTGAAAACCGTTTTGCAAGAGCCGATTACGGTTGTGAACCATATCAGCCATGGCCCGTTTGCCGGCGGTTTCGGTACTCAGGCTCATGTGGAAACAGAGTTCAAATACCATCCGGAAACCGAAAAAGTATTGTCTCGCTTCTTTGGCCAACAAGCTCCTTTGACCATGAGCAATACGATTTATTTCGGCGGAAGCGGCAAGCTTCAGCTCAGCGTTCCGGCTTTCGATTATGAAGAGTTGTCCGGCATCAAGCTCAGCTGGAAAGGCTTGAGCGGCAACACCGATTACGAAAAAGATTTCCAAAGCTACCGTCATGATTATACCGCTCCGTCTTTGCAGCTCAAGCTGGCGGACAAGGGCGATGTTTCGATGGAAAACCTACATTTCCAATCTGAAACTTCAGACGGACTCAACAAGCTTTCCTTGGGTAAAAGCAGCATTACTTTGGATAAATTCCTGCTGCAATGGAAAGAAAATATTGATTACAACGTCAAGCTGAACGAGCTGATCAACCTTGTGACCAATCTGCAGATCGGGGCATTTGTCAATCCGACCGGCAGTATCGCGCCTTCCAAAATCGAAGTCAGCAAACTGAAATTCGATACCAATACCAACGAAGTTGATAAGTTTATCAATAGCGAAGGACGGTTCCAATTTGAAGAGCTGGTTTATGGCGAAGATAAATATGGTCCGTTGGATATCAATGTGGCAGCAGAGCATTTGGACGGCAAAGGTTTGCAGGCTTTGAAAGCCAAGCTTGCCGAAGTCGCCAATAAGAAAATGAGCGAGGAAGAGATCCAAAACGCCTTGCTCCAAACCGCCAAAAACGAAGCTTCAGGTTTATTCACCAATGATCCGGTGTTGAATGTCAAAACATTCAAATTCATCATGCCGCAAGGTCAAGTGGATGTCAGCGGTAAACTCGCCTTTAAAGGCTTGGCGGCAAAAGATTTGAACAGCCTCAGCGAAATGTTGAAAAAAACCCATGCCGATTTCAATGTGAGCGTTCCGAAAAAACTGTTGGAGCAGATGGCAATCAACCAAGCGCGCAGCCTGTTTAGCGTCAATGCCGAGGATGAAGAAGCTGGACGCGCAGGAATTGAGGACATCAATGAAACGCTGCGTCTGATGGTGGACAGCACTGTGAAAAGTATGGCGCAGGAGCAATATCTGACTTTAGAAGAAAACAATATCAAAACCCATCTGACCCTGCAAAACAACGAATTGAAATTGAATGGCAAGGTGTTGCAAAACGATCCTGAGCCTGATTTTGACGAGCAGGACATGTTGCCGGAAAACCTGTCTTCATCTGAAGCAGGCAAGTAAACGGCAATAGACAAAAGGTCGTCTGAAACCGGATTTGAAGTTTGAATCCGATTTCAGACGACCTTTTTTGATTGGTTTGATGGAAGCCATGTTGAGTTGCAGGCAAAAAAATCGCCCCTTTAATTTTAAGGGGCGCAAAAGGAACACAAACCACTACCAAAACTGTTACAGGGCGAACTTCTCTAATTGACGTTGATGGGTTGCCGGATAAAGTGCCTTCATCAAATCATAGGGTGAAAGCGACAAATCTTTGCTTTTGGTCGTCAAGCGACCTTGCTGCGGTGTCAGTTCAAGCAAACGGGCATCAGACGCATGAATAAACTTTTCTTTTGCCTTCTGCATTTTGCGTTGTAAAACGGAAACGACGCGGCTGTACAAACTGTCTTTTTGTTTGACCTCCCGAGTGCTGGCGACCCAGCTTAAACGGGAATGGCTGTCTTCATCTTCAATCAGGAGGATGCCGGTTTGCGGCTGCTCCGATTTACCCATGCAGGGAAGCCAAACATAATAACGACCATCGAGCGTAACATATACGGCATCATGTACTTCACAATCATCGCAACACTGGGTTGCCAAAAGAGAGCGGATGGTATGTTGGTGCAGTCTCAGAATGTCGAGAGAGACTTGCTGGAAAATATTTTCAGGCATTTTCTTCTCCTTTCGTTCTGTGGCGCGTTGATTTCGTTTCGATGGAATGCATTATACGGATAATTTCAAAATTTGCAAATGATAATTGTTATTATTATGAGAATGGGTAATAAGATAATGATTTTTATAGAAATTAATTTTTTGAAATTGATAAAACTTGAGTGATTTACTCGGAATTTAGAGAAAATGAGCCTTAGAGGGAATGTAAAGATAAATACGTTTGAAAAATTGTCAGCAAAATCCCTTGTCGGGGCAGTATTCATGCCCTAAGAAATATTGTATTCAAATACATAGGTCCTGAGCTTTACCGACTATACATTTGTAGCAGCCTTGCGTATGATTCAAGGCATTTTATCAATGAGCGCTATACAGAAGATTCCTATGAGCAAACGCCAGATTATCCTTGATACCGAAACCACGGGCCTTTATGCCGAAGGCGGCGACCGCTTGGTCGAGTTTGCCAGTTTGGAAATGATCAACCGTCAAATAACCGGCAACAACCTTCATTTATACGTTCATCCCGAGCGCGATATGCCTGAAGAAGCGGCGAAGGTGCACGGCTTGACCATTGAGGTTTTGGAAGAGAAAAACGCACCGCCGTTTGCCGAAGTAGGGGGGCAGATTGCCAATTTTATACGCGATGCCGAGCTGATTATCCACAATGCCAAGTTTGACGTCGGCTTCCTGAACATGGAATTCCGCCGTATGGGGCTGCCTTCCATTGAGGAACTTGGCTGCACCGTGACCGACACGCTGGCGATGGCGCGGGAAATGTTCCCCGGTCAAAAAGCCAGTTTGGATGCTTTGTGCAACCGCTTTTCCGTCGACCGCAGCAAGCGCGTGCTGCACGGCGCGTTGATTGACTGCGAGCTTTTGGGCGAGGTCTATCTCGCCATGACGCGCCAGCAGTTTGATTTAATGGGCGGCGAAAAAGAAGAAGACGAGGAAGTCAAACCGGTCATTATTGCCGAAACCAAGCGTCCGGCTCATTTGAAGGTTATCAAAGCCAACGCAGAGGAACTTGCCGCACACGAACAATATCTGGACGGTTTGGGCGAAGCCTGTCTGTGGCGCAAAGCCGAAACAGCCGGAGCCGAAGCATGACGCGTCGCCATATCGCCCTGATTCCCGCCGCCGGTATCGGAACGCGCTTTGGGGCGGGAAAGCCCAAGCAATACGTTAAAATCAACGGCAAAACCGTGTTGCAGCATACGATAGACATTTTTGAAAACCATCCTGCCATCGATTTGATTGCCGTCATCGTATCGCCCGAAGATCAAACGTTTCAGACGACCCCTTCCAGTAAAACACGCGTATTTCGTGTAGGCGGAGCAAGCCGTGCCGAAACGGTGCGCAACGGCGTATCCGCATTGTTGGAACAAGGCTTGGCGGCTGAGCAGGACAACATTCTCGTTCACGATGCCGCCCGTTGCTGCCTGCCGCCCGAGGCTTTGACCCGTCTGATTGAAGAAGCGGGCGGGAAAGAGCAGGGCGGTATTTTGGCAGTACCCGTTGCCGACACGCTCAAACGCGCTGACGGTAAAAACCATATCGGCGAAACCGTTTCCCGCGCCGGATTATGGCAGGCGCAAACCCCGCAGCTTTTTCAGACGACCTTATTGCACCAAGCTTTGTCGGTCGAGGATTTGAGCGATATTACAGACGAAGCGTCGGCGGTGGAAAAGCTGGGCGTGCAGCCGCTGCTGGTGCAGGGAGACATGCGCAATTTGAAGCTGACGCTGCCGCAGGATGAATTTATTGTGAGGCTGTTGTTGCAGGCCGTCTGAAAAAAGGGCTTAAAGAAAGGCAATTTTGGAACAGATGCCCAACCCGTTTTTCAGACGACCTGACATTGAAAAAAGGACAAAACATGAATATCCGCATCGGACAAGGCTACGATGTCCACCAACTCGTCGAAGGCCGCGATTTGATTCTCGGCGGCGTAAACATCCCGTTTGAAAAAGGCTTGCTCGGCCATTCCGATGCCGACGCGCTGTTGCACGCGATTACTGACGCATTGCTCGGCGCGGCGGGTCTGGGCGACATCGGCAGCCATTTTCCCGATACCGCTGCCGAGTTCAAAGATGCCGACAGCCGCGTATTGCTGCGCGAAGCGTATCAAAGCGTGCAGGCTCTAGGTTGGCGCGTTGTGAACGTGGACACGACCATCATCGCACAAAAGCCCAAACTCGCGCCGTACATTCCCGCTATGCGCGCCAACATTGCCGCTGATTTGGGCATTCAGACGGCTTGTGTCAATATCAAAGGCAAAACCAACGAAAAACTCGGCTATCTGGGGCGCATGGAAGCCATCGAGGCGCAGGCGGCGGTGTTGCTGGAAAAAGCGTAAGCAGGCAAGCACAAATGGCATGAAAATGTTAACATATGTCCATTAACCGACATCCCATTAAGGAGAACTCATGGCTACTCAAGACGAATTGAAGCGCATTGCCGCCGAGAAAGCGGTGGAATTCGTACCCGAAAACGAATACATCGGCATCGGCTCCGGCTCGACCGTGAATATGTTTATCGAAGCGTTGGGCAAAAGCGGCAAAAAAATCAAAGGCGCGGTTTCGACTTCTAAAAAGTCCAGCGAACTGATGGCGCAATACGACATCCCCGAAGTATCGCTGAATGATGTGATGGGGCTGGCTGTCTATGTTGACGGTGCGGACGAAGTGAACCATATGCTGCAAATGATTAAAGGCGGCGGCGGCGCGCATCTGAACGAAAAAGTCGTCGCCAGTGCGTCTGACAAATTCATCTGTATCGCCGACGAGAGCAAATATGTTTCGCGTTTGGGCAAATTCCCGCTGCCCGTAGAAGTGTTGCCCGGCGCGCGTTCGCTGGTGTCGCGCAAACTTTTGGCAATGGGCGGACAGCCTGAATTACGCCTGAACTACACCACCTTCCACGGCAACCAAATCATTGATGTCTATGACTTGCATATCGACCGTCCGCTGACTATGGAAGACGAAATCAACCGCATCACCGGCGTTCTCGAAAACGGCATCTTCGCCCGCAACGCCGCGGATGTGCTGATTTTGGGTACAGAGCAGGGCGTCAAAGTCATCAAACCCGGACAAAACTAGGCATCCATTAAGCAAAAGGTCGTCTGAAAAGCGGAAAATGGCTTTTCAGACGACCTTTGCTTTATTTTTGAAGGCTTATTCGATGTTTTGAACCTGCTCGCGCATTTGCTCAATTAAGACTTTCAGTTCGACTGAAGCCTGCGTGCATTCCGCCGCGATAGCTTTGCTGCCCAGCGTGTTCGCCTCGCGGTTCAATTCCTGCATCAGGAAGTCCAAGCGTTTGCCCGCGCTGCCTTTGTTTTCCGTAACGATGCGGCGGACTTCGGCGATATGCGTGCGCAGGCGGCTGAATTCTTCGTCAACATCGGATTTTTGGATAAACAGCGCAAATTCCTGCTGCAAACGGTCGTTGTCGATATTGCCGACCGCTTCCGCCAAACGCGCGTTCACCTTGTCCATATGCGCCTGAAGCAGGCTCGGGAACAGCTCGCTCAAGGCATCCACGATTTCTTCCATACTGGCCAAACGTTGCAACAGATGTTCGCCGAGTTTTTTGCCTTCGCGTTTGCGGGCGGCGGCAAACTCTTTCAACGCTTCGTCCAGCAACTCTTGCACGGTTTTCGCCAAAGCTTCGGGGTCTTCGCTTTGACCCGCCAATACGCCCGGAAAGCGCAACACTTCTGCGACCGTCAGCTTGCCGAAACCGTGTTCCTTGCGCCAAGTTTTGTTCAAATCGGACAACTGTTTCACCAATTCTTCATTGGTTTCCAAACTCTGCTCGCCGACTGCCGCGTCCTGCAACTGAATACGGCATTCCAGTTTGCCGCGTGCGGCCGAAGCCGCAATTTTCTCGCGCAACGCGCCTTCCAGATAACGCAGTTCTTCAGGCATACGGAATTGGACATCCAGATAGCGGTGGTTCACCGCACGGATTTCCAAGTTCACGCGCTTGCCGCCGCATTCGCCTGCGGCATTGGCAAAGCCGGTCATACTGTGGATATGGATGGATTGAGTCATGGTTTTACTCCGTTTCAAAATACGAGTGAAAGTGGAGGGACTATATCATATCTGGACTTTGATGACTTCAAGTATGGTGGATTGGGTTGAAAAGATATAGCGGATTAAATTTAAATCAGGACAAGGCGACGAAGCCGCAGATAGTACAGATAGTACGGAACCGATTCACTTGGTGCTTCAGCACCTTAGAGAATCG
>CAUOMQ010000007.1:0-34394 GCA_963456805.1 uncultured Neisseria sp. | reverse complement strand
CTCCCCATCCCGCGACAACCGCCTCCCCGTTTTCCCTATTTTTCAGACGACCCCAATGCCGTTTAGAAAACAAGGTCGTCTGAAACCGAAAACAAACAAAACACAGACAACAAAAAACCGCACATCGAAGCGCGGTCGGTTTTAAAACGGTTTTTGTCGGAACGAAAAGCGAAGGGCTTTTCAGACGACCTCTGAACATTTGGAGGTCGTCTGAAAATTCATTTAGTAACGAAGATAGTCGGGATGACGGGAACAGCCTGCATAGCGGATGGTGCATTCATTAGAATATTTACTACATGTAGTCATGGCTTCTTTCTTAACATCTTCCAAGTGATCACCATTTATCATTCCGAATCCACCATTCCCTTCTTTATCTCCTCCTACTGCAAAAGCAGCACAAACATTGCGATATTGGCTCATAAGACGGCAACCTTTACCATCACGGGCAATCGGATTTTCACCGCCGCCAGCTTTTATACAACTTTCCAATGCTTCCTTATTAGCAGAACGATAACTTTTAGTATTATTTTCAGAATAGCCAACAGCTCGATTTACCGGATTAAAATAAATCGCCCCCCAACGGTTCGGCACTTTATACACCCGTCGAGAAGACGAACTGCCACCTCCCCAACCGCACGCGCTGCCATCGACAGTTTGGCAATAGCCGTCAGTCGGATTCCCTCCCAAAGAGTTGCCCAAGGCGGTAAAACTATTCAATGCCATCCATATCAAAAATATCTTCTTCATCTTTATACCTCTTAATCTTTTCCGCTATTCGTTTCTCTCAAAACCCTGCCGCATAACTCGACATCGCTTTCGACCCTATCGCTGCAAAATAAGTTTTCAGACGACCTCTGAATATTTGGGGTCGTCTGAAAATTCATTTAGTAACGAAGGTAGTCGGGATGGCGGGAACAGCCTGAATATTTAATAACACACTCATTAGAATATTTACTACATTCAGCTAAAGCTTTTTGTTCTGCTTTTTCTATATAATCATCACCAGACCATCCCGTACCACCTTTCCCTTCTTCCTTGCCTCCAACAGCAAAAGCTGCACAAACATTACGATATTCATGTTTCAACCTGCAACCTTTACCATCACGAGCAATCGGATTTTGACCGCCACCGGCTTTGATACAACTTGCCAATGCCTCTCGACGGGCAGATTTTTCGCCTTCGGTATTATTTTCCGAATAACCCACCGCACGATTGACGGGATTAAAATAAACAGCTCCCCAACGACTGGGAATATTAATAACCCGACGTGCCTGCCCTCCTGACTGACTATTACCGCTACACCCCGCCAAGTCCGGTCTTTGAATACAAGGGTTCATCACAGGATCGTTAATCGCATTCAATCCGTCGGCTAAAACAAAGGAGCTAACCTGCATTGCCAACAACATCAAAAATATCTTCTTCATCTTTATACCTCTTAATCTTTTCCGCTATTCGTTTCTCTCAAAACCCTGCCGCATAACTCGACATCGCTTTCGACCCTATCGCTGCAAAATAAGTTTTCAGACGACCTCTGAATATTTGGGGTCGTCTGAAAATTCATTTAGTAACGGAGATAGTCAGGATGGCGGGAACAGCCTGAATATTTAATTTCGCATTTGAAAGGTTTTCCCTTCTCACAAATAGCAATAGCTTTTTGTTCTGCTTTTTCTAAATAAGGATCACTTTGTGATGCCATTTTACCTTTTCCAAGCTCGCCCCCCACTGCAATGGCAGAACACCCGTTGCGATATTCACTTACAACATGACACCCTTGTCCTTTCCGAGATATTGGATTTTTACCGCCGCCATTCTTAATACAACTTTCCAACGCCTCTCGTCTTGCATCTTCTTCCCCTTTAGTATTGTTTTCAGACACTCCAATAGCTCGATTGGCAGCATTGTAATAAATAGCACCCCATCTATCAGGAATGTTAATAACCCGTTTTGTTTGCCCCATTGGTCGGTTATTACCCGCGCAACCCGGTAAATCAGGATGATAGGCACAAGGATTGCTCATTTCGTTTGCGTTCGCGAAACCGCTTAAAATCATGGCAGCCATTAATAATATATGCTTCATCGGTTTATTCCTTATTTTTGAACATCAATCATATTCTTACTTTACCCTGCTCCCCAAGCAACCCAGTCAAAATCAGACGGACTGTTCCCACTTTATAGTTCATCGCCACACAATAAAGTTTCAGACGACCCCTAGTCCTTCAGGGGTCGTCTGAAAAAACAAATCAATCGACAATGCTGCCGTATTGCTTTGTGAAACTTACAAAACGCCTTGATGGGCGGTATCGTGTCCCAAAGCGGTCAGGAATTGCGACATGCTGTATGTTTCGCCTGAGGCGGCAAACTTGAACGCGTCTACGGTATCGCCGCCATCGGAGGAGTGGACGGCATCCAAGACGGTCAGGGTGTCGTCGCTGCCTTTGAGTTTGAGCACCCAGTTCTCTTTGTTGTTTCCTGCTTTATTGATTTCCAAATCGATGTCTTTCAGCGTCAGATTGCCTGAGAACAATACGGTATTGTCCTCGCCGCTTGCGTTCAGTGACAATTTGTCATGCCCGCTGCCTTTGCCGAAGGTAATCGTATTGGCATAGCTGCCGCCGGAAATGGTGTCATTGCCTGCGCCGGCATCAATGGTGCTGTCGTGTCCGACTTTGACGGTGTCGTCGCCGCTGCCGCCGATAAAGGTGGTTTTGCCGCCGTAGTTGCCTGAAACGCTGACGGTATCGCCGTTGTCGGTGCCATGGATAATGCGGTTGGAGCCTTCGTACAGTCGTTGTTCAAAGGTATCGCTGTCGTCATTCAGGTATTGAATAATCGTGCCGTCTTTGCGGACATGGGATACTTTCAAACCGAAATGTTCGATGATTTGTTCCGTGCTGTATGTGCCGTTGTCGAATTGGAACTCGGATATGGCGCCTTGCGAACCCATTTGGTTTTTAATCGTCAATACGTCATTGCTGCCTTTGATGGAAACGGTCCATGTGTTGCCGTTCAGACGGGGGTTGATGGTGTAGTCAAACGGATCGGGCGTGTAGTCGATGCCGGTTTTGTCGTAGCCCGGGGTCACGGAAATATTCAAGTCATCCAATGTCAAGCCTCCGGTAAATTTTACGGCGTTGCTGATGGAGGTGGGATTGAATTCTTCGTCGATATCGAAACCGAAGTCGAAAATGGTGTCGTGTCCGTATCCTTTGCCGAAGACATAGGTATCGCGCCCGTCTCCGCCTTCCAGATAATCGTCGCCCGCGCCGCCATCGAGGTAATCGGCTCCGACCCGCGCATACAGTTTGTCATTGCCGTTGCCGCCGTACAGTTTGTCGTCTGAAGACCATTCATTGCCCCAGTAGCTGGTGCCTTCGTCTCGGATGATGTCGTCGCCATCCATGCCGTAAATCACGTCCCTGCCGTCTGTGCCGGAACTTAATTCGTCATTAAACTTGCTGCCGACAATCACATCGTCGTTCGACGTGCCTTCATTTTTAATGCCTTGGTCGGCTTTTCCGGTGTTGACGGCTTTGAGCAGGGTTTCGGCTGTATAGTTTTCGCCGAGGAATTGGAATTGGTTGATGGAAATATGTCCTTTGGCGTCAACTTGGTTTTGAATGGTGGCAGAGCCGTTGGCGGATGTGATTTCCCAGTTTTTGCTGCCGTCGGCATTGTCGATGACGTTTACTTTGATGTCGCTGACACGGAGGTCGTCTGAAAACTTCAGGGTATTGTTGCCTTGATTGTCGATAATCGTATCGTCGCTGCCGTAAATATAGGTGTCGTTGCCTGTTCCGCCTTTCAACATATCTTTGCCTGCTCCTCCGATTAAAGTGTCGTCGCCTGCGTCGCCGTTGATGGTGTCGTTGCCATCGCCGCCATCCAAATAGTCATTGCCGTCGCCGCCGTTAATGTTGTCGTTGCCGCCCATGCCGTAAACGGTATCGTTGCCGCGGCCGCTATTGAGTCGGTTGTGTCCGTCGTTGCCGGTCAGGGTGTTATTGCTGTTGTTGCCTGCCGCGTAGATATTGGCGTTGCCGGTCAGGGTAACGTTTTCAACGTGGGTTGAGGCGGTATAAGAAACGCTGCTGATCACGGTATCATTGCCTTCGCTGCTATTCTCAACGACAACATCTTTTGCGTTATCCACATAGTAAGTATCGTCTCCGATGCCGCCGCGCATCATGTCCGCGCCTGCTTTACCGTCGATGACGTCGTTGCCGACGGTGCCGTTCAGCGCGTCGTTTCCTTCCGTGCCTTCAATACGTTCGCCTGCATTGTCGCGTATTTCTACTTGCGCTTGGGTGGCTTTGATGAATTGGTTGAGGTTTAATGTGCCGTTTGCGAAAACAAACCGTTGGACGGAAGGCATATTGCTGCCTTCTTGGTATTGATTGGAAATGGTCAGGACGGATTGTGTGTGTTTCACTGCGATACGCCAGTCCTGTCCGCCCTCTGCATTGCGCACGGCGGTAACTGTCAGATCGTCTGCGCTGAGACCGTCTAAAAAGCGGATGCTGTTGCTGCCTTGGCGGTCGATTACTGTATCTTTGCCGCTTTTTTCGCCGAACAAATAGGTATCGTTGCCTTCACCCCCTTGCAATACGTCGTTTCCTGCCGCGCCGTCTAGGATATCGTTGCCTTCATCGCCGAACAGTTGGTCGTCGCCTTCTCCCCCGTTAATGTTGTCGTGACCTGCGCCCCCGTAAACCGTATCATTGCCGCGCCCGCTATACAGGCGGTTGTTGCCGCTGTTGCCGACCAATACGTTGTCTGAATTGTTGCCCGCGCCATAAATATTATCCGAACCGGTCAAAACCAAGTTTTCGACATTGTTCGGCAAGGTGTAGCTGACATTGCTATAAACGGTATCCTGTCCTTCATTTGCCTTTTCCACAATGTTGTCTGCGGTATGGGTGGCATAATAGACATCATTGCCCTTGGTTCCTTGAAAAACCTTGGGTTCGGATGACTTTTCCAAAGATGCGGAGTGTGCGGCGGATTCTTCAGAAACGATTGCGCGAAAGACTTGTTTTGTATCCATGATATTATTTTTTCCGTGAGCTGACGGTTGCCTATCCGGGGAGATGGGATAAATAACCAGATTGGGGGGATCGTAATTTATTGATTGAATCGTTACACGCAGTCGAACTGCGTGGCTTCCTTAGACTGCTTTAACCTCAACAAGTTCTAACTCTTTCTCAAAACATTATTTAATCGGAATTTATATTTCAATTGATTAATTTGTTTATCATTTATGCCAAATTGAATTCAAACCAAGATTAAGCGTTGGGCAACGCCGTACTGCGCCAATCCAATCCGCTATAAAACAAAAAGGTCGTCTGAAAACCACTTTTCATGGTTTTCAGACGACCTTTTATTTACAACGAGAAATTACAGCGAGCGGGCGACTTCGACGATGTCGAAGCATTCCAGTTGGTCGCCTTCCATAATTTCGTTGTAGCCTTTGATCATCAAGCCGCACTCGAAGCCCATGCGGACTTCTTTGACATCGTCTTTGTAGCGTTTCAAAGAAGACAGTTCGCCGGTGTGGATGACCACGTTGTTGCGGATGAGGCGGATATGGGAATCGCGTTTGACCACGCCGTCGGTAACCATACAGCCTGCAATATTGCCGACTTTGGATACGCTGATGACCTGACGGATTTCGACCATACCGGTAACCTGCTCTTTCTCTTCCGGCGCCAGCATGCCGCTCATGGCCGCTTTGACGTCGTCGATGGCATCGTAAATGATGTTGTAGTAGCGGATTTCCACGTTTTCATTTTCGGCAAGTTTGCGCGAAGAAGCGTCTGCACGCACATTAAAGCCGATGATGAACGCGCCTGAAGCGATGGCAAGGTTGACGTCCGATTCGGTAATACCGCCCACGCCGCTGTGCAATACGTTCACTTTCACTTCGTCGGTGGACAGTTTTTTCAGGCTGCCCGCCAAAGCTTCGTAAGAACCTTGTACGTCTGCTTTGATGATGACCGACAAGGATTGGGCTTGGTTTTCGCCCATGTTGTTGAACATATTTTCCAGCTTCGCCGCCTGCTGTTTGGCAAGGCGCACGTCGCGGTATTTGCCTTGACGGAAGAGTGCGATTTCGCGGGCTTTTTTCTCGTCTGCCAACACCATTGCGTCTTCACCGGCATTCGGTACGTCGGACAAGCCGAGGATTTCGACCGGAATAGACGGGCCGGCTTCGTTAACGGCTTTACCGTTTTCATCGACCATCGCGCGGATTTTACCGAACGCAGTACCGGCAAGCAGCATATCGCCTTTTTTCAGCGTACCGCTTTGCACCAAGAGGGTGGCAACCGCGCCGCGTCCTTTGTCCAGACGGGCTTCAACGATGATACCTTTGGCAGGCGCATCGACGGGGGCAGTCAGTTCCAATACCTCGGCCTCAAGCAATACGGCTTCAAGCAATGCATCAATATTGATGCCTTTTTTGGCGGAAACGTCGATAAATTGCACATCGCCGCCCCATTCATCAGGCACGACTTCGTGTGCGGTCAACTCTTGGCGGATACGCTCGGGATTGGCCGCCTCTTTATCGATTTTGTTCACGGCTACCACCATCGGCACGCCCGCTGCTTTAGCGTGGGCAATCGCTTCGATGGTTTGCGGCATCACGCCGTCGTCGGCTGCAACCACGAGAATCACGATGTCGGTTGCTTTCGCACCGCGCGCACGCATGGCGGTAAACGCTTCGTGACCCGGGGTATCCAAGAAGGTAATCACGCCGCGCGGGGTTTCAACGTGGTATGCACCGATGTGTTGGGTAATGCCGCCCGCTTCGCCTTGTACCACTTTGGCGCGGCGGATGTAGTCCAGCAGGGAGGTTTTACCGTGGTCGACGTGACCCATCACGGTAACAACCGGCGGACGCGGCAATGCTTCGGCTTCCATAGCTTCCACGCCTTCATCCAAGAATGCTTCGGGATCGTCGGCGGCAGCAGGTTTGCCGATGTGGCCGAGTTCTTCCACCACAATCAGGGCGGTGTCTTGGTCGATGGATTGGTTGATGGTCACCATCATGCCCATTTTCATCAGGGCTTTGACCACTTCCACGCCTTTGACTGCCATTTTATGCGCCAAATCGGCAACGGTAATGGTTTCGGGAACCAAGACTTCGTGAACGACAGGTTCGGTCGGCGCTTGGAAGGCGTGTTGGTTCGGCTCGAGTTTGAGTTTCTTGCCTTTTTTACCGCTGCGTACGCGCTCGTCGTCGCCGTTGCGCGCATTGCGGTCGCGTCCGCCTTTACCGCCTTTGCCTTTGGCGTTTCGGCCTTGGTTGTCATCGTCGCGGTTGTGGCGGTCTTCTTTTTTCGCACGGGCAGGATTGGCGGCTTTGCCTTCTGCGGGCGCGGCTTTGGCTTTTTCGGCAGGCTTGCGCTGCTCGGCAGCTTTGGCTTCGGCTGCGGGCTTGGCTTGCTGATCCGCCTGTTGTTTCATGGCTTCGCGGCGCGCCTGACGCTCTTGTTTTTCTTTCAACAAGGCTTCTTGATGGGCGCGTAAAGCGGCGGCGCGGCGTGCTTCTTCGTCGCGTTGCGCTTGTTCTTCCGCGCTGACCACAGGTTGCGGAGCCGCTGGAACAGCTGGTTTGGCTGCTTTTTTCGCGTCTTTGCCTTTATTGCCTTTGTCTTGTTTAGGTTTGGCTTTGCCTTCGGCAGGTTTTTCAGACGACCTTTGGGCAGGTTTGTCTTCAGCCTGAACTGCTTGTGCAGCAGGTTCTGCCGGTTTGTCGTCGGCTTTGCTTTCAGCTGCTTTCACGTCGGCAGGTTTTTCAGTCGCTTCAACAGGTTTCGCTTCTTCCGCTTTGGCTTTCGGCTCGGCTTTTGCTGCTTTGGCAGCCTTCAACTTCGCAGCTTCCGCTTCGGCTTTCGCGCGCGCTTCGGCACGGGCGGCGGCCTCAGCTTCGGCTTTCGCCTGTTCTGCGACTTGGTCTTTCGCTTCTGCCTGCTCGGCTTTTTGCGCTTCAGCTACTGCTTTGGCTTTGGCTTCGGCAGCAAGCTCTTCCGGAGAAGGAATCGTTACGGAACGGCCGCGTTTGCGTTCGACTTTGACGCCGCTGACAGTGCTGACCTCGGTTTTTTTGCGGCGGATGCTGATGGTTCCGCCGTCATTACCGTTTTTCTTTTTCAGATAGGCGTTCAGCAGTTGTTTGTCGTCCAGCGTCAGGGAATCGCTGCCGCTGTTTTTATTGACGCCGGCTTCTTTCAGTTGTTTCAGCAAATCATCGACGGGGCGTTTCAGTTCGGCGGCAAATTGTTCTACGGTTGTGTTACTCATCTGTACCCCCATTAGTTCTCTTCGGTAAACCAGTGTTCGCGGGCGGCAAGAATCACTTTTTTCGCCGCTTCTTCATCTACACCGGTTATTTCAATCAGTTCGTCAACGGCCAGTTCCGCCAGATCGTCGCGGGTGGTTACGCCGGCTTCCGCCAGTTTGCGGAGCATATCGGAATCTACGCCGTCCAGATTGCGCATGTCGTCTGAAACTTCTTCCAGCTTCTCTTCGGACGCAATCGCCATGGTTAGAATCGCATCGCGCGCGCGGTTGCGCAGGGTTTCGACGATTTCTTCGTCAAAGCCTTCGATGGCGAGCAATTCGGCAGCCGGAACGTAAGCAACTTCTTCCAGCGTGGCAAAACCTTCTTCCACCAAAATATCGGCGGTTTCGTCGTCGATGTTCAGATGCGCGGTAAAGAGGTCGCGGATGGCTGCGTCTTCGGCGGCAGTGCGTTCGTCTGCTTCTTCGACAGTCATGATGTTCAACTGCCAACCTGTCAAATCGGATGCCAAGCGCACGTTTTGACCGCCGCGGCCGATAGCGAGCGCAAGCTGGTCTTCGGCGACGATCACATCAACCGCGTGTTTGTCATCGTCAATCACGATGCGGCTGACTTCGGCAGGAGACAGCGCATTCATCACGAACTCAGCAGTTTCAGACGACCACAGCACCACATCAATACGCTCGCCTGCCAATTCGTTGCTGACGGCGTTCACACGGGAACCGCGCACGCCGATACAGGTGCCTTGCGGATCGATGCGTTGGTCGTTGGCTTTGACCGCCACTTTCGCACGTTGACCCGGATCGCGCGCCACTTCGCGGATTTCCAACAAGCCGTCTGCAATTTCAGGCACTTCCATTTCGTACAGTTTTGCGAGGAAATCGCCCGAAGTACGGCTGAGGATGACTTGTTTGCGGCCGGTGTTGCCGATTTCGTCCACACGCAAAAACAGCGCGCGGATACGGTCGCCGCCGCGGAAGTTTTCACGCGGAATCATTTGTTCGCGCGGAATCAGCGCGTCCAGCTTGCCCGGAACGACTTCGACGATGATGCCGTGACGTTCTACGCGTTTTACCGTACCGGAAACGATGTCTTCTTTAACAGCCAAGAATTCGTTCAGATTTTGCTCGCGCTCGGCATCGCGGATGCGTTGCAGGATGATTTGTTTGGCAGTTTGCGCAGCTTGGCGGCCAAAGCCTTCGTTCGGCAGTGTTTCTTCGTAGTAGTCGCCGATTTGAATGTCGGTACCCGGAATTTCTTCTTGGATTTCTTCGATGGTTTTTTCCAGGTCGGGATAGGTGTAATCCTCGTCGGCAACAATCAGCCAGCGGCGGTAAGTATGATATTCGCCGGTATCGCGGTCGATTTCGACGCGCACGTCCATGTGCTCGCGGTCGGCTTTTTTCTTGGCTGCGGTAGAAAGGGCAAATTCCAATGCTTGGAACACCACTTCCGCTTCAACGTTTTTCTCGCTTGCCAACGCTTCGGCAAGTTGCAACATTTCGCGACTCATTTTTTAGAATCTCCAATATCAAGTTTTAAAATTTAAATTCGGGGCGCAGGCGGGCTTTATCGATATTATCCAAGCCGATTTGCGCGGTTTTGCCGTCGAAAGAGAGCGTTACGGTATCGTTTTCACAATCCTCGATGCGGCCGATAAAATTCTTTTGTCCGTCAACCGGCAGGCGGGTTTTGATTTTTGCCTGTTGTCCTGCAAAGCGCACGAAATCGGCGGCTTTTTTCAGAGGCCGGTCAAGGCCGGGGCTGGAAATTTCCAGATTTTTATAATCGATGTCTTCCACCATGAACACGCGGCTCAAATGATTGCTGACAGTCGCGCAGTCTTCGACGGTAATCCCGCCTTCCTTATCGATGAACACGCGCAGCGTGCCTTGCGCAGTCAGCTCGAAATCGACCAGTTCGTAGCCCAAACCCGGCAGGGTTTTTTCGAGAATTGTTTGAATATCCATGAATCTCCCGGAGTACATAAACAAAAAAATGGCCCCGTGGCCATTTTTCGTCAAAATTGAAAAATTGGCTTATTATAACTGCTTTCCACCCAAAAGAAAAGCTTTGATTTATCGCGGCTTTTTTCAGACGACCTTATAGAGTGAATACACCTGACGGCATAAAACCAAGCTTAAAATTGTTGACAAAAACGGTCGTCTGAAAAATCGCCATTAAATCTTACCCATTGATAATCATCATTTTATTTCCAACCTTTCTTTTTCAGACGACCCCATTTCCCTTCCATACGGCTTGCACGAAGCACGCCGTCATTCTAAAATCCAAAGCTGTTATCATCGAAACAAAAAGGCATTGCCATGTCCGCCCGCCCCATCTACAACTTTTCCGCAGGTCCCGCCGTCCTGCCCGAAGCCGTATTGCGTACCGCTCAGCAAGAAATGCTCGACTACAACGGCACAGGCTTCCCTGTCATGGCGATGAGCCACCGCTCGGAAATGTTCCTCAGCATCCTCCATCATGCCGAACAAGACCTGCGCACGCTGCTGAACATTCCCTCAAACTACAAAATCCTGTTCCTGCAAGGCGGCGCGACCACGCAATTCAACATGGTTGCCATGAACCTGGCGCATGGCTTCCCGTCCGCCGACGCAGTGGTAACGGGCAACTGGAGCCGCATCGCCTACGAACAAATGAGCCGCCTGACCGATGCCGAAATCCGACTGGCGGCACACGGCGGCGAACAATTCGACTATACCGCCCTGCCGCCCGTCGAAACTTGGGACATAGACAAAAACTCCGCCTTCGTCCACTTCGTCATCAATGAAACCGTCAACGGCCTGCAATACCAAACCGTTCCCAAACTTTCAGACGACCTGCCGCCGCTTGTTTGCGACATGTCCAGCGAAATCCTCTCGCGCGAATTTGACGTTTCCGACTACGGGCTGATTTACGCGGGTGCGCAAAAAAACATCGGTCCCGCCGGCGCAACCGTCGTCATCATCCGCGAAGACCTGCTCGACCGCTGCCCCGACAGCATTCCCGACGTCTTCAACTACCGCTCCCACCTCAACCGCGACGGTATGTACAACACCCCGTCCACCTACGCCATTTATATGTCCGGTTTAGTGTTCCGCTGGCTGCTGACACAAGGCGGCGTGAAGAAAATCGAAGCCGTCAACAACATCAAAGCCCAAACGCTTTACGACGCCATCGACAACAGCGGCGGCTTCTACGTCAACCGAATCCGCCCCGATGCCCGCTCGAAAATGAACGTCGTCTTCCAAACCGCCTTAGCCGAACTCGACCGCCGCTTCGTCCTCGAAGCCGAACTGCAAGGTCTGTGCCTGCTCAAAGGCTACAAAACCGTCGGCGGCATGCGCGCCAGCATCTACAACGCCATGCCGCTCGAAGGCGTACAGGCGTTGGCGGGCTTTATGAACGATTTCCAACGGCGTTACGGCTAAGACAAAATACGCCTTTAAAAGCGCAGCCGATTCAACACAAATCTCAAGCGCGGATGAATGCGTACCGTAATCAGGTATAGTGGATTAAATTTAAATCAGGACAAGGCAACGAAGCCGCAGACAGTACAGATAGTACGGAACCGATTCACTTGGTGCTTCAGCACCTTAGAGAATCGTTCTCTTTGAGCTAAGGCGAGGCAACGCCGTACCGGTTTAAAGTTAATCCACTATAAATCAACGATATTCCATTCACGCCCGCTCCCTGAAAAACCCAAAAGGTCGTCTGAAAACCTTAAACCAAGATTTTCAGACGACCTTTTTTATCTGATACGACAGAGACTTGTCCCATTTAGACAAGCCCGCTTCAACTAAAGCCTACATCCCGCCGTAATTCGGTCCGCTTGCGCCTTCGGGACAAATCCAAGTAATGTTTTGCGTCGGGTCTTTGATGTCGCACGTTTTGCAGTGAACGCAGTTGGCGGCGTTGATTTGCAGGCGCGGGCTGCCGTTTTCTTCGACGATTTCATACACGCCTGCCGGACAATAGCGCGTTTCGGGCGAGGCGTATTCTTTGTAGTTCACGTCTATCATCGTTTGCGGATTTTTCAGCACCAGATGGTCGGGCTGGTTTTCTTCGTGCGCGAGATTGGCGAGGAAGACGCTGCTCAAGCGGTCGAAGGTCAACACACCGTCGGGTTTCGGATAATCAATCGGCTTGCACGCGGCGGCTTTTTTGAGCTGCTCGTTGTCTTTGCCGTGATGTTTCAAGGTCCACGGGGCTTTGCCTCTGAAAATCATTTGGTCGATGCCGGTATAAAGCGAGCCAAGGTAAACGCCCCATTTGAATGACGGACGGACATTACGCGCGGTGTAAAGCTCTTGATACAGCCAGCTTTGTTCAAAACGTTGCTGATAATCCGCTGCTTCTTTGCCGCTGTCGAAGCCCTCCGCTTCTTCGAGGTTTTCCAACAAGGGGAACACGGCTTCAGCGGCAAGCATGGCGGATTTCATGGCCGTATGGATGCCTTTGATACGCGGCATATTGAGGAAACCCGCCGCATCGCCGATTAAAACGCCGCCCTTGAACGAGAGCTTCGGCAGGCTTTGCAAACCGCCTTCAATCAGCGAACGCGCGCCGTAAGCAATGCGGCGGCCGCCTTCGAAGGTTTTGCGGATTTCCGGATGGGTTTTGAAACGTTGGAACTCTTCAAACGGCGACAGATAAGGGTTTTGATAGTCCAAACCGACCACGAAGCCGACGGCGACTTTGTTGTCGTCGAAATGGTAAACAAACGCACCGCCGTAGGTTTGACTGTCCAGCGGCCAGCCCGCGCTGTGTACCACCAAACCGGGCTGATGTTTTTCAGACGACACTTCCCAAATCTCTTTGATGCCCAAGCCGTAAGTTTGCGGCTGGCTGTTTTGGTCGAGTTGGAAACGTTCGATGACTTGTTTGGAAAGCGAACCGCGGCAACCTTCGGCAAACAGGGTTTGCTGCGCCCAAAGCTCCATGCCTGGCTGGAAACTGTCGGTCGGCTCGCCGTCTTTGCCGATGCCCATATTGCCGGTTGCAATGCCTTTGACCGAACCGTCTTCGTGATACAGCACTTCGGCAGCGGCGAAGCCCGGATAGATTTCCACGCCCATATTTTCCGCCTGCTCCGCCAACCAGCGCACGACTTCGCCCAAGCTGACGATGTAGTTGCCGTGATTGTCGAAATTAGGAGTAACCGGCAGATTGAACGCCTTTTTCTCAGTCAGGAACAACACTTTGTCCTGCGTTACCGCGCGCGTCAGCGGCGCGCCTTTTTCTTTCCAATCGGGAATCAGCTCATTCAACGCAATCGGATCAATAACTGCACCTGCCAGCGAATGCGCGCCCGCCTCAGAACCCTTCTCCACCACGCAAACGCTGATTTCGCGCCCGTTTTTTTCGGCAAGCTGCTTAAGTTTGATGGCGGCGGACAAACCCGACGGGCCTGCGCCGACAATCACGACATCGTATTGCATACTGTCGCGGGTGATGGATTCTGTCATGGCGGTTCCTGTATGTTTATTATAGTGGATTAACTTTAAACCAGTACGGCGTTGCCTCGCCTTGCCGTACTATCTGTACTGTCTACGGCTTCGTCGCCTTGTCCTGATTTAAATTTAATCCACTATATTGAATTGAAAACCCGCGATTATACAACGGGAACATATAGTTACCAAATACAACAAAGGTCGTCTGAAAACCATATTTTCGGTTTTCAGACGACCTTTTCATCTTTGCGGCTATTTGGTTTTGAACCAGGCAAACCACACCAATACAATCACAAAGCCAAAATAGGCGATGCTCCAATACGGCAGTGCAATACCCAGCAGATAGTCCGGTACGGCACAATCGCCAAAGCCGCGCACAATTGGTTCAAACCAGTCAAACAGCGGCCAATCCTTCAAACGGAAAGTCCACGGCGCACCGCAGGACGGCGCACTCCCCGGCGGCAGGCTTTGCAGCCACAATTGATAGGCCGCAACACCCGCGCCATAAACCGCCGGCACACTGACCAACAAGGCACTGAACAGTCTGCCAATCTTAGAAGCCTGGCGGAAAAAGGCTGCCGCCAAAACCACCAATCCGACCGCTAAAACCGACAAGCGCTGCAAAATACACAAAACGCAAGGGTCCATTCCTAAAACATATTGCGAGACGAACGAACCGCAGGCAGCCAAGATCGATAAGACAACCAGAAAAAAGATAGTTTTTCTAAAAAAATTCATAACCTTAAACTTTCCAATTATTCAGACGACCTTTTTATTCATTTCAAAACAACCTCCGCATCAGATGCGCATCGGCATAACGATGTATTTGAAGTTCGGATTGTTCGGCACAGTAAACAAGGTCGAGCGGTTGGCATCGCCGAAGGCGAGCTGCATATCGTCGGAATGGATGTTGCGCAATACGTCCATCAGATAGCCGATGTTAAAGCCGACTTCGAGTTCGCCGCCTTGGTAGGCGATTTCGAGTTCTTCGCGTGCTTCTTCCTGCTCGTTGTTGCTGCACACGACGCTCAAGAGGCCGGGTTGCAGGAACAGGCGCGCGCCGCGGAATTTTTCGTTGGCAAGGATGGCGGCACGTTCAAGCGCGCCCAAAAGTTGGGTGCGTGAAACGAGGAAGATTTTGTCGTTGTCCAGCGGGATGACGCGGTTGAAGTCGGGGAATTTGCCGTCGATGACTTTGCTGACGATGGTCGTACCGTTGCATTGGAAGCGCACTTGGTTGTTGAGCAGCTCGACGCTGATGGGTTCGGACGGGTTGTTCAACAGTTTGAAGAGTTCCAAAACGGTTTTGCGCGGCAGGATGACTTCGGTTTTGGGCAATTCGGCTTCGATTTGGCTGGCAGCGTAGGCAAGGCGGTGGCCGTCGGTGGCGACGAGGCGCAGTTGGTTGCCTTCAACCTGCATCAGCAAGCCGTTGAGGTAGTAACGGATGTCTTGTACTGCCATGCTGTATTGGACTTGTGACAGCATGGTTTTGAAAGTCTCCTGCGACAGGGAAAACGCGGCGCTGATGTCTTCGCCGACGCTCATCAGCGGGAAGTCTTCGGCAGGCAGGGTTTGCAGGGCGAAGCGTGATTTGCCTGCACGCAGGGTGAGGCGGTTGTCCGCCCAGTCGAGCGAAACGATGGCGCTGTCGGGCAAGGCGCGCAGGATGTCTTGGAATTTTTTGGCATTGGTGGTGATGCGGAAGTCGCCTGCCTGACTTTCCGGACCGGCTGTGTTGATTTGGATTTCCAAGTCGGTCGCCAGGAGTTTGGTTTGACCGTCTTTGCTTTCGAGCAGGACGTTGGAGAGGATGGGCAGGGTATGGCGGCGTTCGACGATACCGGTAACGGCTTGCAGCGGCTTGAGCAGACTGTCGCGGTCGGCTTGTAAAATCAGCATGGTCAATTCCTTTTGAATCGGTTATTTCGGGTGTTTTTGAATCGGGTTCGGCGGACGAGATGGTTGATTCGCCGCCGTTAAAATCAAAGTGTATTTGTGTTTTCAGACGACCTTTTAAGAGAGGGGTCGTCTGAAAGCCGGTTCTGGCTCAGTTTTGAATCAGAATCAGGAGTTTTTCGTAATCTTGCGCCAACTCGGGATCTTCTTCGCGCAGTTTTGCTACGGCCTTCACGCCGTGCATGACGGTCGTGTGGTCGCGTCCACCGAACGCGTCGCCGATGGACGGCAGGCTGAGAGTGGTCAGTTCTTTGGTCAGGCTCATGGCGACCTGACGCGGACGGGCAATGTTGCGTGTGCGCTTTTTGCCGAGTATATCGCTGATTTTAATACGGTAATATTTGGCAGTCGCGTCGATAATGGTGTCGGCGGTAATGATTTTGTGTTTTTCGGCAATGATGTCCTGCAAAGCCGTACGCGCCAAATCCATGTCGATAACGGGACGGTTCATGAAGCGGCTGCTGGCGCTGACGCGGTTGAACGCGCCTTCCAGTTCGCGCACGTTGGAACGAATCAGGTTGGCGACAAACAATGCGGCTTCGTCTTCAATGCTGATGCCTGCCGCTTCTGCCTTTTTCTGCAAAATCGCCACGCGCATTTCCAGCTCGGGCGGCTCGAGTTCCAAAGTCAAACCCCATGAAAAACGCGATTTGAGGCGGTCGTCCATGCCTTCGATTTTGGCAGGCAATACGTCGCAAGTGAGGATGAGCTGTTTTTTCTCGTTATGAAAATGGTTGTACAGATAGAAGAATTCTTCCATCGTACGGTCTTTGCCTTTGATGAACTGGATGTCGTCGATAATCAGCAAGTCGTATTGTTTGTATTGCTGCTTGAACACATCATAAGTATTGTTGCGCACCGCCTTCATAAAGCTGCGGATATAGTCGTCTGAATGCATATAGCGCACTTTGGCGTCAGGACGGTTTTTCAGCAGTTCGTTGCCGATGGCCTGCACTAAGTGAGTTTTACCCAAACCCGTGCTGCCGTACAGGAAAAACGGGTTGTAGCCCTGCCCCGGGTTCTCTGCAATGGCTTGGGCGGCGGCGGCGGCAAGGCGGTTGCCCTTACCTTCTACCAAGGTATCGAATGTATAGTCGCGCGACAGATTGGTCTGCTCGTAACGCGCTTCTTCCGCATCGCGCTGCGCTTCCGTTTTGGCTTTGGCAACGGCTTTGGATTCTGCGGGCGCGGCGGCAGGCTGTTTGCTTTCGTGCGGCAGGTTTTTCATGCGCTGCGCCAAAATATCCGCCGCCGTTTTCGCAACGGAGGGTCTGTCTGAGTTTTCAGACGACGTCCCGTCCGAAAAAGATTCTTGCGCGTCCGCTTTCGGCATTTCTTCCGTCAACGCAGCATGTTCAGGCGCAACCGCCCCCGCATTTTCCGCCATTTCATAATGCTGCCCCGCGCCCGCCTTAAACGCAAAAGCCGCCTGTTGCGGAGCCAATTCCGCACGCACCACTTCGATTTTGGCGGCAAACTGGCTTTTGAGCATATTGCAGGCAAACTGGTTTTTACCGTAAACCACCCACACGCCGTTTTCCTCGCCCACGGTCAAGGGCGCAATCCATTGCGCGAACTGCCCGGCAGGCAAAATATCGTGAAGTCGGCGGAGGCACTGCGGCCAAAATTCTGCTAGCGTCATGAATAAGCTCGAGTCGTGGAAATCGTTGAAAAGAAACGGAGAGAAACCGTCGGAAATTGCAGCCCTTGAAAATGCGGTTTCTGCCCGACGGAGAAAGTGTCGCAAATACCGCACAAACCCTATCCGCCAAACCGAGCGTCGTCTGAAAATACAATTAAATTATTTTTGGAAAATCATCACGATAAATCCGTATCAACATTTTCAGACGACCTATCGCCCGACAAAGGGACAGGAAGTGCCGATTATACCCACTCCGCCAAACTTTATCCACAACCTGCCGGAAATTTTATCCACAAAGCGCCACGCGAATCCGCAAACCGAATCACCCCGCGCGCCATATCCATTTACTCAACCAAGATTGACAAAAGATGAAAATTAGAGTGTAATTCACGGTTTATTTATCTACCGATTTTTTTAGGAAACATCATGAAACGCACTTATCAACCTTCCGTTACCAAACGCAAACGTACCCACGGCTTCCTGGTTCGCTCCAAAACCCGCGGTGGCCGCGCAGTATTGGCAGCCCGTCGCGCCAAAGGCCGCAAACGCTTGGCAGTGTAATTTTGGACTACCGCTTCGGAAAGCAGTACCGCTTATTAAAAACGGATGATTTTTCATCCGTTTTTGCGTTCAAAAACCGGCGCAGCCGCGATTTGCTGCAAGTTTCCCAATCTGGCGACAACGGATTGAACCATCCGCGGCTCGGCTTGGTCGTCAGCAAAAAAACAGCGAAACGTGCGCATGAACGCAACTACATGAAGCGCGTGATCCGCGATTGGTTCAGACTGAACAAAAACAGCCTGCCGCCGCATGATTTCGTCGTACGCGTCCGCCTGGCATTCAACCGGCAAAATGCCGCCGAAGCCCGAAGCCAATTGGCACAACTCATGCGCAAACGCTGATGAATACCCTGTTGTCCAAATTCGTCCTCGCGCTGATCCGTTTTTACCAATACGCCGTCAGCCCGCTGATACCGCCTCGCTGCCGCTATACCCCGACCTGTTCGCAATACGCGGTCGAGGCAGTCAAAAAATACGGCGCATTCAAAGGCGGCTGGCTCGCCCTCAAACGCATTGCCCGCTGCCACCCATTCGGCGGACACGGACACGACCCTGTCCCGTAATCCGAATCATTCGGATAACTTGATTTCCTTTAATTTCCCGTCGGTTTCTATATAATGCCGTCTGAAGCAGTTTTCATCTCCATTACATACCCGTCAATTCCAGGAATCTCTTATGGATTTTAAAAGACTTGTGGCATTTTTTGCCATTTCGCTGGCAATCTTTGCCGGCTGGGAACATTTCTTCCCCAGCCCCAAACCCAATCCGGCACAACAAGCCGCGCAGCAACAGCAGCAGCAAACCGCCGCAACCGCTGCCGCCGAAGCCGCACTCGCCCCCGCAACGCCGATTACCGTAACGACCGACACGGTCAAAGCCGTCATCGACGAAAAAAGCGGCGACCTGCGTCAAATGACCCTGCTCAAATACAAAGCAAATGGCGACGAAAACAAACCCTTCACCCTGTTTAACGACAGCAAAGAATACACCTACGTTGCCCAGTCCGAGCTTTTGGACGCACAAGGCAACAACGTTCTGAAAGATATCAGCTTTACCGCTCCGCAAAAACAATACAGCCTCAACGGCGACAAAGTCGAAGTCCGCCTGAGCGCGCCTGAAACAAACGGACTGAAAATTGACAAAGTCTATACCTTTACCAAAGACAGCTACCTCGTCAACGTCCGTTTCGACATCACCAACACCAGCGGCAAGCCTGCCAACCTGAGCGCGGACTACCGCATCGTACGCGACCGCAGCGAACCTGAAGGTCAAGGCTACTTTACCCGCTCTTTCGTCGGCCCGGTGGTTTACACCCCTGAAGGCAAATTCCAAAAAGTCAACTTCTCCGACTTGGACGACGATGCCAAATCAGGCAAAAACGAAGCCGAATACGCCCGCAAAACCCAAACCGGCTGGCTCGGCATGATTGAACACCACTTCATGTCCACTTGGATTCTCCAACCCAAAGGCGGACAAAGCGTTTGCGCCGCAGGCGACTGCCGTATCGACATCAAACGCCGCAACGACAACCTGTACAGCACCAGCGTCAGCGTTCCCCTTGCCGCCATCCAAAACGGTGCGAAATCCGAAGCCTCCATCAACCTCTACGCCGGCCCGCAGACCACATCCGTCATCGCAAACATCGCCGACAACCTGCAACTGGCAAAAGACTACGGCAAAGTACACTGGTTCGCCTCCCCCCTCTTCTGGCTCCTGAACCAACTGCACAACATTATCGGCAACTGGGGCTGGGCAATCATCGTTTTGACCATTATCGTCAAAGCAGTACTCTACCCGCTGACCAACGCATCCTACCGCTCTATGGCAAAAATGCGCGCCGCCGCACCCAAACTGCAAGCCATCAAAGACAAATACGGCGACGACCGTATGGCGCAACAGCAAGCCATGATGCAGCTTTACAAAGACGAAAAAATCAACCCGCTGGGCGGCTGCCTGCCCATGCTGTTGCAAATCCCCGTCTTCATCGGCTTGTACTGGGCGTTGTTTGCCTCCGTAGAATTGCGTCAGGCACCTTGGCTGGGCTGGATTACCGACCTTAGCCGCTCCGACCCCTACTACATTCTGCCCGTAATTATGGCGGTAACCATGTTTGCCCAAACATTCCTCAACCCGCCGCCGACCGACCCGATGCAGGCAAAAATGATGAAAGTCATGCCGCTGATTTTCTCAGCCATGTTCTTCTTCTTCCCTGCAGGTCTGGTATTGTACTGGGTAGTCAACAACCTCCTGACCATCGCCCAACAATGGCACATCAACCGCAGCATCGACAAACAACGCACCCAAGGCGAAGTTGTTTCCTAACAGCGGTTTGACATACTAAAAAAGGTCGTCTGAAAACTTAATTTCAGACGACCTTTTGTTTGGGAGCATCATAAAAGATGGCTGATCGGGCATTTAACAACAATCAAACACAAATGCTACACGGCTGAAATCGCGTTTAGCCAAATCTTCGGGCGTAATGAAGAAATTCGCCACACCGGAGTCGCCCCACATCAGTTTTCCGGTATAGCGGTCTTTTTCATTGATATCAGTGTCTAATTGCAACAGCAGGATGTATTTGCGCCAATCAGAACAAGTGATGGTAGCGGGATCGTCAAAATCAGCGTCTTCATCACACTCAAGAAACGGGTCGCCCTGAAGAAAAATCGGAGAACCGCCGATTTTATGCCCTTGAGATTTATTGAAATCTGCATCTTCCTCCTCTTCGCTTGCCGCTTGAAAAATCAGCGGAAACTCCCCAGAAAACGGCAGACATTCTGAATCGGTTGCCTGATAAGCGGAAAAATCGGTTTGCAATTCGCTCTCGGGCAATAATTCGGGATAGTACATAATGCGCCAGCCGGCTTGTTCCGACAGATTTTCAAAGTCGTAGCCTAAGCCGTAATCCAGACCATCAACAAAAACTTGCAAGATGCCACGCTCGGGGAAACCGGGCAACGGCGGCACTTCGGCAAAGTTGATTTGTGCCACCAGAGTCAGCGGATACTTTTTCTCGGCGTGATACGGATATTCGGCATTTTTTGGCAGGTAGGGCGTACCGCCGATTTTGCTTTGATAGGCCGTGGTAGCAGCAGCTTCTCCCAATGTGAAGCAGACGGCAGGACGGTACATGAGGTTCTCCTATCGGATAAAAAGTGTTGAATGGAATAAATTATATCGGATTAAATCAATGTTTACCTGAAATCTCCGAGAGGTCGTCTGAAAGTTTAAACTTACTAAACTAGAGCACACTTTTGAAATACTCCTCCCCCTTCCCGATGAACACAAAAAGGTCGTCTGAAAACTTAATTTCAGACGACCTTTTACATTTCCACCCTATTTCACAAACTTCAACACCTTGCCGGATTTTGCCGGCGTATCGGTTTCTTGTTTGTTTTCAGTTTCCTGTTCCGGTTGTTCTTTATCGGAAGGCTCATAGGGTTCGACTTCAAATCCCATGCCTTCGCCGCTTTCTCGGGCAAACAGGCTGACAACGTGTCCGACCGGAATCCAAATATCGTGCGCTACGCCGCCAAAGCGGGCTGAAAAGCTGATCCAATCGTTGTCGATGTTCAGATTATGGCTGGCAGTCGGTCCGATATTGAGGACAATCTCGTTTTCGCGAACATACTGCATGGGGACGCGGGTATGTTCGTTTACCCATGCGACAATGTGCGGCGTTTGATTGTTGTCCGTACACCATTCGTACAAAGCGCGAATCAGATAAGGCTTGGTAGATGTCGTCATGATGAATCCTTTCGGCCTTTAACGGCGCATTGCCTTCTCAGCGGGGGTCATGGCTTCGATAAAGGCTTCGCGTTGGAAGATACGTTCAGCGTATTTCAGCAATGGTGCGGCGGATTTGCCGAGTTTGATGTCGTAATGGTCGAGGCGCCACAGCAATGGGGACAAAGCCACGTCAATCATTGAGAAATCATCGCCGAGAATGTATTTGTTTTTGGTGAACGCAGGCGCGAGCATGGTCAGACCGTTGCCGATGGCTTCGCGCGCTTTCGCCATTTCTTTATTGGTGGAATTCGGGTTTTCCAATACATGCACCAGGCTGAATAGCTCTTTTTCCATGCGGAACAAAACCAATCGTCCGCGGCCGCGCATCACGGGGTCGCCGGGCATCAGTTGCGGATGGGGGAAGCGTTCGTCTATGTATTCATTGATGATATTGGATTCATAGAGGATCAAATCACGTTCAACCAAAACGGGGACTTGGTTATACGGATTCATTACGGCAAGATCTTCGGGCTTATTGAAAATATCAACGTCTTTGATTTCAAAATCCATACCTTTTTCGTACAGGACGAAGCGACAGCGTTGGCTGAACGGGCATGTAATGCCTGAATATAATATCATCATGGTATTGGGCTCCTATAAGCATCCCAGACAATCCACTGCCTGAAATTGCAGAATAAAACAATCGCAAAATTATACGCGATTGCATCCAACAATTCCACAAAAAGCACATATCCTCTTGTTTATCAAAATATTTTCAATAAAATTAGAATTTCTAAAAAACGATATCCAAACTCAAATTCTTTGCTTTTCCGAGGCGTTTCGATTTTTACAGCAAATTTAAACCGCAGCGGGACATTACCGACGTCTTTACTGCACAAACGAAAAAATCGGCGGTTTGTTTCCGACAAACCGCCAAAAAGGTCGTCTGAAAACCGTTTTTTCAGTTTTCAGACGACCTCTCGAGCCAAACGCCCTACTTCGGCGTGTAACGTCCCGCCATCGCTTTATACACCATGTTTTCGTATTTCAGCGTTTCGTACCGCTGGTTCAGTAAGTTCTGGGCGGAGCTGTATTCCGTGTTCAGTGCTTCCAGCCAGTCTTTCAGCTCGTTTTTGCCGTGTTGGTAGCGCACTTGGTAGTAGCGGCTGTTTTTCTTGTCCAAGGCGTAACGCTGCTCTTGGTTGTTAAGCGCGGCTTGGGCGTTTTGGTAGGCGAGGTAGTTGGTGTTGACTTCGTTCAGCGCGGTAGTCAGAGCTTTTTCAAAGTCGAGTTTGGCGCTGTCGAAATTGGCTTGGGCGGTTTTGTCTTTCCATTTCATGGTCTGCCAGTTGAGGAACGGCAGGTTGATGGTGGCGGAGCCGCCCAAGAGCGGGATCTTGAACGCGCTTTTGGCTTTTTCAGACGACGTACTCAAGCTCGCGCCCAATGTAATCGAGGGATACCAACTGCGTTTTTGCGCTTCGACGGATTGGAGCGAGGATTGCAGGCGGTATTCGACGGCGCGCAGGTCGGGGCGGTTCGCCAACACGGTAATCGGTACGTCGAGGTTCACGCCTTTGACGGACGGTAGGCGGAATTGCGCGGGGTCGGCGGCGATGTCTTCGTTCGGCTTGAGGTTGAGCAGGTTGCGTAAAACCTGTTTTTGCGTGTCGAGGCTGTTTTTCAGGGAAATCAGGTTGTTTTGCGCGCTCAACAGCGATTGTTTCGCCTGCGTCGGCTGGCTGGAATCGGCTCTGCCGTAGCGGAACTTGGCATCGGCAATGCGGTTGATTTCCTGATATTGCTTGAGGGATTTTTGCGCCAATTCAATGGCTTCGTTGAGGTAGGCGATGTTGAAATAGGCGTCGGCGACATTGTTGATCAAAGTCAGGCGCGTGTTCGCCATATCCTGCCGCGTGGCTTGGTATTCCCAGACTTGCGCGTCGGCGGTGGCACTGAGTTTGCGCCACAAATCCAATTCGTAACTCAAGCCGAGCTGGCTGCTGAAGGTGTTACCGTGGCTGCCGGTTTTCAGGTTTTTGGATGTGGACGCACTCAACGAGCCGCTGAACGACGGCACCAAATCCGCCCCCAAAATATTCGCCTGATACAGGGCTTTATTGACGCTGATGGCTGCCTGTTTCAAATCGATATTGTTTTCCAAAGCCTGCGCCATCAGGGCGTTGAGCTGCGGGCTTTGGTAGATTTCCCACCAGTTGCCGTTCACGTCGTAACGTTCGGCGGTTTCCGCCGCACTCATGACCTGCCCCGTCGATTCGAGCGTGAGGTTTTTGTCGGTGCTGTGGACGGCGCACGCGCTTAAGGCAAGGGCGAGCGACAGGGATAATGCCGTCTGAAAAAAAGGTTTTGTCTGCATGTTGTGCCTTTCGGTTTAAGGTTTCAGACGACCTGAAAGGTTGGGAGGTCGTCTGAACAATCTCATCGGCTGCGTTTATTTATCGGCTAAAACCGCTTTTCGCTGTTCCGTAAAATGCCACCATGGCTTCGGTTCGTTCCCCTGCATAAAATCAACCAGCGACAGGAAAATGTCGATCATACAGGGGTCGTGTCGGGTTGCGGTCAGGCTGCACAGGCGGTCGTACATTTCGTAAGCGTCCTGCCCCGCCAAATCCTGCGGCTGCGTGATGCCGAGCAAAGCCAAATCCTCCGCCACGGCTTTGCCGACATTGGGCAGGTCGGTCAATGTATTCAGCTTGCTTCGTTGTACTTTGTCGGGATTCATGTTTTAGCCTTTGGTTTTGGAGGTCGTCTGAAAACCTGCAATCGGATGGATCAACTTGTTTTCGCGGGCGAAGCCCGCGCTACTTTCCGCTCTTCCGCCTTAAATGCACCATTGCCGTCGAACGTATTTCATACAAAGCCGAAGTGGTCTTCTCAAACTCATCAGACAAGCCGTGTTCGTGGGCGGAGAACGGCGGGGAATCATTCCAAGAACCCATGCCGCCGAAAACGTGGCTTTGTTCGCAGGCAAGCTCCAAACGTTCTTCAAAAGGCAGGGATTCGTTTTCAAGCGTCCACGCCGCCTTGTCGAAAAAAGCCCTTTTCCAATGCAGTTCGCCAATGGCTTCCGCAAGGGCGGAAATATCGGTTAAAGCCTGATGGAAACGGCACACCAGTTCTTGCTCGGTCATTTGACTTGTTCTAAGTTCTTCAAACAATTTTTCAGAAGACGTTTTAATTGTTTGGCAGTTTGCGGATGCATCGGCTCTTGCAGTTTACGCTCCAACCGATCGGCTTCGTGTTCGAGTTCATGCTTATATCTGACTCTGGAGCGTTGCTGCATCTCCAATATTTGCAACTGTTGCCGCCACAAATCCTGCTGCAATTTCTGCCATTCTTTGGTTTTATGCTTCGACGGAAGCGGAATTCTATCGGACAGCTCCACACATGGTTTGGAACACTGCGAACAACGGGGCGAACTGCTGTCTTGGGGGCGGAAATAGCGTTTCGGACGGCGCACGGCGGTGCGGCAGGAAAAACAAACGTAATTCGTATTACTCATTTCAATAAAATTCAATTAAATCAATTATTCATGTACCTTTCGCCGTTGAATCCGTTTTTCAGACGACCTTTTCCCATTCAAAAAGGTCGTCTGAAATCATGAAATCCTGACCACCACGCCGCAATGTTGTTCCGCGGCGGCTTGGTAGAACGCGGCAAGTTCTTTAAACCGCTGCGCCAATTCCGCGCGGGTTTCGGCAAAGGCTTTTTCATCGCCCCAAATATCGGGGTAGATTTGGTTGTTTTGAAAATCTGCTGCAGCTTTACCGTCGAGCAGCGCGGCGAAATCGGCTTGGTTCAGGGCTTGGGCCACTTCGGCAATTTCAGTATCGTCGATCCAGCCGGTGTGTTCGCCCGCTTCTTCATCCTGCCGCAGGATGTTGCCGATCATGGCTTTGCTCAACGGGTTTGCCGCGTCGGCATCGTCCGAGCCTTTGCCGGTCAGGACGAAATGCAGCGCGTCCCATAGTTTGCCTAAGCTGCATTCGGATACGGCGGCAGGCGTGCCGGAGGAGGCTTTGATTTGTTCGATGCCGCTTTGCGGATAGGCTGTGTATGTTGCGTAAACGTCCATAGATTTCCTTGTATTGAAGGCTGAAGATGCCTATTTCGGGAGGGGTCGTCTGAAATATAGTGGATTAACTTTAAACCAGTACGGCGTTGCCTCGCCTTAGCTCAAAGAGAACGATTCTCTAAGGTGCTGAAGCACCAAGTGAATCGGTTCCGTACTATCTGTACTGTCTGCGGCTTCGTCGCCTTGTCCTGATTTAAATTTAATCCACTATATATTCATTGTGATAACAATAGCCAAACGGGGTTTTCAGACGACCTTTGGGGTTTGGAGGTCGTCTGAAAACTTAATCCTTAGACAAGGCATCAATCGGATTGAGCTTGGAGGCTTTGTTGGCGGGCATAAAACCGAACGCCACGCCGATGGCTGTCGAGCAGACAACCGCGCCGATGACGGAGCCTATGGAAATTTCCATCGGAAATTCGGTGACGAATTGGTTGAACACGAGGCTGATGGCTGTGGACAGCCCTACTCCGACCAAGCCGCCGATGATACAGATTAAGACCGCTTCAATCAGGAATTGTTGCAGGATGTTGTTTCGCCGCGCGCCAATCGCCATGCGCACGCCGATTTCTTTGGTGCGCTCGGTTACGGACACCAGCATGATGTTCATCACGCCGATACCGCCGACCACTAATGAAATCAAGGCGATGGAGGAAATCAGCAGCTTCATCGTGCCGGTGGTGCTTTCAACCATCTGCTTGATGCTGTCGCTGTTGTTCATGAAAAAGTCTTCCGTACCATGCCGCGTTTTGAGCAGCTCGGTCAGCCCTTTTTCGGCGACTTGGGTGTTGGCATCGTCTTTGATTTTGACGGTAATCGAGTTGGTGTGGCTCTCGCCGGTAATTTGGTGCATCACGGTCGTATAGGGCAACCAGAGCATCAATACGTCGGAATTGCCGAAGGAGTTTTCTTCTTTTTGCATCACGCCGATGACGGTCAGCGGGCGTTTGTTGAAGAGAACGGTTTTGCCCAAGGGATTGACGTCTGAGCCAAAGAGTTTTTCTTTGGTGTTTTGGTCGATCACGACAACTTGCGCGTCTTCTTTTACATCGGCCTCGTCAAACAGGCGGCCTGATTCCAGCTTCAACCCGCGCACGTCGAAATATTGTTCGCCCACGCCGTAAAGCGAGGCGGACAAGTCAGTGTTGCGGTAGGTCAGCGTGCCGCCGGAGGTCGTCTGCGGCGTGGCGGAAGCGACGTAGCTTTGTTTGGCGATGACTTTGGCGTCGTCAATGGTCAGGGTTTTAATCCTGCCGCTGCGCCTGTCGCCGAAACCACGCCCGGGGAAGATGCTGATGGTGTTCGTCCCCATCGCGCTGATGTCTGCGAGGATTTTTTTCTCAGAACCGTTGCCCAAAGCGACGACGGACACGACCGAGGCGATACCGATGATGATGCCGAGCATGGTCAGAAGCGAGCGCATTTTGTGCGCCATAATCGCCTGCACCGACATTTTGAAGGCTTCGACGAATTGGTCGTAATAAAACAGCCACGAAGATTTTTCTTTGATGCGTTCTATTTTGCTTTCAGGGATTTCGGGATTTTTTGAACTGTCGGAAATGATTTCGCCGTCGCGGATTTCGATGATGCGATTGGCGATGGCGGCGATACCGGGATCGTGTGTAACCATAATCACGGTATGCCCTTCTTTATGCAGCTTTTGGATGATTTCGATTACGTTTTTGCCGCTGGCGGTATCAAGCGCGCCGGTCGGTTCGTCGGCGAAGATGATTTCGCCGCCGTTCATCAGGGCGCGGGCGATAGAGACGCGCTGCTGCTGACCGCCGGAAAGTTCGCTGGGTTTGTTGCCTTCTTTGCCTTCCAAACCCAAATCCTGCAACAGCTTCTCCGCACGCGTCGAACGCTCTTTGCCGCCCATGCCCATATACACGGCAGGCAAGGCGACATTGTCCCGCGCCGTCAGCGAACCCAAAAGGTTGTAGCGTTGGAAAATAAAGCCGAAACGTTCGCGCCGCAATGCCGCCAGTTCGTCCGGCTCCATTTTGGCGGTTTCGATGCCGTCGATTTGATACGAACCCGAAGTCGCGCTATCCAAGCAGCCGAGGATGTTCATCAGCGTGGATTTGCCCGAACCGGACTGCCCGATGATGGCGACGAAATCGCCCTTCTCTATCGACAGGCTGACATCTTTCAAAACATGAACGTGGTTCGCGCCGCTGCCGAAGTAGCGGTTGATGTTTTTACATTCGATTAAGCTCATAAGTGTGTCCGACCGATAATGATGTATGGAGTGGAAAGGTCGTCTGAAAGGGGAATTTTGCTAAGAAACAAAACTTTCAGACGACCTATTGCCTATTTATCTCGGCGGACCGCCCTGCATGGCGCGTTGCGCCGCTTCAGCCTGCTCCGCCGCGCTCATTTCCGACATCACCACCTTGTCGCCTTCTTTCAAACCGCTTTTGACTTCGGTATTCATACTGTCTTTCAAACCGACCGTAATCTCGCGTTCCGAAGCTTTGCCGTCCGCACCCAAAACGCTGACAAACGATTTGCCGTCGTGTTTTTTAATCGTCAGCGTCGGCACGAGCAAAACGTTTTTCACGCCGTTGATTTCAATCGTATTCTGCGTCGTCATACCGATGGAAAGTTTGCCGTCGGGATTAGGCACCAAAGCGCGGGCGTAGTAGTAAATCGCATTGGAAGTCGTGTCCGTGCTGGTGGTATAGCTGCCCAACGACATCGTGGTCAAGCCCGGGTCGACGCTGTCGAGCTTCGCCTTAATCGGCGTATCCGGTTCGGACAAAATCGTAAACGAAATATCCTGCCCCGCTTTGACCTTGGTAATATCGCCTTCGGCAATCTGCATTTTGTTCAACATCGTATCCAGATTCGCCAATTGGATAATCGTCGGCGTGGACTGCACCGCATTCACCGTCTGCCCTTCTTCCACCGGAATCGCCACCACCGTACCGTCCATCGTCGCAGTAATGCGGGTATAGCCCAATTCCGATTCGGCGGTATTGATGGAAATTTTGGTTTGCTTGATGGAAGCCTTCAGCTCGGCAACGTTTGCCTTAGCCGCAGCCAACGCATCCTTCGCGCTTTCCAAATCCTCTTTAGACGTCGCGTTTTCCTTCCACAAAGCCGCCTCGCGCTTGTATTTCTTCTCCGCACTGTTCAGCGCGATTTCGGCGGAAACCAATTTCGCCTGATACGTTTCCAGCTTGGATTTTTCCGTATTCAGCGTATTCACCTGAGTGGTCGAATTGATTTCCGCAATCAAATCGCCCTTTTTAACCTGCTGCCCGAGCTTGACGTACAGCTTCTTAATCTGCCCCGAAGCCTGCGCGCCCACCGACACCAAATTCGACGGCGAAATCTCGCCCGTAGCGGATACCGTCTGACTGATGTCGCCGCGTTTGACCGTTTCCGTGATGTAAGAAGTTTGAGGTTCGGGCTGAAAATAAGACCACGCAGCAAACCCAAGCACCGCAGCAACCGTTATTCCAACCGTCCATTTATTAATGATTTTTGCCATAACTGACTTTCTGATTCATCCATTTCATCTGTTCAATCCGGCACCCGATTCATGTCGCATAATCCCAACACTTATCCGCCGAAAACGCTGAAAACGGGCAGATTTTACTGTAAACATCTACCCCAGCCAAGACAATAACCGACTAAACTAAAATTTAACTTATTGTTTTAAATAGAAATAATCAAAACCCTTTTCCAGAATATTTCAACGTATTTACATATTTTCCCAATCTCAATATTTATCCAAACATTCAAAACAAGAGAAAAGAACTATAATTCAACATCTATCAAACCCAACAACAGCCGCCTCCCCGAACCTTTCAGACGACCTGGCTGGATAAATATAACAACACAATGACACTTACTATGAAAAACAAATCACAAGGTTTTACTCTCCCCGAGCTACTCGTTGTCGTCCTGATCATCGCGATTTTAGCGACGATCGGTTATCCCTCTTACCAACGCTACGTCCGCAAAACACGCTTGGAAAGCGTCCGCTCCGAGCTGCTGATCAACGCCCAAAACCTCGAGCGTTACTACGCCCAGCATGCGACCGTAAAAGCCGAAGCAGGCAATCCCTCGTTACCCCCCTTGGTTCAAAACCAATATTTCAATATCTCCATCTTCAACTTCGAAGGCCCGGACGACAACGATAAAAAAATCGTAAACTCCGCCTCCTCAAGATACATCCTCGAAGCCAAACCCACAGACGAATACAAGTCCACCGAAACCTGCTCCGTTTACCTCAACAGCGACGGCATCTTCTGGGCAAGCAATTCCAAAAACAATGAGGACTGCCCGGGCTTCGAACCCATCAGCCAAGAATAATAGAAACCTACCGCCGCGATTCATCATAAAGGTCGTCTGAAAATTTTCAGACGACCTTTATTCTATTATCAACACCAAATCACGCCGTTCAATGCAATTTATGAACTGATACCGACCGCACCACTCTTATCCATATCCCCATCTTTACCCACAACGGTCGATATCATGCTGACTTACACCCGCAGCGTCCGACTGGATGCGCCGCTCGAACCGATATTCCGCTACTGCACTTCCCGACACGGATTTGCCCGTCAGTTTCCGTTTGACGTGCAATGGTTATCGGAAAAGGAATACTGGGAGCGTGGGGATATTTTGGATTTCAAATACAGAGTTTGCGGGATTTGGTTGCGGCATCGTGCCGAAATCATTTCGCTTGAGCCGAACCAATCGTTTACCGACCTGATGCTGAAAGGGATTTACCGCTCCTTCCGCCATACGCATGAATTCAGATTTTCCGGAGGGCGTACCTGCGTGACGGATACGGTGGAATTTACTTTCGGGCTGGGAAAAACGATTGACCGGCTAATCGGATTACCGACTTTGCATCGGACATTTGAAAAACGCCACCGTTTATTGAAAGAGTGGGCTGATTACACTGAGAATGCAACATATTAAAGATGTAAAAAAGGTCGTCTGAAAACCCGTATCTCAGTTTTCAGACGACCTTCCTCATTCCTGCTACATCACAAAACGGCTGCCGGATAGGACCCGATGACTTTGACAAACGATGCGCGTTCGCTCAAGAGCCGCAGTGCGTTTTGGACTTTTTCGTCGTTTTGATGTCCTTCGATGTCGATGAAGAACAGGTATTCCCACAGCGCGGATTTGCTTGGGCGGCTTTCGAACTTGGTCATGGAAATGCCCGATTCGGTAAACGGCTGCAACAGCGCGGCGACGGCACCGGCGCGGTTGGGCGCAGAGACGGCCAGCGAGGTTTTGTCGTTGCCGCTGCTGCCTGTATCTTGATGCCCCATGACCAAGAAGCGCGTGGTGTTGTTCGGCTCGTCTTCGATACATTCGGCGACATAGTTCAAATGGTAAATATCGGCTGCGGTACGCCCTGCGATGGCGGCGATACTGGGGTCGTCTGATTCTGCCACCAGCCTTGCCGCCTCTCCGTTGCTGGAAACGGCGATGCGTTCAGCGTTGGGCAGGTTGCGTCCGAGCCAGTCGTTGCATTGCGCCAGCGCTTGGGCGTGTGCGATGACTTTTGTGATGCCGCCCAATTCGTGCGTGCCTTTACGCAAAAGGTTGTGATGGATGCGGACAATGACTTCGCCGCAGGCTTTCAATGCGGTTACCGCCAATAAGTCTAAGGTGCGGCCGACCGAACCTTCGGTCGAGTTTTCAACCGGCGCAACCAAATAATCCGCCTGTCGCGTTTCAACTTGTCGGAAACACTGGTCTATGGTTTGAAAGGCGGCGGTATGGGCGGCATGGCCGAAATGTTTGATGGCTGCCTGCTGGGTAAACGTTCCCTGCGGACCGAGGTAGGCAATCGTCAGCGGACGCTCCAACGCCAAGCATTCGCTCATTACTTCGCGAAACAGTCTTGCGATGGATTCGTCAGGCAACGGGCCTTGGTTCAAACTCTGAATCCGCCTCAATACCGCCACTTCGCGCTCGGGACGGTACACTGCGCCCGTTCCTTTCAATTCTCCGATGGCGTGCGCATGGCCTGCGCGCTCGTTCAACAGGCGCAAAATCTCGGCATCGATTTCATCGATGGCATTGCGGTGCGGCAAAAGCTGTTCGTCAATGGATAAGGACATATCGACAAGCCCCTTTGTGATTCATTCATCAATATAAACAATCATTTTAACATCAAACAGGTCGTCTGAAAGCCTGAATACGTTTTCAGACGACCTGTTTTAGAATCCCTCCGTCCTTTCTCGAACACAGCCTTTACCGGCATTATTTTGCCGTCCGTTTGGCGCGTATCCGGCGTATATTTTGGGGATTTGGTACAGGGGTCGTCTGAAAATGTAAAGACAGCGTCCCTGCAATGCAAAAAAGCGCAAAAGCATAGGAAAACAAGCTATCAAAAAACTCAAAATGCGTGTTAAAATTAGCCATCACTATCCGCCGCACCCGTTTATTTCGGGTTTGCGCAGCGCATACAATCACGAAAAGGAAATCCCATGAGTCGCGTATTACTCGTAGATGACGACGCTTTGCTGACTGAATTGCTCACCGAATACCTTACCGCCGAAGGATTGAACGTCCACAGCGTTCCGGACGGCGAAGCCGGTGTACACGAAATCCTGACCGGCCAGTACGATGTCGTCGTATTAGACTCCATGATGCCGAAAATGAACGGTTTGGACGTATTGAAAAACGTCCGCTCCCAAAGCACCGTTCCCATCATCATGCTGACCGCTAAAGGCGACGACATCGACCGCATCATCGGATTGGAAATGGGTGCGGACGACTATGTTCCGAAACCTTGCACCCCGCGCGAACTGTTGGCACGCATCAACGCCATCCTGCGCCGCGCCCAACAAAGCGGCGAGCCGAACAACGCGCCAAACAGCATTTCCGTCAGCGACGTTGTCCTCTACCCCGCCAAACGTCAGGCGACCATCAAAGACACTCCGCTTGAGCTGACCAGTACCGAGTTCAACCTGCTCGAAGTCCTGATGCGCCACGCCGGACAAGTTGTCAGCAAAGAAACTTTGTCCATCGAAGCGCTTGACCGCAAACTGGCAAAATTCGACCGCAGCATCGACGTCCACATCTCCAGCATCCGCCACAAACTGGGCGATGCCTCGCTGATTCAGACCGTACGGGGCTTGGGCTACCTGTTTGTTAAAAACTAAAGATAAAACAGATCAATGAAACTGTTTCAACGCATCTTCGCCACATTTTGCGCAGTCATCGTCTGCGCAATCTTTGTGGCGAGTTTTTCTTTTTGGCTGGTGCAAAATACCCTCGCCGAAAACCAATTCAACCAACGCCGCACCATCGAAACCACTTTGATGAACAGCATCCTCTCCGCCTTTAGGGCGCGCGGGGACAGCGGTGCGCGCGAAATTTTGGCGGAATGGGAAGACAGCCCCGTCTCCAATTCCGTTTACGTCATTTTGGGCGACGAGAAAAAAGACATCCTCGACCGCAACATCGACAACCACACCATCGAACGCGCCCGCGTGTTTGCCATCAATAATCCCAATTCCGATTTGGCGCACATCGAATACGACCGTTTCGGCGAAGAATACCTCTTCTTTATCAAAGGTTGGGACAGCCATCAGGCGCAACGCCTGCCCAGCCCGCTCTTTATCCCGGGCCTGCCGCTCGCCCCGATTTGGCATGAATTCATCATCCTGTCCTTCATCATCGTCGTCGGTCTGCTGATGGCGTATATCCTCGCCAGCAACATTACCAAGCCCATCAAAATCTTGGGCAGCGGCATGGACAGGGTGGCAAACGGCGAACTTGAAACCCGTATTTCGCAGCAAGTGGACGACCGCGACGACGAATTGTCCCACCTTGCCATCCAGTTCGACAAAATGGCGGAAAAACTGGAAAAACTCGTTGCCAAAGAACGCCACCTGCTGCACCACGTCTCCCACGAAATGCGCTCACCCTTGGCGCGTATGCAGGCGATTGTCGGACTGATTCAGGCGCAGCCGCAAAAGCAGGAACAATACCTGAAAAGGCTGGAAGGCGAATTGACCCGCATGGATACCTTGGTTGGCGAATTGCTGACGCTTTCACGACTGGAAACATCCAACATCCCGCTGGAAAAAGAAAGCCTGAAGCTCGTCCCCTTCCTGAAAAACATCGTGGAAGACAACCAAAGCATCGCCCAGCAGAACAAACAAACCGTTACCCTCTCGGTCGAACCCAGAATCCCCGAAAATGCCACGGTCTGCGCCAACGAAGGCTATTTGTACCGCGCGTTTGATAACGTTATCCGCAACGCCATCAATTACAGCCCCGAAGGCAGCACCATCCGCGTCAATATCGGACAAGACAGCAAGCATTGGATTGTGGACGTTACCGACAACGGTCCCGGCGTGGACGAAATGCAACTGCCGCACATTTTCACCGCCTTTTACCGTGCCGACTCCAGCGCCAGCAAACCCGGTACCGGCTTAGGCCTTGCCCTGACCCAACACATCATGGAGCAGCACAACGGCAAAATCATGGCTGAAAACATCAAGCCGAATGGTTTGAAAATGCACTTTATCCTGCCTAAAAAGAAAGTGAACGGCAAAACGGAAAAGCCGCATCCTAAAAACTCTTGACCATGAATATTGCCCATCGGGGTTTGTATAGTGGATTAAATTTAAATCAGGACAAGGCGACGAAGCCGCAGACAGTA